>JALYXU010000090.1 GCA_030946925.1 Pseudomonadota bacterium
TCGATCGGCCACGTCAAGGATTTTTATTTCGACGACCAGGCCTGGGTCGTCCGCTACCTCATCGTCGAAACCGGCGCCTGGCTTGCGAGTCGCAAGGTGCTCGTCTCGCCCATCGCCATTGGCCGCCCGGACTGGGCGGAGAGGCTTCTCCATGTCGGGATGACCAAGGAGCAGGTGCGCAACAGCCCCGACGTCGACACCGATAAGCCGGTCTCGCGGCAGCACGAAATTGAATATTCCGGGTATTACGGCTATCCCTATTACTGGGGCGGCGCCGGCTACTGGGGCGGCGGGATGTATCCCAATCTGATGATGCCCGGCTACGGCGGCTATGGCTCGCCGCAGGCGATCCGCTCGGAAGGGCAGGAAGCGTATGCCCGGGCCGAAGAGGCGCGGAGCCGCACCGAGGACCCTCATCTACGCAGTTGCCGCGCCGTCCTGAAATATCACGTCCATACCAGCGATGGCGACATCGGCCATGTCGATGGAATGCTCTTGGACGACGCGACGTGGGCGGTTCGTTACCTCATCGTCAACACGAGCAACTGGTGGCAAGGTCACCAGGTGCTGGTCGCTCCTCAGTGGATCGAGGGCGTGCGCTGGGGCGACTCGAAGGTGTCCGTCAAGCTGACGCGACAGGCAATCAAGGATGCGCCGGCCTATGACCCATCGAGCGCGCCGGATCGTGCGCATGAGGTGGGCCTCTACGAACACTATGGGCAGGCCGGCTACTGGGCCGAAGGGGCAAGACGCGAGACCGAGATTTCGCGGGTTTAGCAACTTTGGAGGCGACTCGCTGACGCTGGTGTTCACGACGAGATAGCGGATGGTCCAGGTCTCGTCGTCGACGATCATCCCATCGACGTGGCCAATCCCGCCGTCGGTCGCGTGGAGGTGATACCGGATCATCGCGCTCGAGCTCCGTAGACGAACATCGTCGCCGCGTCGCCGGTGCGCGTCTGCCTGCGCCTGGACGAATCCGGTCTCCCGGCGTGCCGCTTCGGGTGATTGGCGACGCCGTAGGCTGCAAGCAGCGAGCCAGGCGCCCGTCTCGACCACCAAGAAGCGCATGGCAACTTGATGAAGAGACCGTGCAGGCGCGACTTCGCGCAGGAGAAAGAAATCACAGTTTCCGCACAGGCAACCCGCGTGTCCAGGGCCGTCCTTCAGCGAAGGCCGTCACGCCGCGGCCTGCACCTGCTCGGGCGACGGCTGCCTCTTGCCGTCGATGGGCCACTGCACGTCGTGAAGGGCGACGAGCGACGAGCGATGTCCGACGCTCACGACCGTCGTGCGTGGGCAGATCGCATGCAGCGTGCGATAGAGCTGGCGTTCGGCGGTCTCGTCGAGCGCCGAGGTCGATTCGTCGAGGAACACCCAATCCGGCCGCTGCAGGAAGGCGCGTGCGAAGTGCAGGCGCTGCTGCTCGCCGGGCGACAACGTGGAAAACCAGGCCCCGCCTTTGTCGAGCTGGTGGGCGTGCCGGCCGAGCCCGGCCTGGCGCAAGGCGCTCGCCGCGGCATCGGCATTCAGGCCGGACGGGTCGTGCGGATAGGCGAGCGCTTCGCGCAGCGTCCCGTCCGGAAGGTAAGGCCGCTGCGAGACAAACATCATCGTCGCCGCCGCCGGCAGCTCGATGCGGCCACGGCCATGGCGCCAGAGACCGGCGACGGCGCGCAGCAGCGAGCTCTTGCCGCTTCCGGAAGGACCCGTGATCAGAAGCCGGTCACCGGCCACGAGCGTGCGGGCGGGAACGCCGACGAGCGAGCGCCCGTCGGCCGTCTCGACCGACAGATCCGAGAGGCTCAGCGCGTCGTCCGCACCGTCGCCGCGCACCGAACGCCT
Organism: Pseudomonadota bacterium; assembly: GCA_030946925.1. Lineage (GTDB taxonomy): Bacteria > Pseudomonadota > Gammaproteobacteria > Burkholderiales > Burkholderiaceae_C > Schlegelella_A. The sequence goes on from JALYXU010000090.1 coordinate 1,846, forward strand.
GATGCCGGCGTTTGCAATCGAAGCAGACTCATCGCTCGAGGTCGCGGCCGTGAACGCGGTCAGGCGGTGCACCGTGGCGCGCCAATCAGCCACACGCGGGTAGGCGTCGATGAACCAGCTCAGTGCCCCCTGCACCTGGCCGAAGGCCTGCGCCGTCTGCATCAGGCCACCGAGCTTCAGCGCGCCCGAGAAATAGCGCGGTGCAGCGGCGAGGATCGGAAACACGTTGGCGACCTGGCCGTAGCCGGCCGAGAACCAGGTCAGACGCTTGGTCGTGCGGATGAGCTGCGACCAGTTCGCGCGGATCGCATCGAACCGGTCCGCCAGGCGCGAGCGCTCGCGGGGCTCGCCCGACGCGAGGGCGATCGCCTCGGCATGGTCACGTATCTGGACGAGCCGGTAGCGAAAGTCCGCCTCGACCCTTTGCTGCTCGCCGTTCAACGCCACGAGCGGCCGGCCGAGACGGTGGTTGAGCCAGGTGCCGCCGAGCGAATAGGCGATGGCGACCCACACCATGTAGCCCGGGACGGCAATGCCGTGACCGAGCGGGATCGTCAAGGTGCCCGAGAGCGCCCAGAGGATGCCGATGAACGAGGCCAGCGTGACGCAGGCGTTGAGCACTCCGAGTGACAGATCGAGACTGGACGAGACGAAGCCGCGCGCATCTTCCGCGACCCGCTGGTCGGGGTTGTCGAGCGCGCCCTCGCCGTGGCCGAGTCGATAGGCGGTCCCTGGCTGCAGCCAGCCGTCGAGCAGGTGTCGGGTCAGCCAGGCGCGCCACCGCATGAACAGCACCTGCTGCAGGTACTGGCGATAGACGGCGACGACGATGAACACCGTGGCCAGCATGCAGAAGATGCCGAGCTGGTGCCAGAAGCCGGCGAGGTCGTGGTTTTGCAGCGTGTCGTAGAAGCGGTTGTTCCAGACGCTGAAACGCACGTTGATCCAGACCGTGCCGAGCGTCAGCGCGACGACGGCAGCCAGGAGTGCCCAGGCGCGCCGCTCGCTTGGAGCCCGCCAGAAAGGGCGCGCAAGCGCCCAACCCTCGGCAAATGCGCGCCGCGCAGACGAGTGCTGCGTCGGCGCGTTCTGCATCACGAGTGACCAGGGTCGCGCGCGGTCGCAGGGGTCAACCGATGCGCACGGGAACGAAGATCTTGTTGCCGTCGCGTTCGATGAGCAGCGCCACCGATCTGCCCGCCTTCGCGACCGCCTCGCGCACCTGATCGACGTTCTTGACCGCGATCCCGTTGACGCCGACGAGGACGTCGCCCGGCTGCACGCCCGCCAGCGCGGCAGGGCCGGCGGCATCCTCGACGATCAGGCCGCCCCGGACCCCGGACTCCTGCTGTTCTTGCGGCTGCATTGGCCGCAGCGAGAGTCCCAGCTTGCCCGGTCCGACAGCGAGTTCAGCCTTGGCGGGCTTGGTCGCAGCCTCGTTCGCGTCAGCCAGCGTCGCACTGAACTGCTCGTTCTTGCCTTGGCGCCAGACGCCCAGACTGACGACCTTGCCAGGCGCAGATTGGCCGATCAATGAGGGCAGATCGCCCGAGCTCACGATCGTGTGGCCGTCCACCTTGCGGATCACATCGCCGGCCTTCAATCCCGCCTTGTCGGCCGGGCTGCCAGGATCGACGTTGGACACCAGTGCGCCCTCGGGCGTGTCGAGCTTGAAGGAATCGGCGAAGGTCTGGTTCACTTCCTGGATCGCGACCCCGAGGCGGGCGTGGCTGGCGTGTCCGGTGGCCACGATCTGGTCCTTGACCTGCACGGCGACATCGATCGGGATCGCGAACGACAGGCCCTCGAAGCCGCCGCTGCGGCTGTAGATCTGCGAGTTGATGCCGATGACTTCGCCGTGCGCGTTGAGCAACGGTCCTCCCGAGTTGCCCGGGTTGACCGCGGCGTCGGTCTGGATGAAGGGCACGTAGCCATCGCCCGGCAGCGACCGGCCCTTCGCGCTGACCACGCCGGCGGTGACGCTGTTGTCGAAGCCGAAGGGCGAGCCGATGGCGAGCACCCATTGGCCGACCATGAGGTCGCTGACCTTGCCCATCGTCAGCACCGGCAGGTTCCTGGCATCGATCTTCAACACCGCGATGTCGGTCTTGGGGTCGGTGCCCAGCACCTTGGCCGTGAACTCGCGGCGGTCGGTCAGCTTGACGGTCACGTCCTTCGCACCTTGCACGACGTGCGCATTGGTGAGGATCAGTCCGTCAGGACTGATGATGAAGCCCGAGCCCAGCCCGCGCATCGGTGTGTCGTGCGGTGCCGCACCGCCGTTCGGGCCCTGGAAGCGCTTGAAGAACTGGTTGAACGGGTCGTTCGGGCGCGCGCCGGGCATGCCCGGCACTTCAGGCTGGTTGTTGTCATCGGCCGTGGCGCGCTTGTTGCCGGTGACGCTGATGTTGACGACTGCGGCGCCGTAGCGTTGCGCGATCTTCGAGAAGTCGGGGGCCGCGATCTCGCCGGTCGATGCGGCGGCGCTGTCCGCAACGAGCTCCGCCGCGTGCGTGATCGGGGAGAAGGCTGCACCGCTGATGGCGCCCATCGCGACGAGCGCGAGGACAAGGCGGGAAGGGGTCATTGAACGTGTTTTCATGGAAGCTCCAGGGGACGAGAAAGGGACTGGGACGGTGGCTGGCACGACGCACTATTCACTATCGGGTCGGGCCCTTAGGCGGCGCTTAAGCGCGACCGCTGACGCGCGCCGCGACGCTGCGCAAGACGATCTGCAACGCCGATTCGAATCGGCGCGCCAGACGGCCGACCGCAGCGTCGTGCGCGAACTCGGTGATCACGATGCTCGGCATCGCCGTGCTCACCGTGGTCATCTCCGGGCCCGCCTGCACGCAGATGCGCCAGGGAAGAACGTGCGCCAGGCTCGAGTCGAGCCGGATCAGGCGGCCTGCGAATTCGCGCTCGAGAACTTCGAACGTGGTGCACTGCCAAGGAAGCGGCTCGCACGCATCGGGCAAGAGCCGGCCAAGTTCGTGCCGATGCACGACGCTCATCCCGGCCTGCGTGACGCAAGCCTCCACGCATTCGCAGACGACATCGAAGGGCCGGACGCAGACCACGCCGAAGGTGGCTTCGCCACGGATGAACGATTCGCCGCTCGGCAACTCAAAAGGGGGCTCTGGCGAGCGAGGATCGGGTACGGTTTTCAAAAGTCGGTCCAAGGCGTCAGGCGGTCCTGATCGTCCGGCCAAAAACTTAAGCGAGGCTGATGACTTCGCGCGCGGCCCTTGGCGTCTCCCGGCCAGCTCAGCCCGCCACCGGAAAGCTCACTGTCACGCGCAGCCCACCCAGCGCGGCCGAACGGCCGAGCGTCAAGGTCGCGTGATGGAAGTCGGCGATCGCATGGACGATCGCCAGCCCGAGGCCGCTTCCCGGAGCCTGCGTGCCCTCGACGCGGTAGAAGCGGTCGAGCACGCGGTCGCGGTCGGGCTCGGCGATGCCGGGTCCGCTGTCGTCGATGCCGAGCACGACGCGGTCGCCGGTGAGACGGACCTCGAGGTCGATCTTGCCGCCGCTCGGCGTGTACTTCAGGGCGTTGTCGACGAGATTGCGAACGAGGATGCGCAGCGCCTCCGGCTGGCCCACGACGTCACCTTCGTCGGCGTGGGCCAGACCGATGTCGAGCGCATGGGCCTGCGCGGACGAAGTCGCATCGATCAGCTCCTGGCGGACGATGTCCGCCAGCGCCACCGGTTCCGTCTTCACGCCGGTCGCGGCGCTCGCCTGCTGCCGCGCCAGGACGAGGAGCTGCTCGACCAGGCGAGTCGCCCGGTCGATGCCGGCA
>JALYXU010000243.1 GCA_030946925.1 Pseudomonadota bacterium
CCCGGAAGCGAAGCGTATTGCAGGACGAGCACGACGACTTCATCGCGCGGGTTCCGAAAAAGAAGGCTGCGAACAAGGCCGCGCCGGCCTGAGCCGCGAGCCTTCTCGAAGGCCTGGGACCGCTCCCGCTCAGGCGATCGCTTCAGCCTGCAGCCGTCGGTACTTCGCCCACAGCGTCTCGGACGATTCGACATGCGCCACGTCCTTGGGGATGCAGGCGACGGGACACACCTGCACGCACTGCGGCTCGTCGAAGTGGCCTACGCATTCGGTGCACCGCCTCGGGTCGATGACGTAGATGGTCTCGCCCATCGAGATCGCCTGGTTCGGGCACTCGGGCTCGCAGACATCGCAATTGATGCACTCGTCGGTGATGAGCAAAGACATGTCGCCTACCGCTGGTCCTGGCCTCGTTTGACGCGATCGCGCAAGCGGTCGAGGACCAAGGGTGACACGAATTTGGACACGTCGCCGGAGAGGCTGGCGATTTCCCGCACGAACGTCCCGGAGACGAACTGGAATTGATCGCTCGGCGTCAGGAAGACGGTTTCAACCTCGGGCATGAGCTGGCGATTCATGCCTGCCATCTGGAACTCGTTTTCGAAGTCGCTCACCGCGCGGAGGCCGCGCACCACCACCTTGCCGCCCTGCTCGACGACGAGATCACGGAGCAGGCCGCGAAATTCCATCACCTCGACGTTCGGGTACCTGGCCGACAGCTCGACCGCGATCTGCATCCGCTCGGCGATCGAGAACATGGTCCGCTTGTGGTGACCCGCGGCGACGGCGACGATCAGGCGCTCGAACAGCCGGCTGGCGCGGCGCATCAGGTCTTCGTGACCGAGGGTCATCGGGTCGAACGTGCCGGGATACACGGCGGTCAGGCGGGTCACCGATGTCATGCCATCTCCTGGGCCGGGGAACGCTCACGAAGGGGTGCGGGGCAGTGTAGCCGTGGCGCTCAGACCGCACCGATGCCGCGAAAGAGATGGAAGTGGACCGCGCCGGCGCGCGCAGCGCGCCAGGGCACGGCGCCGGCGGCCGCCGCCGCGTCGGCATCGATCGCGGTTGCCGTTTCGACGTAGACGAGGCCGTCGTCGCCGACGATTCGGCTGGCGACGGCCAGCGCGGGCAAGGCGAGCGGCTGATCGAACGGCGGATCGAGCAGGACCAGGTCGAAAGAGGCGGGCGCCGCACGTGCCATCCATTGCAGCGCATCGGCGCGCTCGATGCGAACGGCCGCCGCCTGCAGGCGCGTCTTGCTTTCCAGCAGGCGCGCCACCAGCACCGGGTCGCGCTCCAGCAGCACCACTTCGGCCGCCCCGCGAGAGGCCGCCTCGAAGCCGAGCGCGCCGGTGCCGGCGAAGGCGTCGAGGCAACGCCAGCCGTCGAGCCTCTGTCCGAGCCAGTTGAAGAGCGTCTCCCGAACCCGATCGGGTGTCGGCCGCAGGCCCGGCCGATCCAGCACCGGCAGCTTGCTGCGCTTCCAGGCGCCGGCGATGATGCGCACCTCGTGTGGTGGGCCGGAGCGTGCCGGCCCCTTCACTGCCTTCACCATCGCACCGGCAAGCCGTCGCGAGCCAGTTGGGCCTTCGCGTCCTGCACCGAGAACTCGCCGAAGTGGAAGATGCTCGCCGCCAGCACGGCATCGGCACCACCGATGCGGATGCCGTCCGAGAGGTGCTGCAGCGAGCCGACGCCGCCGGAGGCGATCACCGGCACCTCGACCGCGTCGGCGACGGCGCGTGTCAGCGCCAGATCGAAGCCGCTCCGGGTGCCGTCGCGGTCCATGCTGGTCAACAGGATCTCGCCGGCTCCGGCCTCAGCCATCTGCCTGGCCCAGACGACCGCGTCGATGCCGGTGTTGCGCCGGCCGCCATGCGTGTAGACGTCCCAGCCGCCGGCGCCTTCGCCACTGGCGCGTCGCTTGGCATCGATGGCGACGACGATGCATTGCGCGCCGTACTTGGCCGAGGCATCGCGGATCACCTGTGGATCGGCGACGGCGGCCGAGTTGAAACTGACCTTGTCGGCGCCCGCATTGAGCAGCCGCCTGACGTCGGCGACGCTGCGCACGCCGCCGCCGACCGTGAGCGGGATGAAGACCTGCGAGGCGACGGCTTCGATGATGTGCAGGATCAGGTCGCGGCCGTCGCTGGTCGCGGTGATGTCGAGAAATGCCAGCTCGTCGGCGCCCTGTTCGTTGTAGCGGGCCGCAATCTCGACCGGATCGCCGGCATCGCGAAGGGCAACGAAGTTGACGCCCTTGACGACCCGGCCGGCGGTGACGTCGAGGCAGGGAATGATCCGTTTGGCAAGCATGCGGGCGCGCGGGCGAGCCGGCTCGACGCTCAGGCGTCGGCGAGCTCGTCGGCGCGTGCCTGGGCGGCCTTGAAATCGAGGTCGCCGCTGTAGATCGCCCGGCCGCAGATCACGCCTTCGATCCCGGTGTCCTCGACCGCGCAGAGGCGCTCGATGTCCTGCATCGACGACAGGCCGCCCGATGCGAAGACCGGAATCGTCAGCTGTTGCGCGAGCTTCACGGTGGCTTCGATGTTGACGCCCGTCAGCATGCCGTCGCGGCCGATGTCGGTGTAGATGATGCTTTCGACGCCGTAGTCCTCGAACTTCCGGGCGATGTCGCCGACCTC
>JALYXU010000247.1 GCA_030946925.1 Pseudomonadota bacterium
TCGTCGAGCTGACGCGCGGCGTGCTCGCCGAGCTGGCCGAGCTCGGCGCCAGCACCGCGCTCGACCGCGCCCGCGACCGCCTGCTCTCGACGATGGCCTGCCACGGCGCGGTCCGCGCCAATCGCCAGCTGACGCTCGACGAGATGAATGCATTGCTGCGCGACATGGAACGGACCGAGCGCGCCGACCAATGCAACCACGGCCGGCCCACCTGGCGCCAGGTGACGCTGCGCGAGCTCGACCAGATGTTCTGGCGCGGTCGATGAGTGCACCGGCACGACCGCTCCGAAGGGCGCGCTCCGTCTCGCTCGGCGGAACCGGCCGCGGGCCGAGGCTGCAGCGATGAGCGCGTCCGACGAGCCCGGCTCGGCGCATTCGGACGGCAGCCTGCGCCTGTCGAAGCGCATGAGCGAGCTCGGCCTCGCGTCGCGGCGCGAAGCCGACGTCTGGATCGCGCGCGGCTGGGTTCGTGTCGACGGCCGGGTCGTCAGCGAGCTCGGATCGAGAGTCGTGCCGAGCCAGCGCATCACCATCGATCCGCGGGCCCGGCGAGCTCAGGCAGAGCTGGTCACGGTTCTTCTCAACAAGCCGGTCGGCTTCGTCAGTGGCCAGGCCGAAGACGGCTACCGGCCGGCCCGGGTGCTGGTCACGCCGGAAAACCGCTGGCGCGACGACCCGTCGCCGATCCACTTCACGGCCCAGCATCTGCGCAGCCTGGTTCCGGCCGGTCGGCTCGACATCGATTCAGTGGGCCTTCTGGTGCTGACGCAGGACGGGCGCATCGCCAAGCAGCTGGTCGGCGAAGGCAGCGGCATCGAGAAGGAATATCTGGTTCGCGTCGCCACCGCCGGCGGCGCGCCGCTGCCGCCTGCGAGCCTCGAGCTGCTCCGGCACGGCCTCTCGCTCGATGGCGAGGCACTGCTGCCGGCGCGGGTCGAGTGGGTCAACGCCGATCAGCTTCGCTTCGTCCTTCAGGAAGGCAAGAAGCGTCAGATTCGCCGGATGTGCGAAGCGGTGGGACTTCAGGTGCTCGGCCTGAAGCGTGTTCGTGTCGGCGCGCTCTTGCTCGGTGCGTTGCCCACCGGCCAGTGGCGCTATCTCGGCGCCGACGAGCGCTTCAGTGCAGGTTGAGGTGGCCGCCGAACAGACCGAGCAGGCCGATCACGATCAGGTAGATGGCGACGATGAAATTGAGCAGGCGCGGCGCGATCAGGATCAGGATGCCGGCGAGCAGCGCCATCAACGGGCCGATGCCAAGATTGACGTTCATGGGTTGCCTTCGGTAGACGCGACGCGCGCCGGAGAGTCGATCTTATTGGACGCGACGCACCGAGGCGACGTGGCGCGTCAGGCCGCCGATGCGCGGATAGTTGCCTGGCCGGAACACCGCGCAGCTGCCGGCAAAGCGCTCGTCGGTGCAGAGCTCCCAGGTACCGCCACGGACGATGACCGATGCGGTCCGGCCATTGAAGGAGACGCGGTCCAGATCGCGGAGGTCGGTGTTGACCTCGATCCGTTCGCCACCGAACTGCGGCTCGGAAAACATCTCGAGGCCCGCCACGCTCGGGGCCGGTGGCGCCTGGCCTCCCACGAGTTGGGGCGGTCGCGGCGGTGGGGCGTCCTCGCCGTTCGGCCGCAACGAAGAGATCGCCCGATCGAAGCCGATTGCGCTCAGGTCGTCGTATCGACCGGGGCCGAAGACTCGACAGTCGCCTCGGAAAAAGGAATCACGACACACCAGCCAGTTGCCTGACTCGACGTACATCGACGCGGCGACGTCGTTGAAGTTGGAACGGTCGAGGTCGCCAGCCGGGCTCGACACCGCCAGGCTGGCGCCGCGCAGCCCCGGCTCGCTGTACAGAATCGCCCGGCCGAACGACTGTGCCGGCACCGGCGGACCACCGGCGGAGATGACCGCTGGCGCGTCGCCTGCACGCCGCAGCAGCCGCGCCGACGAGATCTGGCCGGCCATGCCGTAGCCCAGCCCCGGGTATCGCCCCGGCCCGTAGGTCCGGCAGCCGCCGGTGAATCCGGCATCCACGCAGAGCTCCCACGTTCCCTGGCTGACGATGAGGCTGGCCGCACGGTCGTTGAAGCCGCTGTCGCGCAGGGATGGCGTGTCGCCGGCCAGCTGCACCGATGCGCCCTCGAAATTCGGCCGCTCGAACAGCTGCAGGGCGCCGCGGCCATAGTCGTTGTAGCTGCCTCGGCGATCGCCATAACTGCCGACTTCGCGCGCCGAGCTGATGCGGTCGTTCAGGCGGCCGTCGATGACGGGGTATTCGCCGCGCGTGAAGGTCTGGCAGTAGCCCTTGAAGTCGGCATCGGTGCAAAGCTCCCATTTCCCGGATGTGACGACGACGCTCGAGGCCCGGTCGTTGAACCCGGTCGATTCGAGGCTCGGCGTCCAGCCGCGCAATGTCAGCTCGGCTCCGGCGAAGTTCGCGTGCTCGTAGAGCGTGATCTCGGCGCCGCTGACTGCTTGCGAAAAAGCCACGGCCGCGACGCCGGCAGCGCAAGCGATCGCGGCATTTCTCATCGATCGTTTCATCATGGCCTCAACGTTGTGCCGCGATTCTTGACGAGCGTCCATCGGCGGTCATCGGATGCACCTGCCGAGTGCAGTGGGCAAGTGCGCCAAGCCGCTGTCGTCCGGTTCCTACCTGCTACGCTAGCCGCGTGATCAGCCCGCTCGCCTGCGTCTGCATCGTCGGGCCGACTGCCTCGGGCAAGAGCGCCCTGGCGATCGCCGTTGCCGGGCGCCTCGCATCGCAACGTCGCGTCGAGATCGTCAACGTCGACTCGGCGCAGGTCTATCGCGGCATGGACATCGGCACCGCCAAGCCAGGCGCGGCAGAGCGCGCCGCGGTGCCGCACCATCTGCTCGACATCGTCGATCCGGCCGAGCGTTATTCGGCGGCGCGCTTCGTCGCCGACGCAACGGTCCTGATCGAGGCGATCAACGCACGCGGCGCACTGCCGTTGCTGGTCGGCGGCACGATGCTCTACTTCAAGGCGCTGTTCGACGGCCTCGACGCGATGCCCGCGGCCGATGCCGCCATCCGCGCCGACATCGATGCCCGTGCCGCGCGCGACGGCTGGCCTGCCCTTCACGCGGAGCTGGCGACGATCGATCCGGGCACCGCCGCCAGGCTCTCCTGCAACGACGGGCAGCGGATCCAGCGCGCGCTCGAGGTCTATCGGGCCAGCGGCAAGCCACTGTCGGCGTGGAACAGCCAGCGGCCACGCCGCGAGCCGCCGCCGATGGTCTCGCTCGAGCCGGTCGACCGGGCCTGGCTGCATGCGCGCATCGGCCAGCGCTTCGCGGCGATGCTCGCCGCCGGCCTGGTCGACGAAGTGCGCGCCTTGCGCCGGCGCGGCGACCTGGACGCTGCAACGCCGGCGATGCGGGCGGTGGGCTATCGCCAGGCGTGGGCCGGCCTCGACGCCGGCGACCTGTCCGAGCTGGAGGCCGCCGGCACGGCGGCGACCCGGCAACTCGCCAAGCGGCAGCTGACGTGGCTGCGCGCGATGGCGAGCCGGCGGGTCGTCGCCTGCGACGCTCTGACCGCGATCCGCGACGCCGCCGATCTCGTCGTCGAGCTCGCCTCGGCCCGAGCCTGAGGCGATGTCACTTCTGGAGATCGTCGCGTTGAGCAAGCGCTATGGCGATGCGACGGTGTTCGCGAACGTCGGTCTCGCCGTCGAGGCGGGCGAGTTCATCGCCATCCTCGGCGAGTCGGGAGTCGGCAAGTCGACGCTCCTCAACAGCATCGCCGGGCTCGATCGCATCGACTCCGGCCAGATCCGGATCGCCGGCACCGACATCCACGCTCTGGCAGAGCCGGCGCAGGCGCTCTTCCGTCGCGACCAGCTCGGCTTCGTCTTCCAGGCCTTTCATGTGCTGCCGCATCTGAGCGTCGCCGCCAACGTCGGCCTGCCGTTGCTGCTGCAGCGGCGTGCCGACCCCGAACGCGTCGCGTCGATGCTCGCCGCGGTCGGCCTCGACGGCTTCGGCGGCAGGCTGCCGCAGACGCTCTCCGGCGGCCAGCTGCAACGGGTGGCAATCGCCCGGGCCCTGGTCCATCGGCCGCAGCTGATCCTGGCCGACGAGCCGACCGGCAATCTCGATCCGGCCACCGCGGACCGGATCATGTCGCTGCTGGTCGAGCAGGTTCGCGACCAGCGCGCCGCCTGCGTCCTGGCGACGCACTCGCGCGCTGCGGCAGCACGTGCCGATCGGATCGTCACCTTGACGCCGTCCGGCATCGAAGCCTGAGGACGTTGCGAGGGTGCTGACGCTGCTGCAAAGGCTCTGGTGGCCGGAGCTGCGCCATCAGCCGTGGCGCAATGCCGCGGCGCTGGTCGCGGTGATGCTCGGCGTCGCCCTCGCCTTCTCGGTCCATCTCATCAATGCCTCGGCGCTTGCCGAGTTCAGCGCCGCGGTGCGCGCCGTCGACGGCCTCCCCGATCTGCAGGTCGTCGGCCCGAGCGCGGGCTTCGACGAAGCGCTGTACGAGCGGATCGCCGGATCGGCCTCGGTCGCGCTGGCCAGCCCGATCGTCGAGGTCCAGACCGACGCCTTCGATGCCGGCGCGAAGCGGGTCGGCCTGCGCATCGTCGGCGTCGACGCGCTGGTCGTCGCGGGGCTGGCGCCGGCACTGTTGCCGCTGCCGCGTGCCGGCGCCGATCGATTCGCGGTGATCGAGCCGCACGCGCTCTTTCTCAACCCGGAGGCGGAGCGCCGCCTCGCCGGCGTCACGGCCGGAACGCCGGTGATCGTCCGCACTGCGTCGGGCCGGGCCGCGCTGGCCAACGCCGGAACCATCGCCGCCGGCGGCCCACCTCTGGCAGTGATGGACATCGCCGGCGTGCAGAACAGCTTCGGCCTGCTCGGCCGCCTGACCCGGATCGACGTTCGCCTCGCTCCGGGTGCCGACCGCGCCGCCGCCATCCGTGCCTGGAGCCTGCCGCCCGGCGTCCGCGCCGCCGCTCCCGGCGAGGCCGAGCAGCGGGTCTCGAACGTCTCGCGCGCGTACCGCGTCAACCTCACGGTCCTGGCTCTGGTCGCGATGTTCACCGGCGCGTTCCTGGTCTTCTCGATCCTGTCGCTGTCGGTCGCACAGCGACAGCAGCAGCTGGCGTTGCTCGGTGTGCTCGGCCTGCCGGCGCGTGGCCGGCTCCGCCTGGTGCTCGGCGAGGCGGCCGCGATCGGCGTGGTCGGCAGCCTGCTCGGCCTGGCCCTCGGCGCCGTGCTCGCAGCGACCGCATTGCGCCTCTTCGGCGGCGATCTCGGCGGCGGCTATTTCGCCGGCGTCGCGCCTGCGCTTCATGTCGATGCCGGCGGTGCCGCGTTGTATGGCTCGCTCGGCGTTGTCGCCGCACTGATCGGCGGCTGGTTGCCGGCGCGCGCGGCCCAGACGATCGCGCCGGCCGAGGCGCTGAAGGGGCTCGTGCTCCGCCCGCCGCGGCACGGCTCGTTGCTGCTCGGCGTCGCGACGATCGGCCTCGGCATCGGCCTGGCCTTGCTGCCGCCGATCGCCGACATTCCGCTGGCCGCATACGCCTCGGTCGCCTGCCTGCTGATCGGCGGCATCGCCTGCGTTCCGGGCGGTGTCGGCTTGCTGCTCCGCGCGCTGCGGCCGTCGCGCCATGCGCTCACCTTGCTCGCCGTCGAGCGGGCCCGGCACGAGCGCGACAGCGCGACCATCGCCGTTGCCGGCGTCGTCGCCAGCCTGGCGCTTTCGGTGGCCTTGACCGTCATGGTCGCGAGCTTTCGCGATGCCGTCACGCAATGGCTCGACGTCGTCCTGCCCGCCGACCTGTATGCGCGCGCCGGGGCCGGCCCCGGCGTCGGCGACATCGCGACCTTGCCGACGCGTCTGCCCGAGCTCGCGCGTAGCCTGGCAGGCGTGCAACGGGTCGAGGCGCAGCGCGTCGTCACCGTGCTGTTCGAACCGACTCGACCGAGCGTCGCTCTGATCTCGCGACCGCTCGGCGACCCGGCCAAGCGCCTGCCGCTGGTCGGTGACATCGCGCCAGTGCCGGCCGGCGCTACCGCGGTCTACGTCAGCGAAGCGGTGGTCGCCCTGTACGGCGCCCGCGTCGGCTCGACGCTGGCGATGCCGCTGCCCGACGGCGGCCGCGCCGAGGTCTTCGTGGCCGGCGTCTGGCGCGACTACGCCCGCCAGTCCGGCGCGATCGTCCTCGACGCTGGCGATTGGTTGCGCCTCACCGGTGACGACCGCAGCAACGATCTGGCGCTCTGGCTGGTTCCCGGGACCAGCACCGGCGCCGTCGAAGCGAGCCTGCGCGCTGCCGCCGGTCGGCTCGGCGGCGACGGCTCCTTGCTCGAATTCGCTTCGCCGCGCGAGATCCGCGCCGCCTCGCTGCGGATCTTCGACCGCAGCTTCGCCGTCACCTACTGGCTGCAGGCGGTGGCGATCGCGATCGGCCTGTTCGGCATCGCCGCGAGCTTCTCGGCGCAAGTGCTGGCCCGGCGCAAGGAGTTCGGCCTGCTCTCCCATCTCGGCCTGACTCGCCGGCAGATCCTCGCCGTGGTCAGCGCCGAGGCTTCGGTCTGGACCGGCGTCGGCGCGTTGCTCGGGCTCGGCCTCGGCATCGCCGTCAGCGCGGTGCTGGTCGAAGTCGTCAACCCGCAGAGCTTCCACTGGACGATGGACCTGCGGCTGCCGGGGTTGCGCCTGGCCGCCCTATGCAGCGCGGTGATCGCCGCCGGCATCGTCACCGCATGGTTGTCGGCACGCGGCGCGGTCGGCCGCGAGGCGGTCCTGGCGGTGCGGGAAGACTGGTGACGACTCACCCGCCCTGCTGCCGACCCCCGATCCGTCGCTCGAGTTCAGCGGCCATCGCCCTCGCTTCATCGGCTTCTGGAATGGCCCGGCCGCTGTCGCGCCATTCCACCGCGGCCTTGAAGCCTTCCGCCTGCGCCTGGCGGCGGAACCACACGCCCTCGGGGTTGTGCCGAGTCACGCCGTCGAAGACGGTGGCCAACGTTTGCGCCTGCTCGAGACCGGCCGTCAGCATCGTCTGGTTGACGACCAGCTTGTGCATCGCCAGGTGCGAGCGCGGCACGCCGGCGATGCGGTCCGCGAGGGCGTCGCAGGCGGCATCGAGCTCGACCGCCGGCACCGCAATGTTGGCAAGGCCCCATTCGGCCGCCTTGGCGCCGCTGATGGTGTCGCCGGTGAATAGCATTTGCTTGGCCCGGGCCGGGCCGAGGCGGAAGGTCCACATCGCCGTCGTCGGGCAGCCCCAGACGCGGGTCGGCATGTAGCCGATCCTGGCGTCGTCGGCCATGATCAGCAAGTCGCAGCACAACGCGATGTCGCTGCCACCGGCGACCGCGTAGCCGTGCACCTTGGCGATGGTCGGCTTCGAGGTCCGCCAAAGCGCCATGAAGTCCTCGGTGTAGCGCTTCATCACCGCGTAGTCGAGCATCGAGTCCCAGGGCTCTTTTTCCTGCTGCAACGGGTTCTCCGTCTTGCCGCCGAGCGGTGTTTCCTCGGCCAGCTCGACCAGGTCGTAGCCGGCGCAGAAGGCCCGGCCTTCGCCCTCGACGACGATGACATGGACCTCCGGATCGGCCTCGGCCCAAGCCACCGCCTCGCGGATCTCGCCTGGCATCCGTCCGTTGATGGCGTTGAGCCGGTCGGGGCGGGCCAGGCGAAGCCGGGCGATGCGCGGGTTGCGGCCGTCGTGAGAGACCTTCAGCGTGCTGAAGTCGGGCATCGCTCGATGCGTCGGCTGGGCTCAGCAGGTCTCATGCTGTCTCGCTCAGTTGGCGGCGAAGCAATAGAGACGCGCGTCGCCTCCCGTGGCCTTGAGGGCCTCGATGCTGCAGCCGCGCGATTGATGCGATGAGTTCCACGATTTCGCAGGCGCGCTTTCGTCGAGGCCGGTGCGGTCGCTGTGCCCGAGCATCGCCGCGCCCTCGCCGCTCCTGGTCCAGTTGCCGCAGGTCGTGTCGACATTGCCGACGATGGCGGTGCCGTCGGGCTGCGAACCGGTCAGGATGTCGTGCATGTTGGGCGTGTCGCCGCGGCCGTTGACGATGTCCCCTTTCTCGGTGAGCGCGGTCTGCTTGTTCAGGTTGTTGCTGCCGTGCAGATCGGTGACCGACTGGGCGATCACCACGCCCTTGGCGTTGCGCCAGGGACCGGGGCCGATCCGGTCGCGCGCATTGACGCCCGCCGCACCCCCGGGCGACGGCACCGTGCTGAGGTAGGCGCGCCAGGTGTGGCCGGTCGATCCGACCGCAGCGGCCTTGGCCGTGCAGAGGGCATCGGCGCCGGCGAGGCCACCGAGGTCGGCGCCCTTGCCCGAGCCGCTGCTCGAGACGAAGAAGGTCATGTCGCTCTTCCCGGTCATGGTGCTGCAGGCAGCAAGGCCGAGCGTGGCCATGGCGGCAAAGGCGAGGGATTGATGACGCATCGAAGAAGCTCCTGGTGAAATGGCTGGCACTGCCTGGGACAGGCGACGCAGCAGACTAGTGCAAAGCCCGGACAGCTTCAAGTCGTGTTGACCACGTGCCGACACCTGCGTGCATGGCCGACGCAATCGGCCGACGCGATGCAGGGCCGCCGCCCGCGTGGCTCAGGACACGCCTGCACCTTTTTACCTATGCGATGCTCGACCGATGCTGACACGACGCGCCCTGACGCTGGCCGGCCTGGCCTCGCCTCTCGCCGGCGCAGCCTCGATCGATGCCGCGACGACGTCGACCGGTCCGCCGCCGACGGCGCTGGGGTGGCCGCGCGATTACGGCGCTCACCAGGCGTCGAAGATCGAGTGGTGGTATCTCACCGGCCACCTCAACGGCGCAGTGGGCGAATACGGTTTTCAGCTCACCTTCTTTCGCGCCGCGACCGGCATCGCCGGCGCCGGGGCCAGTCGCTTTGCCGCGTCGGAGCTGGTGTTCGCCCATGCCGCCGTCAGCGACATCGCCGGCGCTCGGCTGCGCCACGACCAACGCATCGCCCGCAGCGGCTTCGGCATCGCCACCGCGGCGAGCGACGACACCCGCGTCGTGCTGCGCGACTGGCGTCTGGAGCGAGGCGTGGCTGCCGGCCGGAGCCGCTATCGGGCCCATGCCGGCAGCGATGTCGCCGGCTTCGCCTTCGCTCTCCAGCTCGACGCGACCCAGCCGGTGCTGCTGCAGGGCGTCGACGGACTGTCGCGAAAGGGCCCGGACCCGGCGCAGTCGAGCCGCTACTACAGCGAGCCGCAGCTGACGGCGCGCGGCAGCCTCGCGGTCGGCGGCGCGCCTGCCCAGGCAGTCGGCGGCCGCGCCTGGCTCGACCACGAATGGAGCGATTCGTTTCTCGACTCGAACGCGGTCGGCTGGGACTGGATCGGCATGAACCTCGACGACGGCGCGGCGCTCACCGCATTTCGCCTGCGCCGCGCCGACGGGACGAAGCTGTGGGCCGGCGGCAGCTACCGCGCAGCCGATGGCATGAGCCGCAACTTCGCGGCCGGCGATGTCGCCTTCGTCGCCGGCAGGACCTGGCAGAGCCCCGCATCCAAGGCCGTCTATCCGGTCGAATGGAGCGTCGCGACGCCGGCGGGGACCTTCGTCGTCAAGGCCATGCTCGACGATCAGGAGCTCGACAGTCGGGCCAGCACCGGCGCGATCTACTGGGAAGGTCTGTCGCGGCTCTTCGGCAGCGACGGCCGCGAGCTCGGTCGCGGCTATCTCGAGATGACCGGCTACGCGGCGCGCCTTCGCCTTTGAGTCGACGAGAGCTCAGTGCGCGCCGCCGGCAGCTGCACCGCCGCCCAGCGTCGGCTTCGCCATCCAGACGAGCGCCAGCAAGCTGACGAAGAGGATCGCCGACAGCAGGAAGATGTCGGTGACGGCCATCGTGTAGGCCTGCTGGTCGACCATCCGGTTCACTGTCGCGAGCGCCTGCGTGGCGTCGTAGCCGCCGGCGCCGAGCTGCGACAGCGTCGCAGTCGCGGCACTGTTGCCGCGGTTGACGGTCTCGGCGATCTCGGCGTGGTGCAGCACCGCACGGTTCTCCCATGCGGTCGTGAAGATCGAGGTGCCGATCGCACCGGCCGTGATGCGAACGAAGTTGCTCAAGCCGGCGGCCGCGGCCATGCGATCGGGGGTCAGACCGGAAAAGACGATTGCCTGCAGCGGGATGAAGAAGAAGGCCATCGCCGCACCCTGCAGGAAGGTCGGGATCAGGATCGTTTCGAAGTCGGCCTGGACGTTGAAGCGCGAGCGCATCCAGAGGATCGCGCCGAAGCCGAGGAAGGCGACGCTGGCGAGCTTGCGCGGGTCGATCCGTGCGACGTTCTTGCCTACCCAGGGCGACAAGATGATCGCGAGCACGCCGACCGGTGCCGTCGCCAGGCCGGCCCAGGTTGCCGTGTAGCCCATGTACTGCTGCAGCCAGAGCGGCAGCAGCACGACGTTGCCGAAGAAGAGGCCGTAAGCCACCGACAGCGACAGCGTGCCCATCAGGAAGTTGCGCCGCCCGAACAGGCGCAGATCGACGATCGGATGTTCCTCGGTCAGCTCCCATGCCAGGAAGAAGGCAAAGCCGACCACCGCGACGACCGCGAGGATGACGATCTGGCCCGAGTTGAACCAGTCGAGCTCCTTGCCCTTGTCGACCATGATCTGCAGCGAGCCGACCCAGAGCACGAGCAAGCCGAGGCCGACATAGTCGAGCTTCGTCTCGTTCGGCCCGGGATCGCGCGACCGGTAGATCGACCAGGTGATCGCCGCGGCGATCAGCCCGACCGGGATGTTGATGTAGAAGATCCACGGCCAGGAAATGTTGTCGGTGATCCAGCCGCCGAGCAAGGGACCCGCGACCGGCGCGACCAGCACCGTCACCGCCCACATCGCCATCGCCGTTCCGGCCTTGGCCCGCGGGTAGCTCGAGAGCAGCAGCGTCTGCGAGAGGGGGATCATCGGCCCGGCGACCAGGCCTTGCAGGACCCGGAACGCGATCAGCATGCCGATGTTCGGGGCCAGCCCGCACAGCCACGAGGCGATCACGAACAGCACGATGCTGGAGACGAACAGCCGGACCGGGCCGAAGCGTTGCGTCAGCCAGCCCGTGAGCGGCACCGAGATCGCATTGGCGACCGCGAACGAGGTGATGACCCAGGTGCCTTGCGACGGGCTCACGCCCATGTCGCCGGCGATCGCCGGGATCGAGACGTTGGCGATCGACGTGTCGAGCACGTTCATGAACGTCGCCAGCGACAGGGCGATGGTGCCGAGGACGAGTTGGCCGCCCTGCAGCGCCGGCAAGGCCGGAGCTGCGGCGGCAGAAGTTGCCGCCGGTGCTGGCTCGGCACGGCCAGGGGCCGGCGCGCCGCCGGCCGTCGTCGCCGCGCCGCTCATCAGTGCTCGGCGACCGGGCGTGCGGAGCTGGAG
>JALYXU010000256.1 GCA_030946925.1 Pseudomonadota bacterium
AGGCATCCGCGATGGGCTCGCGTTTCAGACCTTGCTCGGCGTCACCGGGTCGGGCAAGACCTTCACGATGGCCAACGTCATCGCCCAGATCGGCCGTCCAGCGATCGTCTTCGCACCGAACAAGACGCTGGCTGCGCAGCTCTACAGCGAGTTCCGCGAGTTCTTCCCGAAGAACGCGGTCGAGTACTTCGTCAGCTACTACGACTACTACCAGCCCGAAGCCTACGTGCCGCAGCGCGACCTCTTCATCGAGAAGGATTCGGCTATCAACGAGCACATCGAGCAGATGCGGCTCTCGGCGACCAAGAGCGTTCTGGAGCGACGCGATGTGATCGTCGTCGCTTCGGTCAGCGCGATCTACGGCATCGGCGCCCCGGAGGACTACACCGAGATGCGCATGATCATGCGCACCGGCGACAAGCTGGGTCAGCGCGACGCGATCGCGCACCTGATCCGGATGCAGTACACGCGCAACGAGAACGACTTTTCGCGCGGCACCTTCCGGGTTCGCGGCGACACCATCGACGTGTTTCCCGCCGAGCACAGCGAGTTGGCGATCCGCCTCGAGCTGTTCGACGACGAGCTCGAGTCGCTGACGCTGTTCGACCCGCTGACCGGCCGCATCCGGCAGAAGATTCCGCGGTTCGTGATCTATCCGGCGAGCCACTACGCGACGCCGCGCGGCCGGGTCGTCTCCGCCATCGACACCATCAAGGAAGAGCTGCGCTGGCGGCTCGACGAGCTGGTCAAGTCCGGCAAGCTGGTCGAGGCGCAGCGGCTCGAGCAGCGGACCCGCTTCGATCTCGAGATGCTGCAGGAGATCGGCCACTGCAAGGGCATCGAGAACTACACCCGGCACCTGTCAGGGGCGCCGCCCGGATCGCCGCCGGCGACGATGGTCGACTATCTGCCCAAGGACGCGCTGATGTTCCTGGACGAGAGCCACGTCATGATCGGCCAGCTCGGCGGCATGTACAACGGCGACCGGGCGCGGAAGACGACGCTCGTCGACTACGGCTTCCGGCTGCCCTCGGCGCTCGACAACCGGCCGCTCAAGTTCGAGGAATTCGAGGCCAAGATGCGCCAGGCCGTCTTCGTCTCGGCAACCCCGGCGGTCTACGAATCGGAGCACGCCGGCCAGGTCGTCGAGCAGCTGGTTCGGCCGACCGGCTTGATCGATCCGCTGGTCGAGGTGCGCCCGGCCACGCATCAGGTCGACGACGTACTTCAGGAAATCCGCGAGCGCGTCGAAGTCGATGAGCGCGTGCTCATCACGACGCTGACCAAGCGCATGGCCGAGCAGCTGACCGACTATCTCTCCGACAACGGCGTTCGGGTTCGTTATCTGCACAGCGACATCGAGACCGTGGAGCGGGTGGAGATCCTGCGCGACCTGCGCCTCGGCGCCTTCGACGTGCTGGTCGGCATCAATCTGCTCCGCGAAGGGCTCGACATTCCCGAGGTGTCGCTCGTCGCCATCCTAGATGCCGACAAGGAAGGTTTCCTGCGCTCCGGCCGAAGCCTGATCCAGACCATCGGCCGAGCAGCGCGCAACCTCAACGGCAAGGCGATCCTCTACGCCGATCAGATCACCGATTCGATGACCCAGGCGATCGGCGAAACCGAGCGGCGGAGGACCCGGCAGATCGCGCACAACGCCGCGGAAGGCATTACTCCCCGCAGCGTCGTCAAGCGGGTCAAGGAAATGATCGACGGGATCTACAACGACAAGTCGGGCAAGGACGAGCTCAAGGCCGGCCGGCAAGCCGCCGCAACCGAGGCGTTGAGCGAAAAAGACCTCGGCAAACGCATCAAGCTGCTCGAGCGGCAGATGCTCGAGCACGCCAAGAACCTTGAGTTCGAGAAGGCGGCGCGGGTCCGCGACCAGTTGGCCGCGCTGCGCGAGCAAGCCTTCGGGGCACCGGGCGTCGACAGCATTGCGCCGGTGCATCTGCCGGGCTCTTGAAGCGGAACCAAACGCCGCAATCTCGACCAAATCAGTCGGCTTCCGCTATACTCGACTAAATTGGTCGGGTTAAGAAATAGGTGAGTCGGCGGCCTGGTTTTTGCCAGGGTGTGGTGTCGCTGGAAGCAGCGGCCGATTCCGCAACCCGAGGAGTGTTTTTTATGCGTCTGACCACCAAAGGCCGTTTTGCCGTGACTGCGATGATCGACCTCGCCTTGCGGGAGCACTCCGGCCCGGTTGCGCTCGCTGCGATCAGCGCCCGGCAACAGATCTCGTTGTCGTACCTGGAGCAGCTGTTCGGCAAGCTCCGCCGCCATCAGCTCGTCGAAAGCACGCGCGGTCCTGGCGGTGGCTATTCGCTCGGCCGCAAGTCGGAGGAGATCACGGTCGCCGACATCATCGTCGCGGTCGACGAGCCGATCGACGCCACCGGTTGCGCGGGCAAGGAAAACTGCATGGGCGACGACGCCGGCCGTTGCATGACGCATGACCTCTGGGCCAGCCTCAATTCCAAGATGATCGAGTTTCTCGATTCGGTCTCGTTGAGGAAGTTGGTCGACGAGCAGATCGCCAAGGGCGTCTCGATCGAGGAGCATCCGGTCAAGCGGGCGATCTCGACTCAGCCGGTTGTCAAGCCGATCAAGATCACCGCACCCAATTCTGTTTTCGCGCTCGGCGCCGCCTTCGCGAAGTGAACCCCAGCCGATGGACATGACCCCCCATTTCCCGATCTACATGGACTACGGCGCGACCACGCCGGTGGATCAGCGCGTGGTCGACGCCATGATTCCCTGGCTGCGCGAGCACTTCGGGAATCCGGCATCGCGCAGCCACGCCTGGGGCTGGGAGGCCGAGGCAGCGGTCGAAAAGGCGCGCGAGCAAGTGGCGGCGTTGGTCGGCGCCGATCCGCGCGAAATCATCTGGACCTCGGGTGCCACCGAGTCCGACAACCTCGCCATCAAGGGCGCGGCACAGTTCTACAAGACGCGCGGCAAGCACCTGGTCACCGTCAAGACCGAGCACAAGGCGGTCCTCGACACGATGCGCGAGCTCGAGCGGCAAGGCTTCGAGGTCACCTATCTCGACGTTCAGGAGGACGGCCTGCTCGACCTGGAGAAGCTCGAGGCTTCGCTTCGCCCCGACACCATCCTCGTGTCGGTGATGTTCGTGAACAACGAGATCGGCGTCATCCAGGACATCGCGGCGATCGGCGCGATGTGTCGCAAGCGCGGAATCGTTTTCCATGTCGACGCCGCCCAGGCCACCGGCAAGGTGGTCATCGATCTCGCGACATTGCCGGTCGACCTGATGAGCCTGGCGTCGCACAAGAGCTACGGACCCAAAGGCATCGGCGCCCTTTACGTCAGGCGCAAGCCGCGAATCCGGATCGAGGCGCAGATGCATGGGGGCGGCCATGAGCGTGGCATGCGCTCGGGCACCTTGCCCACGCACCAGATCGTCGGCATGGGCGAGGCGTTTCGCCTGGCCCGCGAAGAGATGGGCACCGAAAGCGAACGAATCCGCATGCTGCAACGCAAGCTGGTCGACGGGCTCTCGGGGATCGAGCAGACCTTTCTCAACGGCCATCCGACGCAGCGTGTTCCGCACAACGTCAACATGTCGTTCAATTTCGTCGAAGGCGAGTCCTTGATCATGGGCATCAAGGGCATTGCCGTGTCGTCGGGCTCGGCCTGCACATCGGCGAGTCTCGAGCCGAGCTACGTGTTGCGCGCCCTCGGTCGCAGCGACGAGCTGGCGCATTCGAGCTTGCGCATGACGATCGGCCGATTCACCACCGAAGACGAGATCGACTACGTCGTCTCCACGTTGAAGGACCGCGTCGCCCGGCTACGCGATTTGTCGCCGTTGTGGGACATGTACAAGGACGGCATCGACATCAGCACGATCCAGTGGGCGGCACATTGATGTTGGCCCCACGCTCACTTCGTTCGCTGCCCCCCGAGGGGGCGCGGCCGGGCTTGGGAACGGCCCGGCGCCCGGCCATGCCCCCACGTTCACTTCGTTTCGCTAGGAGAAGATAAATGGCATACAGCCCAAAAGTCGTTGAGCACTATGAAAACCCGCGCAATGTCGGATCGTTCGACAAGGGCGACGAGACGGTCGGCACCGGCATGGTCGGAGCCCCCGCGTGCGGCGATGTCATGAAGCTGCAGATTCGGGTCAACCCGCAAACGGGGCTGATCGAGGATGCGAAGTTCAAGACCTACGGTTGCGGTTCGGCGATCGCGTCGAGCTCGCTCGTGACCGAATGGGTCAAGGGCAAGACGCTCGATGAAGCGCTGGCGATCAAGAACGCGCAGATCGCCCACGAGTTGGCGCTGCCGCCGGTGAAGATCCATTGCTCGATCCTTGCCGAGGACGCGATCAAGGCCGCGGTCAGCGATTACAAGGCAAAGGATGCCAAGGCAAGGAATGCAGTCGAAGCGGCGCGCGACGCTGCTGCCGTGGCGCACTGAGATGGCCGTGACGTTGACCGAGGCGGCCGCCCGCCACGTCACGCGCTACCTCGGCAAGCGAGGCAAGGGCGTCGGCGTGCGGCTCGGCGTCAAGACCACCGGCTGTTCCGGCCTGGCCTACAAGCTCGAGTACGCTGACGCCTATGCTGCGGAAGACGTCGTGTTCGAAGATCACGGCGTCAAGGTCATCGTCGATCCGAAGAGCCTTCCATACATCGACGGCACCGAGCTCGACTTCGTTCGAGAGGGGCTGAACGAAGGCTTCAAGTTCCACAATCCGAAGGAAAAGGACCGCTGCGGCTGCGGTGAGTCGTTCCGGGTCTAGGCCTCCGCGCCGCTGTTTCCAGCGGGTCGCGCTGCGCGGGCCCTCTCACTCCATGAGCTTCCACGGGGACGATTTCGAACTGTTCGGCTTGCCCCGGCGTCTTGCGCTCGAGCGCTCCGAGCTCGACGCGCGTCGGCGCAGCTTGCAGGGGCAAGTGCACCCCGATCGCTTTGCGGCGGCCGGCGCTGCGCAACAGCGTCTTGCGATGCAGTGGGCAGTCCGCGTCAACGAAGCATACGAGCGCCTCAAGGATCCCCTCAGGCGCGCGAGCTATCTTTGCGAGCTGGGGGGCGTGAGTGTTGCGGCCGAGGACAACACCGCGATGCCGGCATCGTTCCTGGGCGAGCAGATGGCCTACCGCGAGGCGCTCGACGAGGCCGGGTCGCGCGACGCCCTGGAACAGATCGAGCGCAAGTTGCGGGCTGAGCACGACACGGCTTATGCCGTGCTGTTGCATCTTCTCGACGGGCGTGGCGACCATGCGGCAGCGGCACAGCAGGTCAGGGCACTGATGTTCATGGAACGGCTGAACCTCGAGGCCGAGCGCCGCCTCGACGCGATGCCAGCCTGACATGGCCTTGCTGCAGATCTCGGAGCCCGGGGAATCCCCTGATCCGCATCGGCGTCGCCATGCGGTCGGCATCGACCTGGGGACGACGCATTCGCTTGTGGCGACGGTGCGAAGCGGAGCGGCGGAATGCCTCGCCGATGCAGCGGGGCGTGCCATCCTGCCGTCCGCCGTTCGCTATCTTGCGAGCGGTGCCGTGGAAGTCGGCCAGGTCGCGCTCGATCATGCGGTCGACGACCCGCGGAACACGATCGTCTCGGTGAAGCGCTTGATGGGCCGCGGCGCCGAGGACGTCAGCGCCGCGGTGCGAGCCGCCTACGACGTCGTCGCCGCACCGGGAATGATCCGACTGCAGACCGTCGCCGGCGCCAAGTCGCCGGTCGAGATTTCCGCGGCGATCCTGGCCGCGTTGCGACACCGTGCCGAAGACACGCTCGATGCCGATCTGTTCGGCGCGGTCGTCACCGTGCCCGCATATTTCGACGAGGCGCAGCGACAGGCGACCAAGGATGCAGCCGAGCTTGCTGGCCTCGACGTGCTTCGGCTGATCAGCGAACCGACCGCCGCGGCGATTGCCTACGGTCTCGACAATGCCAGCGAAGGTCTGTACGCGATCTACGATTTTGGCGGCGGCACTTTCGACGTCTCGCTGCTCCGGATGACCAAGGGGGTGTTCGAAGTGATCGCGACGGGGGGTGATTCCGCTCTTGGCGGCGACGATATCGACGCCGCACTTTCCGACAGCGTGCTCGACCGGCATGGCGCAGCGCCTCGGACAAGGCACGAACAGCGCGCCGCGGTGACGGCCGCACGCGCCGTCAAGGAAGCCCTCTCCGGCGACAGGCAAGCCATCTTCACGTGCCAGCTGGGCGGCGTGCCTTTCAGCGTCGAGGTGACCCGGAACGATCTCGACCGGGTCGCTCGGCCGTTCGTCGAGCGAACCCTGACGTCGGTGCGGCAGGTTCTGCGCGACGCGCGCCTCGCCGCCGTCGACGTCGACGGTGTCGTCATGGTCGGGGGGTCGACGCTCATGCCGATCGTTCAGGACGCGGTGGCGGAGCTCTTCGGCCGTCCGCCGCTGATCAATCTCGACCCCGAACAAGTGGTCGCCATCGGCGCTGCCATCCAGGCCGAAGCGCTGGCCGGCCAGTCGACCGGCGATGGCTTGCTCCTGCTCGACGTCACGGCGCTGTCGCTCGGGCTGGAAACGATGGGCGGCCTTGTCGAACGGATCATTCCCCGCAACAGCCCGATTCCGACGGCGCGGACGCAGGAGTTCACGACCTATCAAAACGGCCAGACGGCGATGTCGATCCATGTCGTCCAAGGCGAGCGCGAGCTGGTCGCGGACTGCCGGTCGCTGGGGCGCTTCGAGTTGCGCGGCATTCCACCGATGGTCGCGGGGGCAGCGCGGATCCGGGTTGCCTTCGTTGTCGATGCCGACGGCCTGCTCAACGTCAGCGCCAGGGAGGAAACGACCGGTCTCGAAGCCTCGATCACCGTCAAGCCGAGCTATGGCCTGGCCGATGACGACGTCGCCCGGATGCTGAGCGAGAGCTTCGGCGCCGCCGCGGCCGACATGACCGAGCGCAGTGCCCGCGAGGCCCGCGTCGACGCCGAGCGGTTGCTGGCAGCGACGAAGACGGCCATCGCGGCCGATGCCGATCTCTTGTCTGCGGCAGGGCGACAGGAGATCGAGAGCCTCTCGACGCGGCTTTGCCAGGCGTTGCAGGATGGGGACCGCGACGCCATCGAGGCGGCGCAAAAGGCACTTGCGCTCGGCACCGAGACGTTCGCCGCGGACCGGATGAACCGGGGCATCCGACAGGCGCTCGCCGGCCGGCGTCTCGAGGACGTCTGAACGTGCCGATCATCAAGGTCGTGCCGCATCCGGAGTACTGCCCGGAGGGCAAGGAAATCGAAGCTGCGACCGGCGACTCGATCTGCGAGGCGTTGCTCGCTCATGGCATACAGATCGAGCATGCCTGTGAAATGAGCTGCGCCTGCACGACTTGCCACGTCGTGGTCCGGGACGGGTTTCAATCCCTTGGCGATTTGGACGAAAGCGAAGAGGACTTGCTGGACCGCGCCTGGGGCCTCGAGCCAACCTCGCGGCTATCGTGTCAGGCGATCCTTGCGCGGCAGGACGTGACGATCGAGATACCCAAGTATTCGATCAATCACGCCAAGGAGAATCACTGACCATCGACAAACGCTGGCTCGGACGGGCGCCGCTCAATCAGCGGGTGTCGTGCGTCGTAGGTATCGAACGACGAAACCAGCTGAGGCGGCTGAGCGAGTCGAGAAACGAATCCGGAGCGGTGCCGTCGCGCTCGTCCAGGACGCCCCGTGCATCCAGCACCTCGAGGAATTGCCGGAGATCCGCCTTTTTCATGCCGCTGACTTCTGCGAGTTGGGCTTGTGACATGAAGCGCAGGGACATATCGCTCAACACACGGCGGTGGGCGGTGCGCTGAAACTCGGCGGGAAGTTCAGGCCAGGCGAGGAGGCGGTATTCTTTCATTGTCCTGGCGAATTCGCGGTCGGATCCTTGGGGCTGACGGCGAGCGTACCCCGCGCCGGCCGCCGCTGGAGCGGGGAATTGCAAGCGAATTCGTGAAATTTGCGACAGATGATTTCCGTGCCGGCCCGACGGCAACGGACGCTTGCAGATCGAAATCAAGCAGTCAGGCGCTCGGCCGATTCGTCGCTATTGGCGCAAGCCAACGATTGCCAAGGCAACGAGAAGATGGCGTTGTTCAGATACAGGATGCGCTTGAACGGATCGAGTGCCTGGCCTGTTTCGTCGAGGAAAACGAGATTCGAAAGCACCGTCATCGGATCCGCCATTGCCACGACACCCGCTCGGATTTCGCGCCAGTCCCATGCGATTCCGACCCACTTCTCAGTTGCCGGCCGAATACCCCAAACGGCTTGTCCGTACCGCAACCCTTCATCGTTATCGCCGATCTGAGCGGATGTGCCAAGATGACGCAGTTCACCGATTGCGTTGTGCCAGTCGGCCAACGGGACATAGACTTCACTCCAGCTCGCGAGCTGCCAGGCGGGAATTTTCATCATGATTTCTCGATAAGTTGAAGAAGATTCAGTGTTCGGCGCGATGCCCGTGCGATCAAGCCGTCAACCCTTGTAGGTAGGCTGCAACTCCGTGAATAAATGAGGCTCCAGCCTTATCTCGACATCAGCCAGAGCGGGGATCTCCCGACGTTCGAGCGGCGGCTGATCCAATTCAGCCAGGAATTCGATTTTGGCTTGGTGACCGCGATGCTGGTGGTCGACAAGCCCGGAAAGGATGCGATCTCCGTATCGATCGGCAATACCCCCTCGGCTTTTGTCGAATCGTCAAGAAGCAATGAGGATTCGAGGCGAGATCCGGTTCTGAAACGCTTAAAACGGATGAGCGTTCCGTTTGCATACGACCGGGAGCTCTACGTTCGCGACGGCGCCGGCGATCTTTGGGAAGAGCAAGCCGCGCATGGGTACAGCACGGGTATCGCCGTCGCCCTACATCTGCGAGACCACAAGCACTTCTTTTTAGGAGTTGACCGCGAAAAGGCACTCCCACAGAACGTCGACGAGGTCACGCAACTGCTGGCGTCGCTGCAGCTGCTAGCAGTCCATGCTCAAGATGCGGCGCTTCGGCTGCTGGGCGTGCAGAGCGGGACAGCGGCGATTCCCCAGCTGACCAAACGCGAGCTCGAAGTGCTGCGCTGGACGATGGATGGAAAGTCTGCCTGGGCCGTTGGGGAAATTCTTGGCGTCAGCGAGAACACCGTCAACTTTCACATGCGAAATATTTTCCGAAAGCTCGGATGCTCCTCCAAGCACCAAGCGGTGCTGAAGGCGATGGCACTAGGCTTGATCTGACGGCGCTCATGACACATGCGCTCCTGCGGTTCGGCGACCCACGCCCCTACAAAGGTTTGTAGCTTCGAATACCACCAGTTGTTTGATGAAATGCTGACGGGGCCCCTTCGAGGCACAACTGGAGATCGGCATGTGGGATTTGATTTGTGACCTCTTCTGTTTTCCACGCGTGGGCGCCTGATGGGGTTTTGAAGCTGATTTAACGCCGCCTTGTGGGCGTCGGCACGGCCGCCGAAAGGCCTTCCATCAGAGGTTAGACCCTCTTATGCTGTGGCTTTGGAGCCCATGGCGTGAGTCTTTACTCGTGTCTCGACATCGGGCGCAGTGACGAGTTGCCGACGTTCCAGCGTAGCCTTGTCGCGTTTAGCAATGAGCTCGACTTCGGC
>JALYXU010000286.1 GCA_030946925.1 Pseudomonadota bacterium
GCGTGCCTGGCCGATCTGGGCAACGAGGTGTTCTGCCTCGACGTCGACGCTGCCAAGGTGGCGATGCTGCGCGAAGGCCGGCTGCCGATCCATGAACCCGGGCTGAGCGAGGTGGTGCAGCGCAACGCCGCCGCGGGCCGGCTCCGCTTCAGCACCGACGCGCCCGAGGCCGCCCGGCATGGCAAGGTGCAGTTCATCGCCGTCGGCACCCCGCCCGACGACGACGGCTCCGCCGACCTGAAATACGTGCTCGCCGCGGCCCGCCAGCTCGGCCGCTTCATGGACGGCGATCGGGTCGTCGTCGACAAGAGCACGGTCCCGGTCGGCACGGCGCGCCGGGTCCACGAGGCGGTCGTCGAGGAATTGCGGCTTCGCGGTTCGGACCTCCGCTGCAGCGTCGTGTCCAACCCGGAATTCCTGAAGGAAGGCGCCGCCGTCGAGGACTTCATGCGGCCCGACCGCATCGTCATCGGCAGCGACGACGCCGAAGCGACGGCGCTGATGCGGCAGCTCTACGCGCCCTTCGAGCGCAATCACGCCAAGGTCATGGTCATGGACGTCGCCTCGGCCGAGCTCACCAAGTACGCAGCCAACGCGATGCTGGCGACACGCATCAGCTTCATGAACGAGATGGCACTGCTCGCCGACGCGCTCGGCGCCGACATCGACGCGGTTCGTCGCGGCATCGGCAGCGACAGCCGGATCGGCAGCCACTTCCTCTACGCCGGCTGCGGCTATGGCGGCTCCTGCTTTCCGAAGGATGTGCGAGCGCTCGCCCGCACCGCGGCAGGCGTCGGCCGCGAGACCCTTCTCCTCGACGCCGTCGACGCGGTCAACGAGCGGCAAAAGCGAGTCGTTCTCGACAAGATCGAGCAACGGCTCGGCCTTGTTCTGAGCGGCAAGATCGTCGCGCTCTGGGGCCTCGCCTTCAAGCCGGGGACCGACGACATGCGCGAGGCGCCGAGCCAGGTTGTGGTCCGCGCGCTGGCGCGCCGCGGCGCCTCGATCCGCGCCTACGACCCCGTGGCCACCGCCGAGGCCCGCCGCGTGCTGGGCGATGTCGCCGGGCTCGAGTTCGTCTCCAGTGCGATGCAGGCGCTTCGTGGCGCCGATGCGCTCGTCATCGTCACCGAGTGGAAGGAGTTTCGCAGTGTCGATCTGGAAGCGATGCGCTCGGCGATGCGCGGGACCGTGATCGTCGATGGTCGCAACATCCTGGATCCGGCAGCGGCACGCGCCGCCGGCTTCGACTATCTGGGCATCGGCCGGCCATGAGCCTGCGGCGATGATCCTCGTCACTGGAGGCGCCGGCTTCATCGGTGCCAATTTCGTTCTCGACTGGCTCGGGCGCGGCGACGAGCCGGTCGTCAACCTCGACGCCCTCACCTACGCCGGGAACACCGACAACCTGAGGTCCCTCGACGGCGACAAGCGCCACGTCTTCGTTCGCGGCGACATCTGCGACGCGCCGCTGCTCGACAGCCTTTTCGCCACGCACAAGCCGCGCGCGGTCGTTCATTTCGCTGCCGAGAGCCACGTCGACCGGAGCATCCACGGCCCGGCCGATTTCATCCGCACGAACGTGCAAGGCACCTTCACCTTGCTGGAGGCGGCACGCAGCCACTGGGCCCCGCTGCCACCGGCCGAGCGCGACGCGTTCCGCTTTCTTCACGTCTCGACCGACGAGGTCTACGGCAGTCTTGCCCACGACGATCCGGCGTTCTGCGAGTCGGACACCTACGAGCCGAACAGCCCCTATTCCGCCAGCAAGGCGGCCAGCGACCACCTGGTGCGGGCCTGGCACCACACCTACGGCTTGCCGACGCTGACCACCAACTGCAGCAACAACTACGGGCCGTACCATTTTCCGGAAAAACTGATCCCGCTGATGATCGTCAACGCCCTCGCCGGCAAGCCCTTGCCGGTCTACGGCGACGGCATGCAGGTGCGCGACTGGCTTTATGTGAAGGACCACTGCGCGGCGATTCGCGAGGTGCTGGCGCGTGGCCGCGTCGCCGAGACCTACAACATCGGCGGCTGGAACGAAAAGCCGAACCTGGAGATCGTGCACACGGTGTGCGGCTTGCTCGACGAGATGAGCGCGCACGCGGACGGTCCCTACGCGCGCCTGGTCACGCACGTGCCCGATCGCCCTGGTCACGACCGCCGCTACGCCATCGACGCCCGCAAGATCGAGCGCGAGCTCGGCTGGCGCCCGGCCGAGACCTTCGAGTCGGGCCTGCGCAAGACGGTGGCGTGGTACCTCGAGAATCGCGCCTGGGTCGAGCGCGTGCAGAACGGCGCCTATCGCGATTGGGTCTCCACGAATTACGACAAGCGGAGCGCATGAAGATCCTGCTGCTCGGGAAGAACGGTCAGGTCGGCTGGGAGCTGCAGCGCTCGCTGGCCGTGCTCGGCGAGGTG
>JALYXU010000301.1 GCA_030946925.1 Pseudomonadota bacterium
GTGCTCGAGAGCGAACAAGTCGCCCAGCTCGACAGCAAGGACATGGATTTCGCGACCTGGCGGCAGCTTGCCAGCCGCGTCGGCCACCACCTCGCGCGCAGCGATGTCGCAGGAGCCGTGATCACGCACGGCACCGACACGCTCGAGGAGACGGCCTATTTCCTGTCGCGGCTTGTCATCACCGACAAGCCGGTGGTGCTGACCGGCGCGATGCGGCCGGCCTCGTCCGGCCAAGCCGACGGGCCGCGCAACCTGGCGGACGCGATTGCGCTCGCCGCAAGCGGCAAGGCCGTCGGCGTCGTCGTCGTCTTCGCCTGCGACATCCACGCCGCACGCCACGCCCGAAAGGTCCATCCGCACCGCCTGAATGCCTTTTCTTCAGGCGAGGCCGGGCCGATCGGCCGGGTCGGTGCGGGTGGCGTCCAGATCGAACGGCTCACAGGACCGGCGCGAGCGCTGACAGAGCCGGCGCAAGCGCCGATCGACCTGGCCGTGCTGCCGGTCGAGGACGCTGCCTGGCCTTGGGTGGAGATCGTGGCCAGCGCAGCCGGTGTGGACGGCGCGGTCGTTCGACTGCTCGTGCAGGCCGGTGTCGACGGAATCGTCGTCGCCGCCACCGGCAACGGCACGCTTCACCGCTGCTTGCTGCCCGCCCTCGACGAGGCCGCGCGGCGCGGCGTTCGCGTCGTGCGAAGCAGCCGTTGCCTCGATGGCCGGATCACCGAACCCGAGGCCGGCGCGATCGCGTCGTCAGGCGACCTCACGCCTGTCAAGGCGCGCATCGAGATGATCCTGAGTTTGCTTGCAGCGGCAGCCGTGGCGAACCGGAACTGACGCGCAAAGGCGCAGTCGGTTGAACGCGCGGACGGTCGTTCGCGGTCTCGACCCCTCGCCTCAGACAATGTTGAGCGCGACCTCGATGTTGCCGCGGGTCGCATTCGAATACGGACAGACCTGGTGCGCGGCGTCGACCAGCTTCTTCGCCGCCTCCTTGTCCCAACCGGGGATCCGCACGTGGAGTGCCACCTGGATGCCGAAGCCCTGCGGGATCTGGCCGATGCCGACGTCGGCCTGGATCGAGGTGTCGGCCGGCAGCGGCGCCTTCTGGAGCATCGCCACATGCTTCATTGCGCCGATGAAGCACGCCGAGTAGCCGGCTGCGAAGAGCTGCTCCGGGTTGGTTCCGGTGGCGCCGTTGCCGCCGAGTCCCTTCGGTGTCGTCAGCTTGACGTCGAGGACGCCGTCGTCCGTTTTCGAGGTGCCTTCGCGGCCGCCGGTCGACGTGGCGTGGGCGGTGTAGAGGATCGTGTCGGGCTTGTTCAATGGAACTCCGTCGTCATGGTGGTCAACCGGCCGATTCTGCAAGCTCGTCGATTCCCGTGCTGAGCTCCAGCCATCGTCCCTCGAGCGAGGCGATCTGCTCGCCGATCGCTTTCAGGCGTCGGCCGTGTTCGGCCAGCTGTGCCAGGTCGCGCTCGGGTGTCGCAAGGGCCGCTTCGAGCGTGTCGCGCTCGGCGAACAGGACGCCGAGCTTGTTGTCGACGCGGTTGAGCTCCTGCCGCAGCGGCTTCGCGGCATCGGCGCGCTGGTCCCGCACCTGTGCCGCCGCCTTGCGCTGCGCCGCGGCATTTGTCTTCGGCTCGGGCGTGGCGCCCGGCACCGTCGCCGCGGTGTCTCGCGCGCCGACGCGTTCCGCCTTCGGCACCTCGTCCTTCGGCGCGAACGCCTGGACCCGGCTGGCACGGGCGGCAGCCTTCGACTGGTCGAGCAGCCAGCGCTGATAGTCGTCGAGATCGCCGTCGAAGGGCTTGAGGGCACCGCCGGCGACGAGCCAGAATTCGTCGCAGACCTCCCGCAGCAAGGCCCGGTCGTGGCTGACCAGCATCACCGTGCCCTCGAATTCGTTGAGGGCCATGCTGAGCGCCTCGCGCGTGGTCAGGTCGAGGTGGTTGGTCGGCTCGTCGAGCAGCAGCAGGTTCGGCCGCTGCCAGACCAGCATCGCCAGAACGAGCCGGGCTTTTTCTCCGCCTGAGAGCGTGCCGACCGGCTGCGCCGCCATCTCGCCGGTGAAACGAAACGAGCCGAGAAAATCGCGCAGCTCCTGCTC
>JALYXU010000307.1 GCA_030946925.1 Pseudomonadota bacterium
CGCAGCGGCGGGGAAGCCGTCCGATCCCCTGAAGGCGTGTCGCTGCACGAGGTCGGCACGCTCGCCGAGTTGCTCGAGGTCGACAGCGCAGAAGCGAACGTCCTCGACGTGCGCTGTCGCGGCACGCGGCGATTCGAGCTCGGCGCCTCGCGGCAGCAGGCCGATGGCCTCTGGCTCGGCGACGCCACCGGGTTGGCCGACGATGCGGTCGTCGTGCCGAGTGCGGGCAGCAGCGCCATCGTCGCCAGCCTGGCCGAGGCGATCAAGGCGCTGGCCGGTCGGGGCGAGCGCCCGTTCCTCGAGCCGCACCACTTCGACTGTGCCGGCTGGGTCGCCAACCGCTGGTGCGAGATCCTGCCTTTGCCGAAGGATTCCAAGCAGCGGCTGATGGCCATTCGCGATCCGCAGGCCAGGCTCGATGCCGTCGACGCGCTGATGCGCTCGCGGCACGTCAGTCACTGAGCGCCGACACCTCGGCGATCGAGCGGCCTCCGTCCGGGATTGAAGGTCGGTCGAGGGCCTGAGCGTGCGACTCCGCGAGTCGCTTTCTGAGCGGCGCCGGCAAGCCCAGGTCGCGCAGTTCCGCGATCGCGTACCAGCGCCCTCCCGTCCAGGCCGCGGTGCAGCGGGCGACGGCATCGGCCGGCGCGTCTTCGGAAAAGGTCCAGCGCACCGGCTGCAATGTCCAGTCGAGATGCGTCAGCACATGCGTGAAGGGCTCGAGCGATTCGGCCCGCCCCGGCCAGCCGGCGGTGAAGGTCGCGAGACTGGGCATCGCGTCGAACTCGGGCAGGCTCCAGAGGCCGGCCCAGATGCCGCGCGCCGGCCGTGGCAACAGCCACACGGCGCCGCGCCAGCGCATCTCGAGCCAGACATTGGAACGCGCCTTGCGCTTCGGCGGCCGCGATCTGACCGGATAACGCTCTTGCGTTCCGGCCTGTGCCGCAGCGCATGCATCCCGGACCGGGCAAAGCAGGCAGCTCGGCGAGCGGGCGGTGCAGATGCCTGCACCGAGGTCCATCAGACCCTGCGTGTAGGCCTCGATGCCGGTCGCCGGCAGCAGCGCCGAGGCGGCGTCCCAGAGCTTCCGTTCTGCGCTCTGCACCGCAAGATCGGCGTCGAAGGCCAGCACCCGCGCGAGCACGCGCTTGACGTTGCCGTCGAGGATCGCGACCCGCTCGCCGAAGCAGAACGCGGCGATCGCCGCGGCGGTGGAACGGCCGATGCCGGGCAACGTCGCGAGGCCGGCGCTGGTGGTCGGGAACGTGCCTCCGTGGAGGTCGACGATCTGCCGCGCTGCCAGGTGAAGATTGCGGGCCCGGCCGTAGTAGCCAAGGCCGCTCCAGAGCGCAAGCACGTCGCCGATCTCGGCGGCGGCAAGGGCCTGCACGTCGGC
The DNA here is from genome assembly GCA_030946925.1 of Pseudomonadota bacterium. Taxonomy (GTDB): domain Bacteria; phylum Pseudomonadota; class Gammaproteobacteria; order Burkholderiales; family Burkholderiaceae_C; genus Schlegelella_A. Next base: position 1,397 of record JALYXU010000307.1, read on the forward strand.
GAAGCGGGCGACAAAGCGATCGAAGTAGATGAGCACGACCGCGACCTGGGTCTGCTGCAGCATCACCTCCGACAGCCAGACCCGGTAGGGATCACGGCCCTGCCAAGGCAAGCCGTGCCGGCCGTGCGCACGCTGCCAGACGACGACGCGCTCGGCGAAGCTCGACGCCGCCACCGCGATCGCTCAGGCCTGGCGCTGGATCGCGTCGTCTTCGCCGACCGGCATGGCGTCGTCGAACAGCGGGATGTCGAGCGCCTTCGGCGAATCGGTGGCCAAGGGCGCCGCGAATGCCTGCTCGCGCAACGACTCGATCAGCTCCGCGGCGCGCGCCTGGAATTGCACCAGGCGCTGGTCCTGGTTCTCGATCTCGTCGATGCGTGCCTCGAGCTCGCCGGCCGCCGTCTGGATCTTTTCGAGCGTCTCGCGGCGCCGCTTGAAGGCCCGGCGCCGCTCGCGCAATTGCGAATCGACCTGTGCCGACACCGCCTTGTTCCACAACTCGAGCTCGCTGCTGGCGTTCTCGAAAACGACCCGCAGCTTCGAGATGAGCATGCGGCGGAACTGCTCCATGAACTTCGGCTGCGCCAGGCGCAGCGCCAGGGTCAGGCCGAGGTACTGGACGTAATTGCTTTCGATCTCCTGCAGCTCGCCGGAGAAGCGCTCGAAATCGAGCGGCTTTGCCAACGCCAGGCCGAAACCGTACTCGGCATTGAGGCGCGCGAACGATGCCGCCAGCATTTCGCGAATCTCGGCGTTGCGTTGCTGCGCGGCCACGAGCAACGCGCGCAACCGTTCGCACAAGGCGAGGAACGCCTTTTTTGCACCGAAGTGAAGGATCGACGCGCCCATCGTCGCCTGCATGTCGGCGACCTCCTCGCGAAGCCGATCCGACGACAGGTCGCCGAGCATTTCCTTCAGCATCCGCGCATGCACCGCGCGCATCGCCTGGAGCAGCGTCGTGCATTCCTCGAACTCGGCGGTCTCGGCGTCGACACGCTTGATCACGGTGCGAACCTTGGCGTTGTTCTTGCCGCGCAGGCCGCGCAGCTCGAGCGTCTGCTCGGCGAGCTGCCGGCGCACGTCGCCGATATGCCGGACGACGTGCTTCTCGATCTGCTGGGCGCCTTCGTGCACCACCTGCTCGAGCACCTGGCGACGCTGCGGCAAGAGCTGCGCGCCGAGCGCGGCTTCGAGCAACGGCAGCCGGCTCTCGTTCAGGCTCATCGCGTCGCCCGAGACCCTGGCCGCCAGGGCCTGGCGCGCCGACAAGGGAAAGACCCGCTGCGCGGCGATGCCGAGCGTGCGCGCCGTCTCGCGCTGCTGCGTGACGATTTGCGCTTCGACTTCGGCAACGGTCAGGAGCGGGTCGGCCAGCGAGTCGATCTTGTTCAGGACGACGAAGCGGGTCGGCGCATGTGCCCCGAGGTGGTCACGCCAGATCGTCAGGTCCGATTTCGTGACGCCGGTGTCGGCACCGAGAATGAAGACGGTGGCGTGCGCCGACGGCAGCAGCGAAAGCGTCAGCTCCGGCTCGGCGCCGATCGCGTTGAGGCCCGGCGTGTCGATCACGACCAGACCCTGACGCAGCAGCGGGTGCGGATAGTTGATGAGGGCGTGGCGCCAGGCCGGCACTTCGACCAGGCCCTGGTCGTCGCGCGGCGGGTTGTCGTCCGGGCTATGGTCGTCCCAGAAGCCGAGCGCGCGGGCGCGCTGTTCGCTGACCCACTCGGTCCGCGTCACCTCGATCAGCGAGTGCGCCAGCTGCTCGGCATCGCGGATGTCGAGCTCGAGGCGGCGCCAGGCCCGCGGCTGGGCGCGCATCTCGCCGAGCGACAGGCCCTCCAGACGGGTCTCGATCGGCAGCAGCAGCAGCGTCGACGGCTCGCCTTCGGTCCAGCCGAGCTCGACCGGACACATCGTCGTGCGACCTGGCGTTGCAGGCAGGATCCGCCGGCCGGTGTCGGCAAAGAAGATCGCGTTGATCAGCTCGGACTTGCCGCGCGAGAACTCGGCGACGAAGGCGACCACCAGCTTTTCGTTGCCGAGCCGTTGCTGCAACGCGTCGAGCTGGTCGGAGGCCGGCCCTTGGGCCAGGTCGTGCTCGGCGAGGAATTTGGCGAGGCCGTCGACCCGCTCGGCCAGTGCGGCGCGCCATCCGCCGAGGGCGTCGAGGCTGGTGGCGAAAGAATGCGTCATCGAGTCGTCGCACGGTGCTCGAGGCATGGTAGCGCAGCCACCCCGTGCCGAAGGGCGTCGACACACTTGCTCACGAGCAGGGCGGCGGACCTTTCTCACGCTTCATCGGCGCTGGCAACCCGGGCAGAAGAAAGTCGCCCTGCCGCCTTGAACGATGCGCCGAATGATGCCGTCGCAGCGCACGCAAGGCTCGCCGGCGCGGCCATAGACGCGGGCCTGCAGCTGGAACGCGCCTTCGCTGCCGTGCGCGTCGCGAAAGTCGCGCAGCGTCGAGCCGCCGAGCTCGACGGCGCGGGCCAGGGTCGAGCGGACCGCGGAGGCCAGCCGTTCCGCGCGCGGCCGACTGAGACGGTCGCTGCGCAGACGTGGATCGATGCCGGCCTCGAACAAGGCCTCGCACGCGTAGATGTTGCCCGCGCCGACGACGATCTCGCCGCCGAGCACGGCCTGCTTGACGGAGACCTTGCGCTTCTGCAAGGCCGCGTGCAGGTGGGCGCCGTCGAAAGCGGCGTCGAACGGCTCGATGCCCAACCGCGACAACAGCTTGGCCGCTGCGCCCGCATCGACGGAAGGCGACCAGACGACGGCGCCGAAGCGGCGTGGATCGGTGAGCCGCAGGACGCCGCGATCGGTGATCAGATCGAAGTGATGGTGTGGTCCGGGCGGCGTCGTCGTCGTTGCGAATGCCAGCGACCCCGACATGCCCAGATGCAGCAGCAAGCCGCCTTCGTCGAGCTGCAGCCAGAGATATTTGCCGCGCCGACTGACCGCCCCGACCGTCCGGCCGACGAGGCGCGCGGGCCGGCAGCCAATCGGCCAGCGCAGCGGCTTGCCGAGCCGCATGCCGGTGACGCGCGCGCCGTCGATGCGCTCGGCGAAGCTGAGGCGCGTGACTTCGACTTCGGGGAGCTCCGGCATGAAAAGGCAGGGTCTGGCCGCAAACGGCAGGCCGACAGGCGAGCTGAGAGCGGGGAATTATCACGACGCCCTTCGATCGGACCCCGTGCAGAGGTCTTCGCCGCGGCGTCGAGACAAGGATTCCCCGACCCGCCACACTAGAATCGTTTTTCGCCCAGAGGAGAGTGTCGATGCAGGCGTTTGGCCGACCTTCAACCGGAGCACGCCTCGTCGGAGTGGCTCTGGCGTTGCTCGCCCTGACGACCGGGGGCGCGAGCACTGCCGCACCGGCCGGCGCCGGCTCGCAAGTCGAGAATTCGGCACTCGACGCACCGCTGTTCTACGAGCTGCTGCTCGGCGAGATCCAGCTGCGCGACGGCGATCCCGGCGGCGCCTATCAGCTGCTGCTCGATGCGGCGCGGCGGGCCAAGGACGAGGCGCTCTTTCATCGCGTCGCCGACATCGCACTGCAGGCGCATGCCGGCGAGCAGGCGCTGGTCGCGGTCACCGCCTGGCGACAAGCCTTGCCGCATTCGCAGGAGGCGCTGCGCTATCAGGTGCAGCTGCTGATTGCGCTGAACCGCGTCGCGGATTCCGAGGAGCCGCTGGTCGCGCTGCTGCGTCAGGCGCCGCGGCCCGCCCTGCCCCCGATGATCGACGCCGTGCCTCGTTTCCTGGCCCGGGCCGCCGACCATGCCGCGGTCGCCGCGCTGATCGAGCGCGTGCTCAAGCCCTACGCCGATGCACCCGACACCCGCGTCGCCGCGCTCGTGGCAACCGGTCGTGGCTGGCTGGCAGCGGCCGATCCGGTGCGTGCCCTCGCCGCAGCGCAACGCGCCGCCGCCGCCGAGCCGACTGCCGATGCCCCGGCGTTTCTCGCCATCGACATGCTGCCCGCCACCCCGGCCGCCGAGGCAATCATCACCGCGCGCCTCGGCCTTGCGCCGGCCAGCCCCAAGGTCCGGCTGCTCTATGTGCGTGCGCTCGCCGTCTCCCAGCGTCTCGCCGAAGCAGCAACGCAGATCGGCAGCCTGACCGCAAGCGATCCGGGGATGGCCCCGCCCTGGCTGACGCTCGGGGTCTTGCAGCTCGAGCTGCATCATCCGAAGGAAGCGAGCGCCGCGCTCGAGACCTATGTCCGGCTCGTCGAAGCCGGCGCGCCGGTCTCGTTCGGCCAGCAGGCGCCGGCCGCACCTGCCGGGGACGATGAGGACGAGACGCCCACCAGCGCCAAAGGCGCGCTGACGCAGGCCTGGCTGCTGCTGGCCCAGGCCGCCGAGCAGCAGGGCGACGTGGCGGGGGCGGAACGCTGGCTTTCGCACATCGACAGCTCGCAGCGCGCCCTCGACGTGCAGTCGCGACGCGCCTCGCTGCTCGTCAAGCAGGGCCGGCTCCGCGAGGCCCGCGAGCTGATCCGCCGCGTTCCCGAGCAAGGCCCGGCCGACGCCCGAGGCAAGCTGCTCGCCGAAGCGCAGCTGCTGCGCGACGCCAAGCAGTGGAGCGAGTCGGAGAAAGTGCTGGTTGAGGCCAACAACAAGTTTCCCGACGACACCGATCTCCTCTACGAGCAGGCGATGGCCGAGGAAAAGCTCGATCGCATGGCCGAGATGGAGCGGTTGCTGCGCCGCGTGATCGCGCTGAAGCCGGAGCATCAACATGCCTACAACGCGCTCGGCTATTCCCTGGCCGAGCGCAAGGTGCGCCTCCCCGAGGCCCGCGACCTGATCCAGAAGGCGCTCGACCTGAGCCCGGGCGAGCCGTTCATCACCGACAGCCTCGGCTGGGTCGAATACCGGCTCGGCCACCGCGACGAGGCGATCCGCCTGCTTCGCGTCGCCTACCAGGCCCGGCCCGATCCGGAAATCGCCGCGCATCTCGGTGAAGTCCTCTGGAGCAACGGTCAGGCCGAGGAAGCGCGTCGGGTCTGGCGCGAGGGCCGCTCGCGCGATTCGGCCAACGACGTCCTGCGCGAAACGCTGGCGCGGCTGCGCATCGATCTGTGAACCGGTGCGGCCGGGCGCCGCACCTGACGGATGCCGTGATGACAGCGCTCGCGATCATCACCCTTATCTCTCCCGACCGAATGAAGCGGCTTGCTGCGATTGCCGCGAAGCGCGCCTTGCTGCGGATCGCTTTTGCTGCCGCCGCATTCGCAGCGACCGGCTGCGCGACGATCGCGCCACTCGCTCCGAGCAACGGCGCCGAGGCGCTGTCTGGACGGATGGTGTTGCGCGTCGAGGCGAGCGGCGCGGAGCCGGCCCATGCCTTGACCGCCGCCTTCGACCTTCGCGGCGACGCCCGAACCGGCGCGCTGGCGCTCTCGACCCCTCTGGGCACCATGCTGGCCCAGGCCCGCTGGTCGGCCGCCGAGGTCGTGCTGGCAACGCCGCAGGGATCGCGCCGGTTCGCCGACCTGGATGGCCTGACGCACGAGGTGCTCGGCGAGAGCGTGCCGGTCGAGGCCTGGTTCGACTGGCTGCACGGCCGACCGTGGCCGGCAGCACCCAGCACGACCGTCCCCACCGGCAGCGGCTTCGAGCAGCTGGGCTGGCAAGTCGACCTGGCCCGCGTCGACGCCGGCGCGGTGGTTGCAACGCGTCGCACGCCGGGGCCGGTCGTGACGGTGCGCATCCAGCTCGACCGAAACTGAGCGTTGCATGGCGATCAAGGCGATCTTCGACGTCCCGGCGCCGGCCAAGCTCAACCTTTTCCTGCACCTGCTCGGGCGCCGCAGCGACGGCTATCACGAGCTCGATTCGTTGATGGTGCCGATCGACTGGTCGGACACGCTTCATTTCGAGCGCCGCGGCGACGGCCGTCTGAGCCGTCACGATCTCGGCCCGGCGTTGCCCGACGACGACCTGTCGCTGCGCGCCGCACGCGCCTTGCAACAGGCGTCGTCGACGCCCTACGGCGTCGACATTTCGATCGACAAACGCGTGCCCTGGGCGGCCGGACTCGGTGGCGGCAGCTCCGATGCCGCCTCGACCTTGCTGGCGCTGAACCTGCTCTGGGAGGTGGACTGGCCGCTCGCGCGACTGTTGCCGATCGGCCTGGGGCTCGGTGCCGATGTGCCGTTCTTTCTCGGCGGGTTGCCAGCCCGGGTCGCGGGTATCGGCGACCGGTTGGCGGCGGCTCGCGTCGAGCCTGGCTGGTTCGCCGTCGTCAAGCCCTTGGCAGGCCTCGACACCGGGGCCGTGTTCGCCAGCGCGACGCTGCCCGCAGCGACTCCGGCTGATAGAATCACGGGCTTTTCCGAGGCCGCACGCTGCCCTCGCGATGGTCCCGGGCCTGGTCCTTCAGCGCACGGGTCCGAGCATGGCGACGCCAGGTCGCAGGAAACCGAGCCGGAACTTGCCGACGGCTTCGGGCGCAACGATCTTCAGCCGGCGGCCGAAGTGCTTTGTCCCGATGTCGTTCGTGCCGCGGCCGCGCTTCGCGAGGTGTTCGG
>JALYXU010000124.1 GCA_030946925.1 Pseudomonadota bacterium
ACCTTGACCTTCATCTCCTTGACGACGCCGGCGGCGCTCGACGGGATCTCCATCGACGCCTTGTCGCTTTCGACGGTGACGAGCGACTGCTCGGCCTCGATCCGGTCGCCCGGCTTGACAAGCACCTCGATCACCTCGACGTCCTTGAAGTCGCCGATGTCGGGGACCATGACTTCCACAGCGGCCATTTTCTTGTCCCCGGATCTCAGGCGTAGAGCGGATTGATCTTGTCGGCGTCGATCTTGTAGCGGGCGATCGCCTCGGCGACCTTGGCCGTCGGGACGCTGCCCTCTTCGGCGAGCGCCTTCAGCGCGGCGACGACGATGTAGTGGCGGTCGACTTCGAAGTGCTCGCGCAGCTTCGAGCGGAAGTCGCTGCGGCCGAAGCCGTCGGTGCCGAGCACCTTGTAGGCGCGGCCCTTGGGCAGGAAGGCGCGGATCTGCTCGGCGTAGTTCTTCATGTAGTCGGTCGAGGCGATCACCGGGCCGCCGAATTTCTCGAGCTGCTGGGCGACGAAAGGCACGCGCGGCCGCTCGGTCGGGTGGAGCATGTTCCAGCGCTCTGTGTCCTGGCCGTCGCGCGCGAGCTGGTTGAAGCTCGGACAGCTCCAGATGTTGGCGGCGATGCCCCATTCGCTGTCGAGCAGGTCGCGCGCGGCGATGCTCTCGCGCAGGATCGTGCCGCTGCCGAGGAGGTTGACGCGCGGCGCCTTCCTGGCGCCCTCCTGCAGCAGGTACATGCCCTTGACGATCTCTTCCTCGCTGCCGTGGCGCAGGCCCGGCTGGGGGTAGTTCTCGTTAAGCAGGGTCAGGTAGAAATAGACGTTGTCCTGCTGCTCGACCATCCGCACCAGGCCGTGATGCAGGATCACGCCGACCTCGTGCCCGAAGGTCGGGTCGTAGCTGATGCAGTTCGGGATCGTGCTCGCCAGGATGTGGCTGTGGCCGTCTTCGTGCTGCAGGCCTTCGCCGTTCAGCGTCGTCCTGCCCGACGTCCCGCCGAGCAGGAAGCCGCGCGCCTGCATGTCGCCAGCGGCCCAGGCCAGGTCGCCGATGCGCTGGAAGCCGAACATCGAGTAGAAGACGTAGAACGGAATCATGATCCGGTTGTTGGTCGAGTACGAGGTCGCCGCCGCGATCCAGCTGCTCATTCCGCCCGGCTCGTTGATGCCTTCCTGCAGGACCTGCCCCGACTTGTCCTCGCGGTAGTACATGACCTGATCCCGATCGACCGGGGTGTAGTTCTGTCCGGCCGGGTTGTAGATGCCGATCTGCCGGAACAGGCCTTCCATCCCGAAGGTGCGCGCTTCGTCGACCAGGATCGGCACCACCCGCGGCCCGAGCTCCTTGTCGCGCAGCAGCTGCGTCAGGAAGCGGACGTAGGCCTGGGTCGTCGAGATCTCACGGCCTTCTGCGGTCGGCTCGAGCACGGCCTGGAAGACCTCGAGCGGCGGCACCTTGAACTGCTCGTCGGCCCTGGTGCGCCGATGCGGCAGGTAGCCGCCGAGCGCCTCGCGGCGTTCCTGCAGGTACTTCATTTCCGGGGTGTGCGCTTCGGGCTTGAAGAAGGGGATGTCGCCGAGCTTGTCGTCGGCAATCGGAATGTCCCAGCGATCGCGAAAGGTCTTCACGTCTTCGTCGATCAGCTTCTTCGTCTGATGCGCGGTGTTCTTGCCCTCGCCGCTCTTGCCCATGCCGAAGCCCTTGACGGTCTTGACCAGCAGGACCGTCGGCTCGCCCTGGTGATGGGCGGCGCGATGGAACGCGGCATAGACCTTCTGCGGGTCGTGGCCGCCGCGGTTCAGCCGCCAGACGTCGTCGTCGCTCATCTTCGCGACCATCTCGAGCAGCTTCGGGTGCTGGCCGAAGAAGTGCTTGCGAACGAAAGCGCCGTCGTTGGCCTTCATTGCCTGGTAGTCGCCGTCGACCGTGTCCATCATCACCTTGCGCAGGATCTCGTCCTTGTCACGCGCCAGCAGCGGGTCCCAGTAGCTGCCCCAGATCAGCTTGATGACGTTCCAGCCGGAGCCGCGAAATTCGCTCTCGAGCTCCTGGATGATCTTGCCGTTGCCGCGCACGGGTCCGTCGAGCCGCTGCAGGTTGCAATTGACGACGAAGATCAGGTTGTCGAGCTTCTCGCGCGCCGCCAGGCCGATCGCGCCGAGCGACTCGG
>JALYXU010000321.1 GCA_030946925.1 Pseudomonadota bacterium
CAACGCCGGATTCGAGCAGCGCCTTGGTCACCGCGAGGATGCCCTCGCCGCGGAAGAGCTCGCCATCGCCAAGGCGCAGCTTGCCGACCTCTGCCACGAACGACCGCTCGGCCATGGACCCTTCTGCCGCCCGTCAGGGGCTGTGCTGTCTCAAGCCGATGGTAGTTGAGAAGTGGGTGCCGAAAGGGACCCCGAAACCCCGCTGCTGCCTTCGATCGCAGCTGCTTAATGCGTTAAAAGCTTCATCCGATTCCCGAACGCAGTCCCCAGGACGACGATGAGCGCGGCGATGCCAAGATTCCAGACCAGCACCATCGCGCTCGCGTCCAGGCGATGAAAGAGCACCCTGAAGAAGCAGTTGCGGGTCGCCGAGCAAAGCACCTTCGTCGTCTTCAAGGGCGGCAAGGGAGTCGGCCGCTCAACCGGCGAGACCAACAAGGGCAAGATCGCCGCCCTCTTCGACAAGGCGCTCTGACGCGACATCGGCGCGCTGCGCGCAACGCACGGCGCCGATGGAATTCGGAGCTCCGACCTTTTTCCTGGCGTATGCCGTCGGTGCGCTTTCGACGCTATCGCCATGCGTCGTGCCGCTGCTGCCGATCCTGGTCGCCAGCGCTCTGTCCCAGCATCGGTTCGGCCTTTGGGCGCTGGCGGCCGGATTGGCACTGTCGTTCACCGCAGTCGGCCTGTTCATCGCGACGATCGGCGTGTCGATCGGCATCGATTCGACGCTGCTGCACCGCGTCGCCGGCCTCGTCCTGATCGGCTTCGGCGCCGTCATGGCGCTGCCGCGGTTGCAGTCGGCATTTGCACGCGCCACGGCGCGGCTGGCCGGCGGCGGCCATGCCTTGCTCTCGCGCGTCAGCGGCCGTGGCGGCAGCGGTCAATTCATCGTCGGACTGCTGCTCGGCGTGGTCTGGACGCCGTGCGTCGGACCGACACTCGGCGCCGCCAGCACGCTGGCGGAGCAGGGCAGCCAGCTCGGTGCGGTCGCTTCGCTGATGCTTGTTTTCGGCGTCGGCGCCGCGACGCCGCTTCTCGTGCTCGGGTCACTCTCGCAGCGGCCATCCTGCTGACGACGGCGTTGATGACAGTCGTGCTCGCCTGGTACATCCTGTCCGGCCGCTGCCTGGTACGCCTGCGCAGTGTCCGCTTGCGCCGGGCGATGTTCGCCGACATCCTGCGCGTCGGTGCGGTCGGCGCGATCAGCACCTTGCAGACATCGCTCACGGTGGCATTGACGACGGCGCTGGTCGGATCGACCGGCGGCGCCGATGCGGTGGCCGGCTACGGCACCGGCGCCCGCCTCGAATACCTGCTGATCCCGCTGGTGTTCGGGCTCGGCGCACCGATGGTCGCGATGGTCGGAACCAACATCGGTGCCGGCCAGAACACGCGAGCGCTGCGCATCGCCCTGACCGGCGGCGCCTTGGCCTTCGGCCTCACCGAGACGATCGGCATCGCCGCCGCGGTCTGGCCGGAAGCGTGGCTCGGTCTGTTCGGCCACGACCCGCGCATGCTCGCGACCGGCATCGCCTACCTTCGCGCCGTCGGCCCCACCTTCGGCTTCTTCGGCCTCGGGCTGTCCCTCTACTTCGCATCGCAAGGCGCCGGCCGGCTGGCCTGGCCGCTGTTCTCGGGACTGCTTCGCATGGTCGTCGCCGTCGGCGGCGGCTGGGCCGTGCTCGCCGCGACCGGATCGATCGACTGGCTGTTCGCCGCGCTCGGCCTGGCCCTGGTGCTTTACGGCACCACCCTAGCGACGGCGATCGCCCGCGGCGTCTGGTTTCGGTCGTCGCCGAGAAGCTCTGCAACCGCGCCGAGCCGCGGCGATGCAAGGGCATGGCCGTGTGCCGCCGCTGCCGTCAGGGCCGGGGCGGTCGGCGCCTACCAGCTGCGACCTGCATCGATACAACCGCCCACGATTGCGCTGCACTAGAGGTCAGCGCCGCGCTGGTCATCGCGCTGTGGCGCTCGGCCAGACGATCGACTTTTTCCGGAAGGGACGCCGCGGCTCGGCGCACCCAGCGTGTACATCTGCCTTGGCATGGCCAACGCCTGGGTCCGCGGCGACGCGCTGTTCGATCTCTTCACCATCCCGGCGCTCGAACCTGGCAACGACGGCCTGCGCGACACCGTCGAGAAGTTGCACGCGCTGGCACCGAATGTCCTGGCGGTTCGCTCGGTCGCCCGGGGTCTCACGGCCGCTGACGCTGTCGCTCGAAAAAGGCCCAGATCAACGACGGTCCGTCCGGCGCCATGGGCGATGGGCCCAAGAGTCGCGGACGGCGCCACGCCGCCTGCGGCATGCCGTGGCCACCACCTCGAATCGCAACCAGTTCAACCTCGAGACTGCTGTCATTGCGCCAGAGGAGCTGCTCGACACCGACGCCATCGGCCGCGCTGCTCTGGCTGGCTTCGGGCATGCCGGAGATCTTGGCGAGCTCTGCGAAGTACTGGCCGGAATCTCTCGAAGAGAGCACGTTGCCACCCTTGTAGAAAAGACCGAGAAGATTTACCTCTCCGCCACCGAACGGCACCAAGGGGTCCTCGGTGCCGTTCACGATCAGCACCGACGTCCCAGGCCCGGCGGGACGGCATTTGAAGTTCCCCGGTGCAGGTACGTTCGCCGAGACAGCCGCGATTGCCCGAAACCGAGGCGACGCCTCGAGCGCCAGCCGCATGGACATGAAGCCGCCCGCCGAGACGCCGGTCGCGTAGACGCGGCTCGGGTCAAGACCGATTTCATGGACGAGGTGATCGGTCAAGGCGCTTAGAAATTCGACATCGTCGACGTTCCGCCCATTCGCGGCGAAGTCGCCAACGATGCTGCAATCGTTCCAATCAAAGGTGTAGGCGTCTGGATAGACCACCGCAAAGCCACGCTTGTCGGCCAGGCGATCGAATCCATATCCCGTCTGCATTCGAATCTGCGAGCCGTTCTCGCCCGAACCATGCAATACCATGACCAGCGGTGCCTGTTTCGGCAGTCCGTGCGGGACGTAGACCCGATAGGTTCGCGGCAGCCCGCCCGACGCCATGGTCTCCTTGGTGAGCGAGCCTGAAAGCCCCGGAATCCCAGCGTCCGGCGAGTAGACGAAGTAGCCGAGCAACGCGCCGGCCGTCGCAACAAGTCCCAGACACGCCCAAAGAAGGAACTTCAGGAAGCGAAGAGCGTTACTCATGGAAGGCCAGCGATTGCGCGCGGCAAGACAGGTGGCGTTGGCCGAAAACGCCGACCGCGGGGAGATTCTTCAGGTGCTGTCGACAACCCGCGATGACTTCGGTGTCAGAGGACCCCCAGACCGACTTGATCCCCTCGATCGACGATTCCAGCGCATTACAAGTCATGAGTCTGTTCTCCCGTTAGCCGCCGACGAATGCGTCAGCGACGCATGCGAACATAGCCTTTCACCCGCCAAAGCGGAAGGCGCATCATTTGCACTTAGTCCATGCATGTGACGACACGTCAGGACAGCGAAGCTTGGGGCGACACGTTGGCCAGACCCGATCTGAATCTTCTGTTCACGCTGGAAGTGCTGCTCGCCGAAGGAAGCGTCGTCCGCGCTGCGCGTCGACTGCGGCTCAGCCCTTCGGCGATGAGCCGCTCGCTGGAGCGGCTGCGCCACGCCACCGGGGATCCGCTTTTGGTGAGGGCGGTCGGAGCCTCGTGGCCTCGCCCAGAGCGCTCGAGTTGCGCGAGTCCGTGGGCCAGCTGGTTCGCGACGGCGAAGCTGCCCTGCGCCCTGCTAACACGTTGAACCTGGGGCAGCTCGATCGCACGTTCACGCTGCGCGCCAGCGCAGGTTTCGTGGAAAACTTCGGGGCCGGATTACTGGCTCGCGTGGCCCGGTACGCCCCGGGGGTTCGACTGCACTTCCTGCACAAGCTCGACAAGGACAGCGGGCCGCTGCGCGATGGATCCGTCGATCTGGAAACAGGCGTGGTCGACAACGCGATCGGGCCGGAAGTGCGCGCGCAAGCGTTGTTCGTCGACCGCTACGTTGGGGCCGTGCGAGCCGGGCACCCGCTGACCACCGGCGAAATCAGCCCCTCACGCTACGCTGCCGCAGCGCACGTCCATGTCTGGCGCCGAGACAATGACGAAGGTCCTGTCGATGATGCATTGGAAAAGCTCGGATTGATGCGCAAGATCGCCACCGTGGTTGGCGGCTTCTCGGCCGCGGTGGCTTTGGCTCGAGCCTCAAATCTGGTCGCGACGGTTCATGAGCGGCACACCGGAATCCTGTTCGACGGCATGCACAGCTTTTCGCTTCCACTGTCGATCGCGCCGTTCACGGTGTCCGTGCTCTGGCATCCGCGCTTCGATGGGGATTCAGCGCATCGCTGGCTTCGTGAGTGTGTTCGACATGCGTGCACCGCGGGACTCGAAGTTGTCAAGCCATCGCCTTGCGAGCGCTCTTGAACATCCGCAGCCACGGGCTCGGCTCGCTTCGGTCGCCCGAGGTCCAGCTCATCTGGACGTTGCGGAAGACCCGCTCCGGGTGCGGCATCAGCGCGGTGTAACGGCCGTCGGCGCTGGTCACCGCGGCGAGGCCGCCGGCGCTGCCATTGGGGTTGGCCGGGTACGCGTCCGTCGGGGCGCCGCTGTGATCGACGAAGCGCAGCGCAGCGTGCACCTTGGCCGCGTCGCCCCGGTGCGAAAAATTGGCGTATCCCTCGCCGTGGGCAACGGCAATCGGGATCCGGCTGCCGGCCATCTCGCCGAAGAAGATCGACGGCGACGGCAGCACCTCGACCAGGCTGAGGCGCGCTTCGAACTGCTCGCTGCGGTTGCGCGTGAAGCTCGGCCAGGCATCGGCCCCGGGGATCATCGGCGCCAGCGCCGCCAGCATCTGGCAGCCATTGCAGATACCGAGCGCAAAGACGTCGGTGCGCTGGAAGAAGGCGGCGAACTGCTCCGCGAGCATGGCGTTGAAGAGGATCGAGCGGGCCCAGCCCTCGCCGGCGCCGAGCGTGTCGCCATAGCTGAAGCCGCCGCAGGCAACGACGCCCTGGAACAGGTCGAGCCGGGTTCGTGCCGACTGCAGATCGGTCATGTGCACGTCGTGCGTCTCGAAGCCGGCCTGGTCCATCGCGTAGCTCAACTCGACGTGGCTGTTGACCCCCTGCTCGCGCAGCACGGCGACCTTGGGGCGCGCGCCGCCGACGAGCGGCACTGATTGCAGCGGCGGCTCCTTGGCGTCGGCGACG
>JALYXU010000024.1 GCA_030946925.1 Pseudomonadota bacterium
CCATCATCGTCTTGTCCATGTAGAAGAGCTCGTTGTCGAGGCCGGCGTAGCCCGCCGCCATCGAGCGCTTGTTGACGATGATCGTCTTGGCCTTGTAGGCCTCGATGATCGGCATGCCGTAGATGGCACTGCCCTTGGTGTGCGCGGCGGGGTTCACCACGTCGTTGGCGCCGAGGATGATCGCAACGTCGACCTGGCCGAGCTCGCCGTTGATGTCCTCCATCTCGAACACCTGGTCGTACGGCACCTCGGCCTCCGCGAGCAGCACGTTCATGTGGCCGGGCATGCGGCCGGCGACCGGATGGATCGCGTATTTGACGGAGATGCCCTTCGAGATCAGCTTGCTGGCGAGCTCCTTGACGGCGTGCTGGGCGCGTGCGACCGCCAGGCCATAGCCGGGCACGATCACCACCGACTCGGCGTTGCCGAGCACGAAGGCGGCGTCGTCGGCGCTGCCGCTCTTGACCGGCCGCTGCTCGGCCTTGCCGGCGGCGGGGCCGCTCGCCTCGCCGCCGAAGCCGCCGAGGATGACGTTGAAGAACGAGCGGTTCATCGCCTTGCACATGATGTAGCTCAGGATCGCGCCCGACGATCCGACCAGCGAGCCGGCGATGATCAGCATCGCGTTGTTGAGCGAGAAGCCGATGCCGGCCGCGGCCCAGCCCGAGTAGCTGTTCAGCATCGACACGACCACCGGCATGTCGGCGCCGCCGATCGGAATGATGATCAGGACGCCGAGCAGGAACGCCAGCGCGAGCACGATGTAGAAATGGGCGCGGCTTTCGGTCAGCGTGTAGCCGACGATGAAGGCCAGCATCGCCACGGCGAGCACGAGGTTGAGCCAATGCTGGCCTGAGAAGCTGACCGGCGCGCCCTGGAAGACCCGGATCTTCGACTTGCCCGAGAGCTTGCCCCAGGCGATCACCGAGCCGCTGAAGGTGATCGCGCCGATCGCCGCGCCGAGGATCAGCTCGAGCCGGTTGCCGGTGGGGATCGCGTCGACGGCGGCGCCGGCGAGCGGCCGCGCGACGATGCCGAAGGCGTACGGCTCGACCGCCGCGGCGACGGCGATGAACACGGCGGCCATGCCGATCATGCTGTGGAAGAACGCGACCAGCTCGGGCATCGCCGTCATCTCGACGGTCTTGGCGCGCCAGGCGCCATAGCCGCCGCCGACGACCAGGCCGAGCAGGACCCAGCCGAGGCCGACCGCGGTCGAGAGGCCGTACGAATCGAGCAGCTTGACGAGAAGGGCGGCGGTCGTCAGCGCCGCGACCGCCATGCCGGTCATGCCGAACAGGTTGCCGCGAATCGAGGTCGTCGGATGGCTGAGGCCCTTGAGCGCCTGGATGAAGCAGACGCTTGCGACCAGGTAGAGCAGGGTGGCGACGTTGAGGCTCATGGCTTCGGCGCGGCCTCCACGGGAGCAGGCAGCGCTTTCTTTTCCTTCTTGCGGAACATCTCGAGCATGCGACGCGTCACCAGGAAGCCGCCGAAGACGTTGACCGCCGCGAGCGCGACCGCGAGCACGCCCATGGTCTTGCCCAGCGTCGTTTCGGTGAGGGCAGCGGCCAGCATGGCACCGACGATGACGATGGCCGAGATCGCGTTGGTCACCGCCATGAGCGGCGTGTGCAGCGCCGGCGTCACGGTCCAGACGACGTGATAGCCGACATAGATCGCCAGCACGAAGATGATCAGGTTGATGACGGTGTGCGAGACGATGTCCATGGCGGGGTTCTCGTTGGCTGTTCGTTAGGCGCGCTTGACGGCGCCGCCCTGCGTCATCAGGCAGGCGGCGACGATGTCGTCGTCCATCGGCACGGCGAAGCCGCCGTCCTTGCCGAGCACGAGCTTCAGGAAATCGAGGACGTTGCGGGCGTAGAGCGCAGAGGCATCGGCAGCCACCAGCGCCGCGAGATTGGTCTCGCCGACGATCGTCACGCCATGCACGACGACGGTCTTGTCGGCGACGCTCAGCGGCGTATTGCCGCCGATCCCGTTCAGGCCCTTGCCGGCGGCGATGTCGACGATCACCGAGCCCGGCTTCATCGCCTTCACCATGTCCTCGGTGACCAGCACCGGCGCCGCGCGGCCGGGGATGAGCGCGGTCGTGATGACGATGTCGGCCGCAGCGATGCGCTTGCCGACCTCGATCTGCTGCCGGTCGAGCCAGCTCTGCGGCATCGCCTTCGCATAGCCACCGACGCCGACGGCCGCTTCCTTCTCTTCGGCAGTCTCGTAGGCGACCTCGATGAACTTGCCGCCGAGCGACTCGACCTGCTCCTTCACACTCGGCCGCACGTCGCTGGCTTCGATCACGGCGCCAAGGCGCTTGGCCGTGGCGATCGCCTGCAGCCCGGCGACGCCGACGCCCAAGACCACGACGCGGGCCGCCTTGACCGTGCCGGCAGCCGTCATCAGCATCGGAAAGAAACGCTGGTACTTGTCGGCGGCGATCATCACTGCCTTGTAGCCGGCGATGTTGGCCTGGCTCGACAGCACGTCCATGCTCTGGGCGCGGGTCGTGCGCGGCGCCGCTTCGAGCGCGAAGCTGGTCAGGCCGGCCGTTGCCAGCGCCTCCAGGCCGGGCCGGTCGAACGGGTTCAGCATGCCGACCAGATTGCTGCCGCTCTTCATCAGGGCCAGTTCGTCGGGCATCGGCGAGCGCACCTTCAGGACCAGGTCGCAGCCGAGCGCGGCCGATCGATCGACGATCTCGGCGCCGCTGGCCTGGTAGGCGGCATCGGTGGCGCTGGCGGCGATGCCGGCGCCCGACTCGACCTGCACCCGGTGCCCTTGTGCCGCCAGCTTCTTCGCCGTCTCCGGCGTGACGGCCACGCGCGTCTCGCCGGCTGCCGTCTCGCGCGGCACTCCGATCAACATGTTGTGGTCTCCTCCATCCTGCCCAACCGCTTGAGCGCAGGAGCTTACAAGAAAGGCGCCGCCGCGCCGGCCTTGCGCCAGCCGATCTGGGCCGGGTCGCCCGGGCAAGGCGCATGCCGGCGCCCGGCGTCGGGCCAAGCCGTCACTGCCTGCCGGTTGGGCATACTGGCCGTTTAAACACGGGAGGAACGACGATGAAAGTGCATGCCGTGGCGAAGGTTCGCCTTGACGCCGACGGGCGAGTGACCGGCGTCGAATGGGGGCCGGTCAACACCCAGACCAACGAGTGGCACACGGAGCCGGAGATCGCCGATGTCTCGGAGGTGGTCGGCGCCCTGCACCGTGGCGACGACGTGTTCGCGCTCTTCCCGACCTCGCACGGCATGATGCCGGGCCGGCGCTTTCGGATCGTCACCTACGACAACGACTGGCAGACCGTGACCCTCGACGGCCCGCCCACGCACGAGCATGAGATCCACGACATGCTCCATGTCGCAGCCTGAGGCAGCCGTGGCGCCCGCGCCTCGCTGAGGCGGCGCGCGCGTCCAACATGGCCGCTGCCCTTTTGCCAGGCGATCGCCTGCTCGTCGCGTGCCTGTGCGCCGACTGGTGCGGCAGCTGCCGCGAGTACCGGCCGACCTTCGACGCCCTCGCCGAGCGCTTCGCCCGCCAGGCCCGGTTCGTCTGGCTCGATGTCGAAGACGCAGCCGACGCCCTCGGCGACCCGGAGATCGAGAACTTTCCGACCTTGCTGATCTCCCGCGACGGCGTGCCGCTGTTCTTCGGTCCGGTGACACCGCAGCCGCAGACCGCCGAGCGTCTCGTGCGCGGAGCGCTCGCCGGCGACTTTGCGCCGGTGCGGAACAGCGCCGCCGTGGAGCTCGCCAGGCGGGTCGAGGCCGCATCCTCCCTGCCGAGCGACGACCCGCCCTGACCGTCATAACGATGGAACGAATCGGTCGCTGCCGTTCCCTGGAGCTTCGTGGGGCCGACCTAACATGCCCGGTTCCTTCACGACAGCCCGCCGAGACAGCCATGCCATCGACTTCCCGTTCTGCCGCGTCCCTGCCCACGCGTCGCGCCGTCCTCGCGCGGAGCGCCGCTGCGGTGCTTGCCTTCGCGTCCGCCGCGTCGTTCGCGGCCGGTCCGACGCTCTTGAACGTCAGCTACGACGTTGCCCGCGAGCTCTACAAGGAGATCAACCCGGCGTTCCAGCGTGCCTACAAGCAGCAGACCGGCGAGGACGTGAAGATCGAGCAGTCGCACGGCGGCTCGAGCAAGCAGGCGCGCGCCGTCCTCGACGGCCTCGAGGCCGACGTCGTGACCATGAACCAGTCGAGCGACATCGACGTGCTGGCGTCGCGCGGCAAGCTGCTGGCCGACGACTGGGCCAGGCGACTGCCGAACAACGCCGCACCCACCACCTCGGTCACCGTGATCCTGGTCCGCAAGGGCAATCCGAAGGGCATCCACGACTGGCCCGATCTGGCCAAGCCCGGCACGAGCGTCGTCATCCCGAACCCGAAGGTGACCGGCAACGGTCGCTACACCTATGTCGCGGCCTGGGGCTCGGCGATCAAGGCCGGCGGCACTCCGGCGCAGGCCAAAGAGCTGGTCCGCCGGATCTTCGCCAACGTGCCGGTTTTCGATGGCGGCGGCCGCGCCGCGACCACGACCTTCGCCCAGCGCTCGATCGGCGATGCGCTCTGCACCTTCGAGAGCGAGGTGAACCTGATCAGGGCCGAATTCGGCGACGGCTTCGAGGTCGTCTATCCGAAGTCGACGATCCTGGCCGAGAACCCGGTCGCGGTGATCGACAAGGTTGTCGACAAGAAGGGAACGCGCAAGGAAGCCGAGGCCTATCTCAAGTTCCTCTGGAGCGACGAGGCGCAGGAGATCGCTGCCCGGCATCAGCTGCGGCCGCGCTCGCCGGCGCTCCTCGCCAAGTACGCGAAGGATTTTCCGAAGGTGACGACGTTCACGATCGACGAGCTGTTCGGCGGCTGGAGCAAGGCACAGAAGGAGCACTTCGACGACGGTGGTGTCTACGACCAGGTCCTCGCCGCCGGCAAGAAATAACGGCAGTCGCGCCGGATCGGCCATGCTCCTCTCGCGCGCGCTGCAGAAGCGCTACAGCGTCCTGCCGGGCTTCGATCTGGCGCTCGGCTTCACCTTGCTCTACCTCTCGTTCATCGTCCTGATCCCGCTGTCGGCGGCGTTCCTGAAGACCTTGACGATGAGCTGGCCGGCGTTCTGGGACGCGGTCAGCTCGCCGCGCGTCGTCGCCTCCTATCGGCTGACCTTCGGCGCGTCGTTCGGGGCGGCGGCAGTCAACGCGGTGTTCGGGCTGATCGTCTGCTGGGTGCTGGTGCGCTACCAATTCTTCGGCAAGCGACTGGTCGATGCGCTGGTCGACCTGCCGTTCGCGCTGCCGACCGCTGTGGCCGGCATCGCCCTGACCGCGCTTTATTCGGGCAACGGCTGGATCGGCCGCTGGCTGCCGTTCAAGGTGAGCTTCACGCCACTCGGCGTCTGGCTGGCCCTCACCTTCATCGGCCTGCCCTTCGTCGTTCGCACCCTGCAACCGGTGCTCGAGGACCTGCCCAAGGAAGTGGAAGAGGCAGCGGCGATGCTCGGCGCGACCCGCCTGCAAACCTTCCGGCGCGTCATCCTGCCGGTGCTCGCGCCGGCTCTGTTGACCGGCTTCTCGCTGGCCTTCGCGCGGGCCCTCGGCGAATACGGCTCGGTCATCTTCATCGCCGGCAATCTGCCGCTGGTCTCCGAGATCACGCCGCTCCTCATCATCACCAAGCTCGAGCAGTACGACTACGCCGGCGCGACCGCGATCGCCGTGGTGATGCTGGTCGCGGCTTTCCTGCTGCTGCTCGCCGTCAACGCCTTGCAGGCGTGGACCCGGGCGCGGCAAGGCCGATGAACCCGGCTGTGACGCTGCCGATGAATCGGCGGGCGGCTCCGCCCGTGTCGCCGCCGACGCCGCGGCGGATCAGCGACGCGACTGGCGAGCCGGCCTGGGTCAGGCGGCTCCTGATCGGCATCGCCATGGCATTCCTGACGCTGTTCCTGTTCGTGCCGCTCGGCGCCGTCTTCGTCGAGGCGCTGAAAAAAGGCGTCGACGTGTACTGGGCCGCGATCACCGACCCGGATGCGCTCTCGGCGATCGAGCTGACGCTGATCGCGGCGGCGATCGCGGTGCCGCTCAACCTGGTGTTCGGCATCGCCGCGGCCTGGGCGATCGCCAAGTTCGACTTCCGCGGCAAGGACGTCGTGCTGACGCTGATCGACCTGCCGTTCTCGATCAGCCCGGTCATCGCCGGCCTTGTCTTCGTCCTCGTGTTCGGCCTCCAGGGCTGGTTCGGCGAGTCGCTGCGCGACCACGATCTGAAGATCATCTTCGCCCTGCCGGGAATCGTCCTTGCCACCGTCTTCATCACCTTCCCGTTCGTTGCCCGCGAGCTGATTCCACTGATGCAGGCGCAAGGCACCGAGCAGGAAGAGGCCGCGCGCGTGCTCGGTGCCGGCGGCTGGCAGATCTTTCGCCGCATCACGCTGCCCAATGTCAAATGGGCACTTCTCTACGGCGTGATCCTCTGCAATGCGCGGGCGATGGGCGAGTTCGGCGCGGTGAGCGTCGTCTCCGGCCATATCCGCGGCCGCACCAACACCATGCCGCTGCACATCGAGATCCTCTACAACGAATACCAGTTCGCGGCTGCGTTCGCGGTGGCTTCGTTGCTGGCCGGCCTGGCTCTGCTGACGCTGGTGCTGAAGTACCTGATCGAGCGGCGTCAGCATGAGCATTGAAGTCCGCCACCTCAGCAAGCGCTTCGGCGCAACCGTCGTCTGCGAAGACCTCAGCCTCGACATCCCGGCCGGCCAGCTGGTCGCGCTCCTCGGCCCCTCGGGCTCGGGCAAGACCACCTTGCTTCGCATCATCGCCGGGCTCGAGGTCGCCGATGCCGGCAGCGTTCTCTTCCACGGCGAGGACGCGACCAGTGCCGACGTGCGCGAGCGCCAGGTCGGCTTCGTCTTCCAGCACTACGCGCTGTTCGGCCACATGTCCATCTTCGAGAATGTCGCCTTCGGTCTGCGCGTGCGGCCGAAGGCCGTGCGACCGGACGAGCCGGCGATCCGCGCCAAGGTCGCCGAGCTGCTGAACCTGGTGCAGCTCGACCGCCTGGCCGACCGTTATCCGCACCAGCTCTCGGGCGGCCAGCGGCAGCGCGTCGCCCTGGCCCGGGCGCTGGCGGTCGAGCCCAAGGTGCTGCTCCTCGACGAGCCCTTCGGTGCCCTCGATGCCAAGGTTCGCAAGGAGCTGCGCCGCTGGCTGCGCCGGCTGCACGACGAGATGCATGTGACCAGCGTCTTCGTCACGCACGATCAGGAAGAGGCGATGGAAGTGGCCGACCGGATCGTCGTCATGAACCGCGGCCGGATCGAGCAGGACGGACCGCCCGACGAGGTCTACGACCATCCGGCGTCGGCCTTCGTGCTCCAGTTCCTCGGCGACGTCAATCTGTTCCGTGACCCCGCGGCGGCAGCCGCGGGCGCTGCCACCCCGTCAGGCTCGCCGACGCGCGAGGCCGGCACCGCCTACGTCCGCCCGCACGAGCTGCAGGTCCTGGCCGAGGCTCGGCCCGGCTCGGTCCCGGTGACGCTGGCGCAGACCCTGACGATCGGTGCGAACACGCGGCTCGAGTTCAGGCGCAGCGACGACCAGAGCTATGTCGATGTCGAGATGCCGCGCGCCGAATGGCTGAGGTTGCGCGATCGGCTCGGCCTGAAGCCAGGTGCAACCGCCCATCTGCTGCCGCGCAAGCTCACCCGGTTCGTCAGCGACGACGTCGATCCTGCGGCGATGATCTGAGCCTGGCCGCCCTGCATCGCCGCAGCGGGCGGGACCATGGGCCCGGCGCGGGCTCAGTACGCTCTACGCAACGGCTGACCGCCTCGCGCTCCTGCAAACGCCTCAGGACAGCAGCTGCTTCCTGGCGCGGTGCACGCGGACGAACAGGTTCTCTTCGCTGATGCCGAGCTCGGCGCAGATCGATTCGGTCGACCGGTCTTCGAGCGCGCGCAGCCGGATCGCCTCGCGCAGGGGCGCCGGCAGCCGCTCGATGCGGTCGAGCGCACGGGCCAGCTCCTGGCGCTGCTCGGCGACCTGATCGGGCCGCGGCCGCGGGCAGGCGACGGCCAGGGCACTGCCGTCGTCCTCAGCGTCGTCGAGCACCTCGTGGTGGTCGATCCGGCGCAGCAGGTCGACGATCTTGTTCTTCAGCACTGCGGTCAGCCAGGAGCGGAGGGCCGAATGGCCGCCGAACGAGGCGCGGCCGGAAAGCACCGCTTCCAGGACATCCTGGACCGCGTCTTCGGCGAGCATCGGATCGCGCAGCTTGCGCATCGCGAAGCCGACCAGATAGGGCCGTTGGGCGACCAGGTCGGCGGTCGACACCGGCACCACGTTGCCCGGACCGCGCGGCGGCGCTGCGACCCGCAGGCCGGGGCGCCGCAACAGCGGCTGGACAGGAGCGGAGGTCGAGGCGCGGCTGCTGGCAGGGGTCATGGTGCGTCCGGGGCGGCGGCGGGATGGCCGATGCCCAGGACTCTCGCCGTCCGGTCTCGCAAGATGCTCGCGTTTCCTCACAGCCAGGTCACATCGCTGTAAGACCTCGCGCCGGGACCGGACAATCGGACATGCGCGCCGCCTCCATCCTCGTCGCCGAGGACCAGACCGACATCCGTGACCTGCTCGTCATGAACCTGCGCAACGCCGGCTACGACGTCACCGCAGTCGAGAACGGCACCGCCGCGCTGGCCAGCCAGGAGGAGCGGCCAAGCGACCTGCTGCTGCTCGACCTGATGATGCCGGGCCTTGACGGCCTCGACGTCTGCAAGGCCCTGCGCGCGCGCGGCCACTCGACGCCGATCCTGATGCTGACGGCCAAGTCGACCGAGCTCGACCGCGTCCTCGGCCTGGAGCTCGGTGCCGACGACTACCTCACCAAGCCCTTCTCGCTGGCCGAGCTGCTCGCCCGCGTCAAGGCCCTGCTGCGCCGTGCCGACCTGCTCCGCGCGGCGCAGGCCGGCGCCGGCGCGAGCGACGGCGGGGTGCTGCGCAACGGCGCGCTCGAGATCCTGCCGGCGAAGCGACAGGTCCGCTACCTGGGTGCGCCGATCGACTTCACCGCGCTCGAGTTCGACCTGCTGCTGCACTTCGCTTCGCATCCAGGCCATGTCTTCTCGCGCGGCCAGCTCCTGAACGCGGTCTGGGGCTACAGCCACGACGGCTACGAGCACACGGTGACGACGCACATCAACCGGCTGCGCGCCAAGCTCGAGGCCGATCCGGTTCGGCCGGAGCTGATCCTGACCGTCCGTGGTGCCGGCTACAAGATGCGCGACAGCCCGTGACGGCGCGAGCCAGCGCTGATCGGCTCCGGCCTGCGCGAAGGGGTTGCCGTTGAGCGTCCGCCTCAAGCTCGCCCTGACGATCTTCGCGACCGGCCTGCTCACCGCCTTGCTGGTGATCGCGACCGTGATCTACGCGTTCCAGCGCTTCGAGAACGAGACCGCCTACCGACGCGGCATGGGCTTCCTCGGCCGCGTCGTCAGCATGTACGACACCATCTTCGACATGCACGAGCAGCGCCCCGACGAGTTCGGGCGCTGGCTGCGGGCTCTGGTCCTGTACGAGCCCGACACCGAGCTCTATCTGCTCGATCTGCAGGGCCGCGTCCTGGCCAAGACCGGGCCTTCGCCGTTGCGGCCGGACACCCGGGTTGCCCTCGGACCGGTGCGTGAATCGATCGAACGCATGGACGCCTCGTACGTGATGGGCGACGACCCGGAGCGGATGGATGCCGACGCGGTGATCGTCGCCAAGCCGGTGCGCCGGGCCGGCATCCCGGCGAGCGGCCCGGCGGCAGGCTATCTTTATCTGGTGCTGCACACCCAGCAGTTGCCCGAGGGCCGTTGGGACGTGCTGCGCAGCAGCTTCGCCCGACCGGCGCTCGGCCTGGTGCTCGCGGTCGTCGCGCTGACGACGTTGCTTGCCGTGCTCATCATCGGCGCCGTGACGCGGCCGCTGCGGCGCCTGACCGCGGCGGTCTCGACCTTGTCGCAGCGCGGCCTGGCCGAGGGCCTGGCAGTGGCCCCTGGGAGCGCCCTGCCGGCGCCGACCCGCGACGAATTCGGCCAGCTGACCCGGGCCTTCGAGATGCTGCTCGACATCTGCCGGCGGCAGTGGAACGCGCTGCGCCGGACCGACCACTTTCGCCGCGAGGGCGTCAGCAACCTGTCGCACGACCTGCGCTCGCCGCTCACCGCCACGGTTGCCTGCCTCGAGACGCTCGAGTCGAGCTGGGGCGACGCCGCCGAGCGCGCCGGCGACCGTCGCCTGGTCGAGATCGCGCTGCGCAACACCCGCAACGCCGCGCGCATGGTGCAGTCGCTCGGCGACCTGGCCAAGCTCGACGAGCCCGAATTCGGCTTGCGAACCGAAGCGGTCGACGCCGGCGAGCTGCTCGACGACATCGCCTTGCGCTTCGCCGAGCGTGCGACCAGCCAGGGCGTTCGCCTCGTCACCGCCCATGGCGCCGATCCGGCGTCGGAGCCGGCCACGAGCGCGCGCGCGCAGATCGACGTCGAGCTGTTCGAGCGCGCGATCGCCAACCTGATCGACAACGCGCTCAAGTTCTGCCCGGCCGGCAGCACCGTGACGCTGGCGGCCCGCGGCAGCGATGGCCGGGTCGAGGTCAGCGTCGCCGACGATGGCCCCGGGATCCCTGCCGCCGACCTGCCGCACCTGTTCGATCGCTTCTATCAAAGCCGGTCGAGCGTGGCGCCGGCCACCGCCGACGGCGGCCGAGGCCTCGGCCTGGCGATCGTCAAGCGCATCGCCGAGCTGCACGGCGCTGAAGTCGCCATCACCAGCGCGGTCGGTTCGGGCACCCGCATCAGCATCGCCCTGCCGGCGGCGATCGGCTGACGCGCGGGCCGGGCCGGTCGGCCGAGCGGCCGGCCAACGGCAGAGCGGCGCGGCAGCGGTCTTGAACCGTGCCGCGTCCCGCCGCCACGGCATTTCTCGCCAACTGTGCCGCGCGAATCTTCGGCCGGCGCGCCCCCTCCGGCGGTCCGGTCTCGTACCATCCGAGCGCCGCCGCTGCACGCCACGCCCATGACCCAGACCGATCGCCGTCTGCTCGACGTCGACATTCCTGCCCAGCCCGACGTCCTGGTCCGTCTTTCGCTGCTGCTCGCCGAAGACGATGTCGACCTGAGCGCGGTCAGCCTGCTGATCGCGTCCGACATGGCCCTCGCCGCCGCGGTGCTGAAGGCCGTCAACTCCGCCGTCTACGGCCTGCGCGGCCGGGTCCAGAGCGTGCAGCAGGCGATCACCTACCTGGGCACCCGCGAGGTCGCCTCGGTGACCTTCGAGATGGGCCTGCGCGCCGTCTTCCCGCCTGCGCCCGAGCTCGAGCCGGTCTGGGAGCGGGCCCGCGTCCGCGGCCTGCTGATGGGGCGGATCGGCCAGGCACTGAACGTCGATCCGTGGGCGGCGCACTCGGCCGGCCTGTTCGAGGAATGCGGCAAGGCGGTGATGTTCCGCCACGCCACCGAGCGCTACCGGCCGCTGCTGCTCGAGGCGAAGAACGACGAGGAGCTGCTGCTGCTCGAGCACAGCCACATCGGCGTCAGCCACGACGCGCTCGGCGCAGCGCTCTGCGAAAGCTGGGGCCTGGCGCCGCCGGCCGTCGACAGCGTTCGCTATCACGTCATCGTCAACAGCACGCTCGAGCTGCCGATGCATGTGCAGCGCCGTTCCATCTGCGCGCTCTCGGCGATGGCGCATGCGCTGATGACCGATCCGGACACGCTCGACGAGGTCGCGCGCAAGGTCGCGCCGCAGGCCGACATCGATCCGCTGCTGGCGCAGCGCGGCGCCCGCAAGGTGCAGGAGCAGATCGAGATGGCGGTGGAGCGCTCGAAGACCGACTGAGTCTCAGGCGCGAGCCTGCAATCCGGGCAGCGGTCGGGTTCGACTGCCCGTCAATCGACCGTCGCGCCCGACGCCTTGACCACGGCGGCCCACTTCTTCGCCTCGGCAGCGATGAAGCGGCCGAACTCGGCCGGTGCCATGCCGCCAGGGACCGCGCCTTGCGACTGGAGCTGCTGCTTCAGACCCGCTGAAGCGAGCGCCTTCGCCGTTTCCTGCTGAACCCGATTGACGATCTCCGGCGGCGTCCCGGCCGGTGCCAGCAGGCCGAACCAGGAGCTTGCCTCGAAGCCCTTCAGCGGCCCGGCTTCGGCGATGGTCGGAACGTCCGGCAGGGCCGCGCTGCGGACGCTGCTCGTGACCGCCAGCGCGAGCAGCCTGCCGGACTTGATCTGCTGCAGCGACGACGGCAGGTTGTCGAACATCAGGTCCATCGTGCCGCCGATCAGGTCGAGCACCGCCGGGCCCGAGCCACGGTACGGAAAGTGAACCATGAAGGTCCCGGTCATCGTCTTGAACAGCTCGCCCGAGAGGTGGATCGAGGTGCCGTTGCCGCTCGACGCCATGTTCAGCTTGCCCGGATGGGCCCGTGCGTAGGCGATCAGCGAACGGACGTCGGTGATCTTGTCGGCCGCTGCCTTGGCCGGATTCATCACCAGCACGTTCGGCACGCTGGCGACCAGCGTGATCGGCGCGAAGTCCTTGACCGCGTCGTACGGCATCTTCGGATAGAGCGACGGGTTGATCGCTTGCGTGCCGACCGTTCCCATCACCAGCGTGTAGCCGTCGGGCAAGGCTTTGGCGACGATGTCGGCGCCGAGATTGCCGCCGGCACCCGGCCGGTTCTCGACGATGATGGTCTGGCCCAGCGACTTGCCGAGCTCGGGGGCCAGGGCACGGGCCAGGATATCGGTGGTGCCGCCCGGCGTGAACGGCACGACGAT
>JALYXU010000025.1 GCA_030946925.1 Pseudomonadota bacterium
TTCGAGTCACGGTCCGCTGACCGCTCCAGCGGCGATCGAGTCTAGTTGTTGAGTTGCAATAGGTTGTTCCCGCCGAGTCTGGAAGCAGGAGGCCTGTAGCCAAGCGCTGAGTGTGGGGCGTCTGGCGTTGTAGAAGGCCAGGAAGGCGGGCAGCCAGGCTGTACGTTGGGCGCTGTTGAGGTAGGACCTGGCGTAGGCCCATTCGTGCAGGCACGTCTGGATGAAGCGCTTGTCGATGGCGACATGCGCGAACTCCCAGCCGGCGCCTTCGACCGAGTCGCGTCGATCGCCGGTGACGCGGTGACCGGGCCGCACGATGCGCCCGAGTTTTTTGGTGTCAATGTGCAGCAGCTCGCCTGGCGCGGCTCGCTCGTAGCGCACCACAAGAGGTTCTGGGTCGAGCGCCCTCAGGCTCGACAGCCCCGAGCGCCCGGAAGCGGACGCTCAACACGCCCAGGGCTGTTGTGAGTTTGACCTGTGCAATTGCCCGAAAGCTGCCGTGACGAAGCCCGACGGAGTTGTCGGAGCGCCACCCGCTTCAAGCGTCGACCGCTGCTTCAGGTCTCTGGCCCGATCCGATCACGAACGTACCGGGAATCTCGAACCGCTCGCCGTCTCGCCAGGGCTCGAGGGAAGCCAGATACTCGGCGCGCACCGAAACACGAGTCGATTCATCGAACCGCGAGTAGGCGAGCGCGACCGGGCCGGAGAGAAAGGCCGCGTCGCACGCCGCATCGGCGTCGGCGTAGCGGATAGTCGTTGGCGGACGGCTCAGTTGCACGTCGACCAGCCCGGCTGCGCGCAACGCCACTTCAAGCGTATTGCCGGTACCGACCCTGAAAAACATCGGGCAAACCTCGGACCGCACCCGCGAATCGACGATGGGAAAGATTTCGGCCCATCCGCAGGCGCGCCGTTCACCCCATACCGAGACTGCCATGCGCCCGCCGGGGCGCAGACAACGTGCCATCGTTGCCAATGCCGCCTCCGGGTCGGGCATGTACATCAGACCCAGACCGCACAGCACTGCGTCGAAATGTCCGACGGGCACACATTGATCGAGGCCTTGCGCGTCTGCGCGAATGAAGCGGCAGTCGGGCAATTGCTCGGCCGCCTCGGCGAGCATGGACTCGGAGATGTCGGTGCCCACCACCTCGCCGCCTGTGGCCGCCACCGCATGCCATGCTGCACGGGTGAGCAAGCCGGATCCGCACGCGACGTCGAGCACGCGCTCGCCAGGCCGAAGCTTCGCCGCGGTCAACACCGCGGCGGTAGCAGGCGCGAGGGCCTGCTTCCACGCCAGTTCGTAGCTGGAGGCTGCGCGGTCCCAGCCATACCTCTGTACCCGCAACTGCAAGCGCGCGTCCATGGCCCTCTAGTCCTGCGGACGTGGCCCGAAGACCACTTGACCCGACACCGGCTGTGCCTGGGCAAAGACGTTCAGGTAGGGGCTGTTGCGCTGCGCCTTCTCCAGCGCCAGCTGCACTGCGTCGGGCGGCGCATCGATGTCGAGGTACAGCGTGTGCCGCACGCTCAGATAGCCGGGCCTGACATTGTCCATTCCCAACAAGCCGCGGTTGTCGTAGTCAACCTGCACTTCGACCTCGACGCTGCGCGCCTCGATGCCTGCCCGTGCGAGCTCGATGCTGTAGCTCATGGCCAGACAGCTGGCGAGGGCCGCCCGACCATGCACGCCTGGCGTCGCACCCGCATTGGTGCCGCCCCCATCGACCGGCAGATCGAGCGAAAGCAGCCAGTCGCCCTCACGGGCCTCGCAGTGCAAGCCGTCGATGATGCGGGCGCGCATGGTCGCAGTGGCCTGAGCCACCGCCGGCCGTTTGGCGAAGACGTGTTGCATCCGATCGAAAGCGTCTCGGATTCGCTGCGTGCTGCTCATCGTGCTTCTCCCGATACAAGGCCGCGGTAGCCTATCGCATCCGGATGCCGCCTCAATCACACCGCGTCGCGCCGGCAGCGTCGCGTGCCACACGTCCGCGCCGTCCGATGAATTCGGCAATCTGCGCATTGATGCGTTCGGCGTGGGTGATGGGACCCATGTGACCCAGTCCGGGCTGGGGCGCCAGCGTGACGTTGGGGAAAGCGTCCCGCAGCGCACGCACCACGCTCGTGGCGGATTCCGGTGAGAGCTGGCCCCACATCAGCAGCACCGGCATCTCGAGCGCCCGCAGCTCGTCCAGGCCCAGGTTGTCCGCGAACGTGACGTCGCGCCAACCTTGGACGTTGCGCATCGACGCGGCCACTGCCGGTTGACGGGCCGCCGGCATGGCCGCCCATGCGCCAGCGCCCATCCAGAAATCGATGAAACGTTCGGCAGCCGCGAAGCTGTCACCGCGCGCAACCGCTTCGGCAGCGTCGCCAGCGGCGTGCCAGACACCGGCCGCCGGTGAAGAGGGTGGATGTGCCCCGGCGACCAGGTGGAAGAGTGTCGGCTCGTACAAGATCAGCGACCGCACGCGTGCAGGGTGCATCAGCGCGAGCTTGACCGCGACGGCCGCGCCGTAGGAGTGGCCCACAAGGTCGAAGCGTTCACCGGCCAGTGCGATCGCCGACGCGGCCAGTTCGACCTCGTCGGCCAGGCGCAGCCCGCGATCGACGGGCCACTCGGGGCTTTTTCCGGCGCCGTAGCCGTCGATAGCGATGACGCGGTGGCGGTCTGCGAGCAGCCCCGCCAGCGCCCGCCATTGCGATGAGGTGCTTGCATTGGAATGCAGGCACAGCACGGCCGGGCCGATACCTTCGTCGCGGATGAAAGGCATGGCAGCGTGCATGCGAAAGCTCCCGGTTGAATGGTTGACGATCAGCCCGCGGCCCAGGCGCGGTTTTCCATGACCGCGACGATCTCGCGGGCCGCCCGCGCCGCACCATCGGTTTCGACCGGCTTGAAGGCAACCGGCTCGTGCATCGCCCGCAGCGCACGCTCGGCCAATTCGTCCGGGCTTAGATCCTTGAAGTGCACGGCGCAGTCCGCGCAGTAATTGTTCAGGCGATGCCGGACATGGATGCATTGTTCGAAGTGGCGCTCGAGCGGAAAGCTCAGGAACGGCCGCCGCGTCGCGACAAGCTCCATGCAGGTGCTCAGGCCCCCTTGCACCAGTGCGAGGTCGGAGCACGCAAGATGCTCGAACAGGTTGTGCACGTACGGCCGCACGTCGAGCCCCGGTAGCTCGGGAAAAGCCTCGCGCGGCAGACGTGGCCCGGCCACCAGCACCAGCCGCAGCCCGGGCACCTGGCGCTTCATCGCCGGGAATGCCTCGACGATGCGGTGCAGCAGCGGCGCGCCGACGGCGGTGCCGCCCACGGCCGCGATGACCAGCTTCTCGTCGCGTCGATAACCGTGGCGGCGGCGCAGTTCGTCGGTGTCGGCCAGCGCCCTCGGGTCGAACGGCAGGGCGTAGCCGGTGAATCTGAAGTTGCGCCGGGTCCAGTCGCGGATCTGGGGCAGGCCGGGACCGAACGGCAGGTCGGGGGCGTCCTCGGGATTGCCGACGAAGATGGCGCGGTCGCGGATCCACGGGTAACGCGCGACATGCTCGATGTCGTCGGCATTGCGGTCCGCGCAGAGATAGGCCTCGCG
The DNA here is from genome assembly GCA_030946925.1 of Pseudomonadota bacterium. Taxonomy (GTDB): domain Bacteria; phylum Pseudomonadota; class Gammaproteobacteria; order Burkholderiales; family Burkholderiaceae_C; genus Schlegelella_A. The sequence continues at coordinate 3,596 of JALYXU010000025.1, forward strand.
CGCATTGCCGTCCTCCATCGGCAGGCAGCCGACGAAGTCGGTCAGGAAGACGAACGGCTGGCGCTTGAGCTCGGGGTTCTCGTGATAGTGGTAGTCGACCTCCCAGGCCTCGTCGCCGATCGGGATGTCGTAGTGCTCCGACTCGACCAGCTCGTTGCGCCGGGCCGAGCCGAGCTGCGCCGGGTCGCGTCGCATCCCGCCGGACCCCGCCGGACCCGCCGTATCGCGTCGGCCGGACCGGGCCCGGTGGCCGGCGGAGTCCGGCGGGATTCGCAAAGCAGGCGGGCCTCCGGAAAAACGCCTAGGTGCTCGACTCCAGCGCAAGAATAATGTATGCAAATGCAAAACCGCGTGTCGGCCCGACGGCTGGCAATTTTTTATCGATGACCGCTTGGGGACCTCTCGCCATGATCGCACCATCACGCCAAAGCCGCCTCGGCACCGCCCGCCTTTCGCTGCAACGAGTCGCCGCCGCGCTCGGTCTTGCCTCGCTCGTCCTGGCCGCCGCGCCGGCGTTCGCGCAGACCGAGATCAAGCTCGGCCACGTCGGCGAGCCCGGCTCGCTCTTCGCGGCGAGTGCCCAAGAATTCGCCCAGCACGCCAACGCCAAGCTGGGGACGAAGGCCAAGGTCGTCGTGTTCGGCTCGAGCCAGCTCGGCGGCGACAAGGAGATGCTGCAAAAGTTGAAGCTCGGCACGCTCGACATGGCGCTGCCCTCGACCGTGATGAGCTCCGAGGTCGACCTGTTCGGGATGTTCGAGATGCCCTACCTCGTCAAGGATCGCGAGCACATGAAGCGGATCGAGAAGGCCGTGTTCTGGCCCAAGCTCGCACCCGCGGCCGAAAAGAAAGGGCTGACGATCCTCGCGGTCTGGGAAAACGGCTATCGCCACATCACCAACAACAAGCGCCCGATCAAGGTGCCCGACGATCTGAAAGGCATCAAGCTGCGTGTGCCCGAGGGCAAGTGGCGGGTCAAGATGTTCCAGGTCTATGGCGCTAACCCGAGCCCGATGAAATTCTCCGAACTCTTCTCCGCATTGCAGACCGGCGTGATGGACGGCGAAGAAAACCCGCTGACGCAGATCTACTCGGCGAAGCTGCAGGAAGTGCAGAAGTACCTGTCGCTCTCGGGCCACGTCTACACCCCGGCGTACCTGACCGTCGGCTCGCGCAAATGGGCGACCTTGCCGGCCGACGTGCGCAAGATCCTCGAAGACACCGCGAAGGAAACGCAGGCCTTCGTCTACGAGCGCGGCGCGAAGGAAGAAACCGATCTGCTCGCCAAGCTGAAGCAGGCCGGCATGCAGGTCAACGAGGTCGACAAGGACGCGTTCGTCGCCGCCAGCAAGCCGATCTACGAAGAATTCGCGAGCGATGTGCCGGGCGCCAAGGCGCTGCTCGACGAGGCCGCGGCGCTGCGCAAGTAAGCCGCCGCCACCCTCATGCAAACCCAACCATCGACGCCGCGGTGCGGCGCCCTGGAGCGCTTTCGCGATCGCTACGGCAGCGTCCTCGAAATCGTCATCATGGTGCTGATGATCGCGCTGGCCACCGAGGTGACCATCGGCATCGTGTTCCGCTCGCTCGGCCGTTCGCTCTCCTGGTACGACGAGATCGCCTCGGTGATGCTCGCTTGGCTGACGTTCTACGGTTCGGCGCTCGCCTCGGTCAAGCGCGCCCACATCGGCTGCCCGGAGCTCGTCGAAAAGGCCTCTCCGCAAGTGCGCCGCGTTCTCAACATCGTCGCCCAGTTGCTGGTGATCGCGTTCTTCGCGCTGCTCGGCTGGGTCGGTGCATCGATCCTGCCGGTCCTCGCCGGCGATGCGCTCGTCAGCGTGCCCGAGATTTCGATGAGCGTCGTCCAGTCGGTGATTCCAATCTCCTGCGTGCTGATCCTCATTGCCGAATTCATCCAGCTCCTCGTGCTGCTGCGGCCGGCCGACCAGGGGCTGCCGCCCAGCGGCGAGCCGGTGCTCGCCGACGGCTCCGCATTGAGCTCCACCGAATGAAGCTCCTGAAATCTCAGGTCGTTCGTCGCGGCAGAGTCGCGCCGGGCGGCATCGCCATCGCGTCGCCCAAGGGGCACTGACATGGCGATACTGCTGCTCTTTCTCGCGGTGCTGGCTCTGGTGCTGCTCAATGTGCCGATCGCGGTCTCGCTCGGCATCGTCGCGGTGGTCGCGATGATGGCGAGCCACGGCCTCGAGTCGCTGCCCAACCTCGCGCTCGTCGTCTACAACGGCGCCACCAATTTTCCGCTGCTGGCGATCCCGCTCTTCATCCTGGCCGGCGCGATCATGAACGCGTCGGGCATCTCGCGCCGCCTGATCGCGTTCGCATCGTCGCTGTTCGGCTGGATCCGCGGCGGCCTGGCGCAGGTCTCGATCGGCGCCTCGCTCTTCTTCGCCGAGATCTCCGGCTCGGCGGTCGCCGATGTCGCCGCGCTCGGCTCGATCCTGATCCCGGGCATGACCAGCAAGGGCTATCCGAAGGCGTTCGCCGCGGCGACGATGTCGTCGGCGGCGACGCTCGCGGTCATCATCCCGCCGTCGATCCCGATGATCCTCTACGCAGTGATGGCCGAGACCTCGGTCGTGCAGATGTTCGTCGGCGGCATCGTGCCGGGCCTGATCGGCGCGATCGGGCTGATGGGCGTGGCCTATTTTCTGGCGCGCCGCTACCAGCTGTCGCGCGAAGCTGCGTTCTCGCTCGCGGTGGTGTGGGCGAGCTTCAAGAACGCGCTGTGGGCGTTCCTGCTGCCAGTCATCATCCTCGGCGGCATCTTCGGCGGCGTCGTCACCGCGACCGAAGGCGCGGCGCTCGCGGTGATCGCGGCGCTCGTGATCGGCCTCTTCATCTACCGCGAGCTCGACCTGAAACAGCTGCGTACCGCGGTCATCGAAGGCGGCGTGCAGACCGCGATCGTGATGCTGCTGGTCGCGACCAGTGCGCTGCTCGGCACCTACCTGACGGAGATCCAGGCGCCGCAGGAGCTCGCCCGCATGGTTTCCGACTTCACGTCGAACAAGTGGGCGGTGCTGGCCCTCCTCAACGTGCTGTTCCTCTTTCTCGGCATGTTCCTGCACTCGGCCGCGGCGATCATCCTCGTCGTTCCGATCGTGATGCCGCTGGTGCGCTCGGTCGGCATCGACCCGGTCCACTTCGGCCTGATCGTCACGATCAACCTCGGCATCGGCCAGCAGACGCCGCCGGTCGCGAGCGTGCTGATGGTCGCCAGCTCGATTGCGAAGGCGAGCGTCTGGGAGGTCTCGAAAGTCAACATCTGGTACATCGCCATTCTGGTCGGTGTGCTGCTGCTGGTGACCTACGTGCCGGTGACCGGGCTCGGCCTGGTCGAGCTCTTTTATCGTTGAACGATCTATCTTTGCCTGACGGCTGCACGCCAGCGGCCGGATGCCATGTCCGAACTGATCGAAGTCGAACGCGCGGCGCCATCGCCACCGTCGTGCTGAACCGCCCCGCCAAGCTCAACGCGCTGACCAAACCGATTTGGCGCGATCTCGGCGCCGCGATCGGCCGCCTCTCTGCCGACGACATGGTGCGCTGCATCGTGCTGCGCGGCGCCGGCGAAAAGGCGTTCTCGCCCGGCAACGATATCGCCGAGTTCCGGGCGGAGCGCGCCAACAAGGCGCAGGCGATCGAGTACGGCGGCGCGATGCACGCGACCGCGAGCGCGCTCGCCGAATGCCCCATCCGCTGGTCGCGCAAATCCACGGCATCTGCGTCGGCGGCGGGCTCGAGATCGCGACGCTCTGCGACCTGCGCATCTGCGGCACGTCGAGAGCCGCTTCGGCGCACCGATCAAGAACCTCGGTCTGGTGATGGCGTATGGCGAGATGGTGCCGCTGGTACGCCTGGTCGGCAGCGGCGTGGCCCTCGAGATCCTGCTCGAAGGCAGCATCTTCGACGCCGCCGAAGCCAAGGAAAAGAGGCTCGTGACCCGGGTCGTCGCCGACGATCAGGTCGCCGCCGAAACGCGGGCCTGCGCCGAGCGCATCGCCGAGGGCGCGCCGCTGGTCGCGCGCTGGCACAAGAAGTTCGCGCGCCGGCTCGCCGAACCGCAGGCGTTGTCGGCGGCCGAGCTCGACGAGTGCTTCGACTGCTTCGACAGCGAAGACTTCCGCATCGGCTACGCCGCCTTCTTGGCCAAGCAGAAGCCCGCCTTCGGCGGTCGTTGACGACGAGGCCTGCGCAATGACTTCGAAGGCGCCTCACCCCGGCCCGCTCGCCGGCATGCACGTTCTCGAGCTGGCGCAGATCATGGCTGGCCCGACCTGCGGGATGATGCCCGCCGACATGGGCGCCGACGTGCTCAAGGTCGAGAAGCTTCCCGGCGGCGACGACTCGCGCGCCTATCGCGAGCCGCGCGTCAACGGCGTCTCGGCGCCCTTCCTCGTCCTCAACCGCAACAAGCGCGGCATGTCGCTGAACCTGAAGAAGCCGAAGGGCCGCGAGGTGCCGCTGCGCATGGTCGCAAAGGCCGACGCGCTGACCGAAAATTACCGCCGCGGCAGCCTCGAAAAGCTCGGCCTCGGCTATGACGAGCGCGACCATTTGAAGCTCCTTGAAGAAAGTAAGTTTTGCATACAAATTCAATCAATCGGCGCCGGATCCGGCGCCGAAGATTGCGTTGCAACAACAGGGCTGCTGCCGTGGCTGATCTGGCCTCTCCATTCCGCGCCAGACCCTCCACCACCACGTCGTCTCGCGACTGCGGCAGCTGATCGTCGAAGGCCACATGGCGCCCGGCGCCAAGCTCAACGAGCGCGAGCTGTGCGAGCAGCTGAGCGTGTCGCGCACGCCGCTGCGCGAGGCGATCAAGATGCTCGCTGCCGAAGGCCTGGTCGAGTTGCTCGCCCATCGCGGCGCGGTCGCGGCCGAGCTGTCGGAGCAGAACGTGGCCGATACCTTCGAGGTCATCGCCGGCCTCGAAGGCCAAGCCGGCGAGCTCGCTGCCGAGCGTATCAGCGATGCCGAGCGCGGCGAAATCCAGGCCCTGCATTTCGAGATGCTGGCGGCGCATGCGCGCCGCGACCTGCCCGCCTACTACCGCATGAATGCGCAGATCCACGACCTCATCAATGCCGCGGCGCGCAACCCGGTGCTGACGCAAACCTACCGCACGATCAACGCGCGGCTGCAGGCACTGCGCTTTCGCTCCAACTTCGACGAAGCCAAATGGAAGCGCGCGGTGCAGGAGCACGAACAGATGATCGGGCTGCTGGCAGCGCGCGACGGTGCCGCGCTGCGCGCATTGCTCGTCGCCCATCTGCAGCACAAGCGCGACGCGGTGCTCGACCTGATGCGCAGCAGCCGCGTCGGCGCCCGGCTCGAGGCCGCCGCATGAACCCGGCGGGCGGCCGCGGCGACGAGTCCCCGAACGCACCGCAAGATGAGGTCGGAGTCGACTCGCCGCTGCCGCTTCCGCTTCCGCTTCCGCAGCCACAGCCGCTGCCCCAAAAGCCCGCGCGCCGCAGCGCCGGCCGCGAGGTCCAGGCCGACCAGCTTGCGCAGGTGCTTGCTCGAGTCGACGACCAGC
>JALYXU010000040.1 GCA_030946925.1 Pseudomonadota bacterium
GAACTGGTAGGCCGGCTCCCGGTTGTCGCGACGCTCGGTGAGCTCACCGAAGATGCCCTCGTTCGGATCCTCACCGAACCGAAGAACGCTCTCGTCAAGCAATACCAGAAGCTGTTCGCGATGGACGGCGTCGAGCTCGAGATCCGGCCGTCGGCTCTGGTGGCGATCGCCAAGAAAGCTCTGGCGCGCAAGATCGGCGCGCGCGGTCTGAGGTCGATCATGGAGCAATCGTTGATCGACACGATGTTCGAACTGCCCACGCTCGACGGCGTCGCCAAGGTGGTGCTCGACGAGCACACCATCCAGGACGAAGCCAAGCCGCTTCTCGTCTATCGAGAACCTGCGAAGTTCAGCGCCTGATGCGGCGCTGCCTTTCGCCCTCGCCCTCGGCTGCGCGAGAGGCCGGGGTGAGAGACTATGGCGGGACCCCTTTTAATCGCGTTGTCGAGCCTCACATCGGCTGAGAAAGAGAGGTAAACAATGTCTGGTCACGCCGTTTTGCCCGCCGAGAAGATCACCCTGCCGCTGCTGCCGTTGCGCGACGTGGTCGTCTTCCCGCACATGGTGATCCCGCTCTTCGTCGGCCGGCCAAAGTCGATCAAGGCGCTAGAAGTCGCGATGGAAGCCGGCCGCCAGATCATGCTGGTCGCCCAGAAGGCCGCCGGCAAGGACGAGCCCAAGCCCGACGACATGTTCGACGTCGGCTGCGTCTCGTCGATCCTGCAGATGCTGAAGCTTCCGGACGGCACGGTGAAGGTGCTGGTCGAGGGCGTGCAACGCGCCGTCACGCATGGCGTGACCGACAACGGCGAGTACTTCGTCGCCGAGGTCACGCCGGTGCCCCCCGAGGTCGACGCGAAAAGCGAGGTGGAGGCCCTGCGCCGCGCCGTCACGCAGCAGTTCGACCAGTACGTCAAGCTCAACAAGAAGATTCCGCCCGAGATCCTTACCTCGATTTCCGGGATCGACGACGCGGGCCGACTGGCCGACACGATCGCTGCGCACCTGCCGCTCAAGCTCGAGAACAAGCAGTCTGTGCTCGACCTCGTCGACGTCGACAAGCGTCTCGAGAAGCTTCTCGAGCAACTCGAGCACGAGGTCGACATCCTGCAGGTCGAAAAGCGCATCCGCGGCCGCGTCAAGCGGCAGATGGAGAAGAGCCAGCGCGAGTACTACCTCAACGAGCAGGTGAAGGCGATTCAGAAGGAGCTCGGTGATGGCGAAGAAGGCGCCGACATGGAAGAACTCGAAAAGAAGATCATCGCCGCCAAGCTGCCGAAGGACGCGAAGAAGAAGGTCGACGCCGAGTTCAAGAAGCTGAAGTTGATGTCGCCGATGTCGGCGGAAGCGACGGTGGTGCGCAACTACATCGACACGTTGGTCAATCTGCCCTGGTCCAAGCGGACCAAGATCAAGCAGGACCTGGCGTTCGCCGCGCAGGTGCTCGACGAAGACCACTACGGCCTCGACAAGGTCAAGGACCGCATCCTCGAGTACCTCGCGGTGCAGCAGCGCGTCGACAAGATGAAGTCGCCGATCCTGTGCCTGGTGGGGCCGCCGGGCGTCGGCAAGACGTCGCTCGGCCAGAGCGTGGCGCGCGCCACCGGACGTAAGTTCGTTCGCATGGCGCTGGGTGGTGTTCGCGACGAGGCAGAGATTCGCGGCCATCGCCGCACCTACATCGGTTCCATGCCGGGCAAGGTGCTGCAAAGCCTCTCGAAGATCGGCACGCGGAACCCGCTGTTCCTGCTGGACGAGATCGACAAGCTCGGCATGGACTTTCGCGGCGACCCCTCGTCGGCCTTGCTCGAGGTTCTGGATCCGGAACAGAACCACACCTTCAGCGATCACTACGTCGAAGTCGATTTCGACCTCTCCGACACGATGTTCATCGCGACGTCGAATTCGATGAACATTCCGCCGGCGCTGCTCGACCGGATGGAAGTGATTCGCCTCGCCGGCTACACCGAAGACGAGAAAGTCAATATCGCGTTGCGCTATCTCCTGCCGAAGCAGGCGAAGAACAATGGCATCCGCGAAGGCGAGCTCGAGATCACCGAGTCGGGGGTGCGCGGCATCGTCCGTTACTACACCCGCGAAGCCGGCGTGCGTTCGCTCGAGCGCGAGATTTCGAAGATTTGCCGCAAGGTGGTCAAGTCGATCCAGCTGAAGCAGGTGAGCGACAAGATCGTTGTCGTGGAGGACAACCTCAACGACTACCTCGGCGTCCGCAAGTTCGACTACGGCCAGGCAGAAAAGGAAAACCAGGTCGGCCAGGTCGTTGGCTTGGCCTGGACCGAGGTGGGTGGCGATCTGCTCACGATCGAGGCGGCGGTGATGCCCGGGAAGGGCAATATCCTGCGCACTGGTCAGCTCGGCGAAGTGATGAAGGAATCGGTCGAGGCCGCACGGTCGGTCGTGCGCAGCCGAGCTCGCCGTCTCGGCATCAAGGACGAAATGTTCGAGAAGCGCGACATCCACATCCACGTCCCGGACGGCGCCACGCCGAAGGACGGCCCCAGCGCCGGTGCGGCCATGACGACGGCATTTGTGTCCGCCTTGACCGGCATTCCGGTGCGAGCCCACGTCGCGATGACCGGCGAGATCACGCTGCGTGGCGAGGTCACGGCAATCGGCGGGCTCAAGGAAAAGCTGCTCGCGGCGCGCCGAGGTGGAATTCGAACCGTGATGATTCCCCAGGAAAACGTCAAGGACCTGCAGGACATTCCGGAGAACGTCAAGAATCAGCTCGAGATCATTCCTGTCAAGTGGATCGACCAGGTGCTCGAGATCGCCCTCGAGACGGTTCCCCAGCCCCTCCCCGACGAGGATCCGGTGAAGGCGGTCGAGGGCGTTGTTGCGCCTGCGGCGGCCGGTCCGGCGGTGCCGCCGAGCGGCGAGGTACTGACCCATTGATGCGCTGCGGGCGGCAACGAGGCGCACGGCTTGCCGCTATACTTGCGGCCTCGTCGAAGGGGTCAGATGACCTCCGAAAACGTTTGCGGGAGTAGCTCAGTTGGTAGAGCGCAACCTTGCCAAGGTTGAGGTCGAGAGTTCGAGACTCTTCTCCCGCTCCAGACATTTATGGGAAGCCGAGGCTTCCCATTTTATCGAGCAGAGATCAGCGCGGCGACAAGGCAACTGCCTCGGCGTGACGGTGATTTTCAGGGCGCGGTAGCAAAGCGGTTATGCACCGGATTGCAAATCCGAGTAGGTCGGTTCGACTCCGGCCCGCGCCTCCACCTATGACACGGGCTGTTTTCCACCGGCCGTGACGCCCACCAATCGCTGATCGTCGCAACATTGCAGGAGCTTTCCATGCCCGTCCGTATCGCATCGCTTTCCCGTCAGCTGCAAAAAAACGGCGCGCGACTTCATCTCGCGATCGCGGACCGCCCCAATTCCGCGTCGGCCGACCAGCAGCAGTCTGAGCGCGAGAAGGCATTGCGCGAGGAGCGTGGTTCGCTGAAGGCCGAACAGCTACGGCGCCGAGCCCAGGCCAGCGCACCGAAGCTAAAGCCCGTAAAGGTACTGAAAGAAGCCAAGCCGGCGAGGCCGCCAAAGCCGCCCAAAGCGGCGAAGCCACCAAAAGAAGCGAAGGTGAGCAAGGCCAACAAGCCCTCGCGTGCGGACAAGCTGTCGAAGAAGGCGGAAAACCTGGAATCCGCAAAGAAGGCTGACCGGAAGTCCGCGAAGACTTGACTCCGCGGGCGGCGTGACGAGGCGTGGCGCGTATTGCCACGCAAGCGTCGGCGAGGCGTGGCCACTGGTCGGAGCGACTACCGCTCTAAGCAGATCCGCGGATTTGTGCACTCGACCTGTTGCTCGTCGGGTTGGACAAAGTCCGCGCGGAGATTCGCTGGGTCCTGGCCCGCCCCTCGCAATCTCGGCGCCACCGCCGAGGGGGGCCGGCTGAAGTCATGTGCCTACACCGTAGCAGGGGTGCGACGCGAGCCCACGTCACGCACCCTGAAGGGGGACGTTTTCGCGACGACTTAGCAATATTCTACAAACGCTGGTCCCCACCTAAACCTTCGGGGATGGTGATCTCCGGATGGGTGATGTAGATGCAATCCGACGCGATCCAGACCGCTAGCCCCGGCGTCCACGCCACTTACCCATGAGAGCGAATCATGAACAACCGCTTCGAATTGGTGCGTTTGCTTGGCGCCATATCGATGACCTTTATAACCGCGGCGTGCGGCGGCGGTGCCGACGCCGAAAGCAGTGCCGCACCGACCACGCCGCTCACAGGCGCCGGCTTCAGCGGCACCGCCTATCTGAAGACGAGCAACACCGTCCTCTACGCCGGCAGGCCATCCGGTTTCAGCCGCGATGCCAGTCAGGCTCTGGTGGACCAGTGCAACAGCTTTCGCATCGGCTACCGGCTTCCCCCGGTATCGCCATCGGACGCGACGATGGCCGGCCTGGACGTCACGGTGCACGAAAAGTACATCAGCAGCGACAAGGCACTTACCCTCGTCACAGGCACAGCCATCGTCCTGAACGACATGCAGAGGTGGATGAAAGAAGCGAACGCTTTGGTGTCCGGTGGCGCACTTCCCGCCGTTCCGCCCGACTGCGCTCAAACCAGCATTGTCGTGATACGCAACGCCACGCTGTGGCGTGACGGCCTGGCGTACGACTTGCGATACGACACGTCGCAAGCGCTCGGACGCAGAGCACCGACGGTGCGGACCTCCTACCAGGGCACGCCTGCATTCGCGACCCTGCCTCCGAGCCAGCAACTCGGTCAGACGTGTCGTGAGGTCGTCGGCGTCACCGACTTGGCCCCCGACAGCCATGCCTGCATCTGGGATCTGTTTCCCTATGTGAGCTATCTCAACTGGCCCTATGCGATGAGCGGCCGGATTCAGTTCGGGCCCGTCCCCGGAATGTTCGAAACGATCGTGCCGATCGCCGCCGAGCGAGGCCAGGCCATCACCGCCTCGGTGTTCGAGATTCCTGCGGGTTTCACCGTCACCTTGCCCTGATAACAATCTATCGCCGGGGATCGTCCATCTCTCAATGTGTCACAGACCGATTTTCACCAACCAAGCGTTCTTCGTTCCCGACAGGAAAACCAATGCGCTCAACCTTTCTCCTTGCTTTGTTTGCCGCTGTGCTTGTTGGTTGCGCATCGCCCAAGATCGCGCAAAGGAAATCCGTCGAGGTCGCCGGCCAGAAGATTGAGTTCGGCGGCATCTTCGAGCCTCGCGGCAACAACCTGTCGCTGAGCGTCAACGGTGATCCGATCATGAACGGCAGTTTCCCGCCGTATACGCCCACGCTGAATATGAAGGCGCAGTACCGCGGTCTGGCCATCAGCGCCGAGTGTTATTTCGGCTCGGCGCTCGGTGGCAAACGCGGCGTGATCGGCATCGTCGCGGGCGCGGTGCAATCGGCCCACGAGAAGGCCGGCGACAAGTGCGACATGCAGGTCAATGGCCAGGTTGTCGAGGCACTCTATTTCTGATCCGCAATTCCACGCAAATCGAGTACCGAGCCTTTCGCTCGATCTGGCAGACGAGGGCGACCGCGGTCCGTCACTCGATCACGACATTGCCGTCCTTGACGATCTTGGCAAACTTCGCCGTCTCGCTGGCGATCAGCCCCGCCATCTCGGCCGGCGTGCTGCCGAGCGGCTCGCAGCCGCCCGCGGCCATGGCGGCGGCGAACTGGGGCGATCTGATGATCTTGAGCATTTCGGTGCTCAGCCGATCCAGGACGGGCTTGGGCGTGCCCGCCGGAGCGAGCGCTCCGTACCAGGTCCGGATGTCGAAACCCTTGAGGCCTGCCTCCTCGAGTGTCGGCACGTTGGGCAGGAACGGAGTTCGCGCGTGGGCGGTCACGGCCAACGGCAGCAGTCGGCCGTTCTTCAGGAATGCGAGCTCCGCGGTGATGCTGTCGAACGACATGTTCACCTGCCCGGCGAGGAGATCGGCGGTGAGGGGCGCGCTGCCCTTGTAAGGCACATGCAAGAGGGTCGTCCCCGTCTGCAGCTGGAACAGAGTGCCGATCAGATGCTGCGCCGTGCCGTTGCCGTTCGAGCCGTAGCTGAGCGGCGTCTTCGATGAGGCCTTGGCGAGGGCGATCAGCTCGGCGATGTTCTTCACCGGCGTGACCGTCGGATTGACGGCCACCACGTTGGGGACCAACGCGACCGTCGTGATCGGCGCCAGGTCCTTCTGGAAGTCGTATGGCAGCTTTTTGTAGACGCTCGGCGCGATCGTGTGATGGACGGCGCCGATCAGCAGGGTGTAGCCGTCGGGCTTTGCCTTGGCGACGTAGTCGGCGCCGAGCGTGGTTCCAGCGCCGGGCCTGTTCTCGACGATCACCTGCTGGCCCAGGCTTTTCGTCAGCGACTCGGCCAGCGTGCGTGCCACCAGGTCGGTCGTGCCACCCGGAGGGAACGGCACGACGAGGCTGATCGTCTTCGTCGGATAGTCCTGTGCGTGCGCGAGCGCACACGCGCCGGCCAGGGCAGCCAGTGCACAGGCGCGGAGCACGGTGCGACGGCAAAGTGGAAAGCTGGACATTTCGTTTCTCCTGGGTGGAATTGATGGCTATGCGACTCTTCGCTCGCTCGTCTCTGCCAGGCGAGCACAGACCGCATCGGTGACCATCGCCGTGGTCGCCGAACCGCCGAGGTCTTGCGTGTGGAATCTCCGGTCAGCCGTGACGCGCTCGATTGCCGCCATCACGCGCGACGCGGCCTCGGCCTCGCCGAGATGCTCGAGCATCATCACGATCGACCAAAACGTGCCGATCGGGTTGGCCAGGCCTTTGCCCATGATGTCGAAAGCCGAGCCGTGGATCGGCTCGAACATCGATGGATAGCGACGTTCCGGGTCGATGTTGCCGGTCGGCGCGATGCCCAGGCTGCCTGCCAGCGCGGCGGCCAGGTCGCTCAGCACATCGGCGTGCAGATTGGTCGCGACCAGAGTGTCGAGCGAAGCCGGCCGGTTGACCATTCGAGCGGTCGTGGCATCGACCAGCTCCTTGTCCCAGGCGACGTCGGGGAATTCCTTCGAGATCTGCAAGGCGATTTCGTCCCACATGACCATCGCGTGGCGTTGCGCGTTGCTTTTGGTGACGACGGTGAGAAGCTTCCTGGGCCGTGAGCGGGCCAGCCTGAACGCAAAGCGCATGACACGCTCGACGCCGATGCGCGTCATCATCGACACATCCGTCGCCACTTCGATCGGATGACCCTGGTGAACGCGGCCGCCGATGCCGGAATACTCGCCTTCCGAATTCTCCCGAACGATGACCCAGTCCAGATCCCCGGGGCCGCAGCGTTTCAGCGGGCCATCGATGCCGGGCAGGATGCGCGTCGGCCGAACATTGGCGTACTGGTCGAAGCCCTGGCAGATCTTCAGACGCAAGCCCCAGAGCGTGATGTGGTCGGGGATGTGCGGATCGCCCGCCGAGCCGAAGAGGATGGCGTCCTTGCCGCGGAGCGCGTCGAGGCCGTCGCTCGGCATCATCGTGCCGTGGGCCCGGTACCAGTCACCGCCCCAGTCGAAGTTCTCGAACTCGAATCGGAACGAGCCGGCTGTGCCGGACAGCGCCTCGAGCAATTCGCGGCCGGCAGGGATCACCTCCTTGCCGATGCCATCGCCCGGAATGGTCGCGATGCGATAGGTCTTCATTCTTCGCCTCCTTGCCGCACTGTGGAAGCCGCGATTTTCGCCGCTGCGGCGTTCCGCCAGCGGGAGCCGACAGCGCCTCAGTGGCCGGCTTGTTCAAGCGTTCGAAGACGGATCCCCATCATCACGTCGTCCTTGCAGCGCCGCGTTGCTGCGTCGTCGCCGCATTGCGTCTTGACCCACTCCCTGACCTCCGGGATGAAGCCCTGGAAGTCGGCCTGAATTTCATCCTCCGTGAGCCAGCGAAGCTTTTCCTTCGGCACCTCGTAGATCGCATCGAGGTACTTCTGCGGCACGCCCATGCGCCTGAGAAACTGGCCGACACCGAGCTTGACGCTGCCGTCCCTGGTGACGCCGTCAAGCGGCGCGCGGTCGAGCTCGCTGCGTGTGACGTAGGGCGTGTGGATGCCGATGGCATGGCCGTCGCGATAGATGCCCGACACGAAGATGAAGAAGCAGGCGCTCGCACAAAGATTGTTGCGCGCGGGATCGCGCACGCCAAGCGAGCGCGCGACAGCGGCCCTCATTTCAGGCGGTGCGCTCATGGGCTCGGCGGACTTCGTCTCCCAGGCAAGCCGGCGCACGAGCGCCCCGATCTTGATGGCCTCGGCCAGATTGCCGCCCGGCGAGGCGAGGTAGATCGCCGTGGGCGATGCCTCTCGCGCAAGCTTCTCGATCTTGTCGAAGTCGCCGACGTCGATGCGGCCTTCCAGGACCACCATGTTGCCGTTCGGATGAAGCATCACCGAAGCAGCGAGTGCACTCGTCACGAACGGCAGGGCAAGCAGCAGGAACAGGTAACGCTTCATGGGATCGGTTCACCCGAGGCTCGGTGCGATTGTGAACGCGCTGCTGAATCAGACATCGGCCAACAGTCGTTCCCTGAGACAGCGGCTGAATGGACCGACGGTCGCCCAACCCCCTGAGCCGGGTCTTGTGGTGCCCGACCCAGCGTGGTGACATGCAATTTCCAATTCATATAAGGGAGAAGTCATGAAATTCAAAACAATTGCCGTGGTCGGGGCGATCGCATGTCTGTGGCAGCCCGCATTTGCAACCACGTACACCCAGGACACCGTCCTGTCTCATTTCACGAATGGCATCAGCAACTACGCGACATTCAGCAACTTCTCTGCCGGCGACACCGGTTCGCCATTCACGCCGACGTCGGCCGAGCTCGCCACGAATGGATACCGCGTCTATGACGGCGGCTCCCTCGTCGGCCTTCCGACTTCGAACAACTGGATCCTCGCAACCTTCGCCAGCGGTGTCAGTGCGATTCGCGTGTTCGCGAATATCGATCACCTCGGCGCAGCGTACGACGGGTATCAGTACTCGATCCAAGGCAGCAACAACCTGACGAGCTGGGCGCCTTTGTTCGACGCTCTTACCGTCAACGGTGCCGGTGAGCCATTCACGTTGGGCACTTTCACAGGCACCGCTCCGACGACCGTGAACAACGTTGTGAATGGCCCTAATGGCGTGGGCTACGAAGCAGACTTCACCTTCGGCACAAGCTACAAGTACTACGCCTTCGGCGCGAGCACCGTGGCGTTCCAGCAGGGCAACTCCGACCAGGAATTGAGCGCCGTGGCCGCGGCGCCGATTCCGGAGCCCGAGACGTACGCGCTCATGCTCGCCGGGTTGGGCGCCATCGGTTTCATTGGGCGTCGCCGCAGGAAGTCTGCTCCGCTCTGACAACTCCGCGGACGAGCAACACACCGCTCCTCCGGTGGGTTGCGGGATCGACAACAAGCAGCGCGCCGGCGACCCGATCCTCCGAGAACGGTTCGATCGGCAGCGGCTGTTGCGTTTCGAATCGAACCTCGCCGATGTCGTTGACTCCGAGCTCGCTGGCCGGGTGGGACGCGAGCGTGGCGATGTCGAGGCGGCTTTCGATGCCGGTGAGGCGGCCGTGCGACCACCGGTTGCCATGGCGAATCCAGTACTTGCGGCCCACTCGCGCCGGCTCGGTGTCGAGCCAGGCCAGGGTCGCGCAAAAGCCGCTGAGCGGCACCAGGGTTCCCGGGGCTGCCAGCCAGTCGCCGCGCGAGACGTCGAGCTGGCGATCGAGGACGATGCCCGCGGAGCGGCCAGCGCCGACGCCGGCGACACGCTCGCCGGCGGCATGCAACTTGGCAACGCGCGCAGTGTCGCCGCCCGGAAAGACGCTGAGCTCCGCGCCGACGACGACCTCGCCGCTCGCCACCCGGCCCCATAGCACCCGTGAGCGATAGCCGGCGCCGCCGGCTTCGGCGCCGACGTGCTGCACCGGGATCAGCGTCGCGCCGGGCACCACAACGTCATCGGCAAGCTGCTCGAGCAACGCGAGCAGCGTGGGCCCGACGTAGCCGGCAATGTCGCTCGGCCTGCTGACGTTGTCGCCAAGCAGCGCAGAGATTGGCACGATCCCCGCCGGGG
>JALYXU010000041.1 GCA_030946925.1 Pseudomonadota bacterium
GGTAGTTGCCCTTGAAGAAACTGTTGTGCCCATAAGCGGCGTGGGCGATGACGAGCGCCTGCATCGCCGTGGTGTTTTCCTCCATCAGGTAGCTGATGCAGGGGTCGGAATTGATGACGATCTCGTAGGCCAGGCCCATCTGGCCGCGCCGGTAGCTGCGCTCGTTGGCGATGAATTCCTTGCCGTAGCTCCAGTGCCGGTAGTTCACCGGCATTCCCACCGAGGCGTAGGCATCCATCATCTGCTCAGCGCTGATGACCTCGAGCTGGTTTGGGTACGTATCGAGCGCGAAACGCTGAGCCACGGCGCGAATCTTCTCGTGGTACGCCTCGACGAGCTCGAAGGTCCAGTCGCTCGGATCGGGCAACGGCTTTTCGGCGCGCGGGCCGGCCGGCAGGGGCGCATCCGGAATGCTCCGCTCCGGGCGGAGCTTTCGCCCCGCCCCGGTCGCCGGGCGCGGATCGGGCGCTTGAATCGGCCTCATGCCGCCGCCCGATCGCTCTTGAACAGGTCGCGGAAGACCGGATAGATCTGCCCTGCCTCCGTCACCTTGCGCATTGCGAAGTGGGCCTGCGTCTCCTGCAGCCGCGCGTACTCCTCCCAGAGGTTCTGCTCCTCGTCGGCGACCTGGACATAGGCGAAGTGACGGCACTGCGGCAGCAGGCTGTCGGCGAGCAGCTCGCGGCAGCGGCCCGAGTCGTGGTGCCAGTTATCGCCGTCGCTGGCCTGGGCGCCGTAGATGTTCCATTCCGAGGTGGCGTAGCGGGCCTTGATGATCTCGTCCATCAGGACCAGCGCACTCGAGACCACGGTGCCGCCGGTTTCGCGGGCCCGGAAGAAGTTCTCTTCGTCGACTTCCTGCGCCTGGGTGTGATGGCGGATGAAGACGAGCTCGATCTTCTGATAGTGCCGTGTCAAGAAGAGATAGAGCAGGATGAAGAAGCGCTTCGAGAGGTCCTTGCGCGCTTCGTCCATCGAGCCCGACACATCCATCAGGCAGAACATCACGGCCTTGGCCATCGGCACCGGGACCCGGACCCGATTGCGAAAGCGCAAATCGATCGGATCGAGATATGGAATCTTCGAGAGGCGCGCCCGCAATACCGCGATCTGCTCTTCGAGCGCCCGGCGCGCGAGCACTTCGGCCGGGGCCAGGCCGGTCGCGGCCATTTCGGCATGGCGCTCGAGGAGCTCCGCGAGCTCCGCCCGGGAACCGGCGCCGATCGCGACACGCCGGCCGATCGCGCCGCGCATCGAACGGATGACGCTGAGGTTGCTCGGCGTCCCCGAGTTCGAAAATCCGGCGCGGTGCGTCTTCATCTCCGGCGTCTCGGCGAGTTGCGTGCGGGTCATCCGCGGCAGCGCCAGGTCGTCGAAGAAGATCTGCATGAATTCTTCCTTGGTGAGGTGGAAGACAAAATCGTCCTCGCCCTCGCCGGAGTCGCCAGCCTGACCGGAGCCACTGCCCCGACCGGCACCGCCCTCTGGCCGCTCGATGTGGTCGCCGCGAACGTATTCGCGGTTGCCTGGATGGACCATTTCGCGGGCACCGCCGGTGCCGTGGCGAAACGCCGGCTCGTTGATGTCGCGCTTGGGCAAATGAATGTCTTCGCCCTGCTCGATGTCCCGAATGCCGCGCTTGTCGACCGCCTTGCGCACGGCGTCGCGCAGCTGGCCCTGGTAGCGGCGCAGGAAGCGCTCGCGGTTGCCGATCGACTTGTTCTTGCCGGCAAGACGGCGATCGATGATCTGCTGGAGCATCGTTGTTCTCGGCTGCTTACGAGCTTTTCCGGACGCGCAGATACCACTCGCAGAGCAGGCGAACCTGCTTCGACGTGTAGCCCTTTTCGACCATTCGGTTGACAAAGTTCTCGTGCTTCTTCGCCTCGTCGGCGCTGGCTTTTGCGTTGAAGCTGATCACCGGCAAAAGTTCCTCGGTGTTCGAGAACATCTTCTTCTCGATCACCGTGCGCAGCTTTTCGTAGCTGGTCCACAGCGGATTCTTGCCGTTGTTGTTCGCGCGCGCCCGCAGCACGAAGTTGACGATCTCGTTGCGGAAGTCCTTCGGATTCGAGATTCCGGCGGGCTTCTCGATCTTCTCCAGCTCGGCATTGAGCTGGGCCCGGTCGAACACTTCGCCGGTGTCGGTGTCGCGGTACTCCTGGTCCTGGATCCAGTAGTCGGCGTAAGTGACGTAGCGGTCGAAGATGTTCTGGCCGTACTCGCTGTAGCTCTCGAGGTAGGCAGTCTGAATCTCCTTGCCGATGAACTCCGCATAGCGAGCCGACAGGTGCTCCTTGATGAAGCCCAGGTACTTCTGCTCGGTCTCGCTCGGGAACTGCTCGCGCTCGATCTGCTGCTCGAGCACGTACATCAGGTGGACCGGGTTGGCGGCCACCTCGGCCGGGTCGAAGTTGAAGACCTTCGACAGGATCTTGAAGGCGAAGCGCGTGGAGACGCCGCTCATGCCCTCGTCGACTCCCGCGTAGTCGCGGTACTCCTGGTAGCTCTTGGCCCGCGGGTCGGTGTCCTTCAGATTGTCGCCGTCGTAGATCAGCATCTTCGAATAGAGCGATGAGTTCTCCGGCTCCTTCAGCCGCGTCAGCATCGCGAACTGGCTCATCATCTTGAGCGTTCCGGGCGCGCACTTGGCGGCAGCCAGCGACGAATTGCGCAGCAGCTTCTCGTAGATCTTCACTTCCTCGGACGTGCGCAGGCAATACGGCACCTTGACGATGTAGATGCGGTCGAGAAACGCCTCGTTGTTCTTGTTGTTGCGAAAGGTCTTCCACTCGCTCTCGTTGCTGTGCGCGAGAACGATGCCGTCGAACGGAATCGCGCCGAAGCCCTCGGTGCCCTTGAAGTTGCCTTCCTGGGTCGCCGTCAGCAGCGGATGCAGCACCTTGATCGGCGCCTTGAACATCTCGACGAATTCGAGCAGGCCCTGGTTGGCCAGGCACAGACCGCCGGAAAAGCTGTAGGCGTCCGGATCGTCTTGCGAGAAGGTTTCGAGCTTCCGGATGTCGACCTTGCCGACCAGGGCCGAGATGTCCTGGTTGTTCTCGTCGCCCGGCTCGGTCTTCGAGACGCCGACCTGCTTGAGGACGCTCGGATGGCGCTTGACGATCTTGAACTTGCGGATGTCGCCGCCGAACTCGTCGAGGCGCTTCACGGCCCAGGGGCTCAGGATGCGGTTCAGGTAGCGACGCGGGATGCCGTACTCGTTTTCGAGCAGGGGGCCGTCTTCGATGGGGTCGAACAGGCCGAGCGGTGACTCGTTCACCGGCGATCCCTTGATCGCGTAGAACGGTACATGCTCCATGAGCTGCTTGAGGCGCTCGGCGATCGAGCTCTTGCCGCCCCCGACCGGGCCGAGCAGGTAAAGAATTTGCTTCTTTTCCTCGAGGCCCTGGGCGGCGTGCCGGAAATAGCTCACGACTTGCTCGATCGCGTCTTCCATGCCGTAGAACTCGGCGAACGCGGGGTAGATCTTGATGACCTTGTTGGCGAACAGGCGCGACAGTCGAACGTCGTTTCGCGTGTCGACCATGATCGGCTCGCCGATCGCCTTGAGCATGCGTTCGGGGGCAGTGGCGTAGGCGAGCGGATTGCGCTTGCACTCTGCCAGGTACTCCTCGATCGACAGCTCTTCTTCGCGACTGCGCTCGAAGCGCGCGGCAAAGTTGCTGATGACATCCATGCTGATCTCCTGTTCGACGAGGAGGCGCCGAAGCCTTTCGGTCTTCGTGCGTCCGGGGAAGTTCTGATGGAGCCCGGCGGGGCGCCATCAGAGCTTTCCTTTCACCAGCAGGTGCGGCTCAAGCTTCCATCATCGTGGCAAAAGCGAAGCAATGAAATGCAATGCCTTCGCGGCGTTGCTCCAATGCACTGTCTTGAGTCTGGATTAGCAAGCAACGTGCCGAAATCACATTGCGTTGACGGCAGCCGGCTCGATCGCCGACGTCTCGTGCAAAGATTCTCGACCCCGCGGCGGGGCGCCGGCATTAGCTCACGTCGGTTCGTGGCCGAGCCTCAGCAAGAGCCCGTTCAGCTCGTCGAGCGAGGCGAAAAGGACGGCGATCTCGCCTCGATCCGCGGCGGCGGCGCCCTTGCCGCGTAACCGAATCTCCACCGGCGCGGCCAGCCGGTCCGAAAGTTGTTGCTCGAGCCGAAGAATGTCGCGTTCCTTCTGACGGTTTGCGCGCAGCGACCTCGGTTGCCGAGCGCTCCGGCCAGTGTGCCGCGCCGCCAATTGCTCGGCCTCGCGCACGCTGAGCTTGCGCGCGACGATCTCGTTGGCACTCAAGATCTGCTGCGCGCCATCGAGCGGTAAAAGTGCACGGGCGTGGCCCATCTCGAGAGCGCCGGAAAGCAGCAGTTGCTGGACCGGCGGCGTCAATTGAAGCAGGCGGAGCAGATTGGTCGCGGCACTGCGCGACCGGCCCACGGCGTGCGCCACCGCCTCATGGGTCATGCCGAATTCGTCGGTCAGGCGGCGCAGGCCCCGCGCTTCCTCGAGCGGGTTCAGATCCTCGCGCTGCATGTTCTCGATCAGTGCCATCGCGGCGGCCGCTTGGTCGGGGACGTCCCGCACGAGCACCGGAATGCGATCGAGGCCGGCCAGACGCGCAGCCCGGAACCGACGCTCGCCGGCGATGATCTCGTAGCGCTGGTCGACCCCGTCCTCGCCGACCGGCCGCACCAGCACCGGCTGCATGACGCCTTGAACCTTGATGCTCTCGGCCAGCTCCTGCAGGGCCGTGTCGTTCATCTGCGTGCGCGGCTGGTAACGCCCGGGTTGCAGCTGGGTGAGCAGCAACAGGCGCGGTTCGCCTTCGTTGCGATCGGCACTGCCGGCCTTGCCATCGACCACGGTCGGGCCGAGCAGCGCTTCGAGGCCGAGCCCGAGGCCTTTGGGTTTCTTTGATGCCACTCGCCGATTGTCCTTGATCGACCGGCGGCAAAACGCTGCGCGACGGCCTTGCGCGCGCTCTCGAACTCTGCTTTATGCTCGGGTGTCGAGCTTCATCAGACCCCCTCATGACCACCCGCGTTTTCGTCGACGGCCAGGAAGGCACCACGGGCCTGCGCATCAATGACTATCTCGGTCGCCGCACCGATGTCGAGGTGCTGCGCGCTTCGCCGGAGCTTCGCAAGGACGTGCAGGAGCGCGCGCGCCTGCTCAACGCCGCCGACGTCGCCTTTCTTTGTCTGCCGGATGACGCGGCTCGCGAGGCGGCCGCGCTGGTCACCAACCCTTCGACCTGCCTGATCGACGCCAGCACCGCACATCGGGTCTCTGCCGACTGGGTCTTCGGCTTGCCCGAACTGGCCGCCGATCAGCGCGACAAGATCCGGGCCTCGAAACGCATCGCCAATCCGGGTTGTCACGCAACCGGCTTCATCCTGCTGGTTCGTCCCCTGGTCGATGCAGGGCTGTTGCCGCGCTCGGCCGCGCTGACGGCAACCTCCATCACCGGCTACTCCGGCGGCGGCCGGAAGATGATCGAACGCTACGAGGCAGGCGGGGACCCGCGCCTGATCGCGCCACAGCCTTACGGCTTGACGCTCGAGCACAAGCATCTCGCCGAAGTGACGGCGCATTCCCGGCTCGAAACCCGGCCCGTGTTCATGCCTGTCGTCGGCGACTTTCTGAAGGGCCTCGTTGTCACGGTGCCGCTGCATCTGGCCTCGGCCCGCCGTGGCGCGACCGCCGAACACTTGCACGCCGCGCTGGCCGAGCGCTACGCCGGCGAGCCGTTCGTCCGGGTGATGCCGTTGCGCGACCCGACCACGCTCGAGGACGGCTACTTCGACGTCCAGGCCTGCAACGACAGCAACCGTGCCGAGCTTTTCGTGTTCGGCAGCCAGAGCCAGGTTTTGCTCATGGCGCGCCTGGATAACCTCGGCAAGGGCGCCAGCGGCGCAGCGGTGCAGTCGATGAACGTGCACCTCGGGATCGAGGAAAGCACCGGCCTCTAGTAAGAGACGCTGCGGGTCGGGTCGTCCGGCGCACTCGCGTTGATGCCGGCGCCTGCGACGCGGTGTCCGGGCTCCCGGTCATGCTGCAGCCGCTGGCTGTCCGACGCGCTGTGCGAGTTCGCGCGCGAACTCGATGAAGGCCAGTGCGCCCTTGGAGGTCGGATCGAAGACCAGTCCGGGAATGCCGTAGCTGGGTGCCTCGGCGAGCCGAACATTACGCGGCACCACGGTGTCGAACACTCGGTCGCCGAAGTGGGCCTTGAGCTGGGCGCTGACCTGCGTCTGCAATGTGATTCGCGGATCGAACATCACGCGAAGAATGCCGATCACCTCGAGCGCCGGATTGATGTTGGCGTGCACCTGCTTGATGGTGTTGACGAGATCGCTCAAGCCTTCGAGGGCGAAATATTCGCACTGCATCGGCACGATCACGCCGTGTGCGGCCGCCAAGCCGTTCAGCGTCAACAGGCTCAAGCTCGGCGGGCAGTCGACGAGAACGAAATCGTAATCGGCCGCCACTGCAGCCAACGCCTGGCGCAGGCGCTGGTCGCGGCGCTCCAGACCCACCAGCTCCACCTCGGCACCAGCGAGCTCGCGGTTGGCGCCGACCACGTCGTAGCCGCCTTTCGGGCTGCTGCGTCGAGCCTCGACGATCGAGGTCGTTTCCAGCAAAACGTCGTAAACGGTCGCCTCGAGCGTGCGCTTGTCGATCCCGGACCCCATCGTTGCATTTCCTTGCGGGTCGAGATCGACGAGCAGGACGCGATGCCCGAGGCGAGCCAAGCCAGCGGCGAGGTTGATGCACGTCGTCGTCTTGCCGACGCCTCCCTTCTGGTTGGCGATGCAAAAGATTCGACTCATCCGGCTGCCGTCGCGCTCGCGAAGCATGTGCTCGCTATTGCTGTCTGACTCATGGATAGACGACTCTAGGGCGCATCCATACAATGCATCGTTCGCCGACGCTTGCGAGCAGGGGCAGAGGTTCCACGTGAAACACATCGATGTCAGCGGACACCGCTTCGATTTCCAGATCCGGTCGCTTCCCTTTCATCGCCATCCAGGCGCCCCCTTCTGCCAGTCGATGCGCGGTCGACTGGGCGAAA
Organism: Pseudomonadota bacterium; assembly: GCA_030946925.1. Lineage (GTDB taxonomy): Bacteria > Pseudomonadota > Gammaproteobacteria > Burkholderiales > Burkholderiaceae_C > Schlegelella_A. The sequence goes on from JALYXU010000041.1 coordinate 7,086, forward strand.
TGAGTCAGCGATCCGAAGGCTCGGGCTACGACCACGTCGTACAGCACGCCACTGAGCAGAGACTCGACGCGGCCGTGCTCCGCATGCAGATTCGGCAAGCGAAGCGTGGCCGCGACCTGACGGATGAATGACGTCTTCTTCGCCACCGCGTCGACGCAGGTGACTGTCGAATGAGGCTCCATGATGGCTAGCACCACACCAGGCAGCCCGCCGCCACTGCCGACGTCGAGAAGCGAAGTCTTCGTGGAACCTGCGCGTTGGCGTCGCAGGGGCTCCACCACACCCAAGCAGTCGACGAGGTGCAGGCCCAGCATCCGCGATGGCTCCCGAACCGCCGTCAGGTTGTAGGTGCGATTCCAGAGCGACAACAACGCCAGGTAGTCGAGCAGCGCTGCGGCCTGCCCCGGTGCCATCGCCAAGCCCAGACGGGCGGCGGCTGCATCCAGCGCGGCCGCGAGGTCGAGCCGTTCTGCCGCTTCGGCAGAGCCCGGCTCAAGTGCTTGGCTCAAGGAGGCCGGCGTCCTGCGTGTGAGAGGGACCCGCCAATGGCCGGACCTTTTTCAGATGCACAAGCAGAAGCGAAATGGATACCGGCGTGATTCCGGAAAGGCGGGCAGCTGCGGCCAGTGTTCTCGGGCGGTGGCGAGTCAGCACCTGGCGCGCCTCGAATGACAGCGCATGCACAGTCGCGTAGTCGAAAGATTCCGGAACCGGGATCTCCAGCGCGCGCTCGGCCCGTTCGATGTCGATTTGTTGCTTCCCGATATAGCCTTCGTAGAGAGCGGAAATCTCGATCTGCTCGATCACCTGAAGAGCCAAGGCAGGCCCGAGCGTTTCCGAGAGCGCCTGCCGCGGACTCACTCCCGCAGCGCCGCCAGTCCAGGCGGCTAGATCGTCGAAGCGAACACCTGGCCGCCGTAACAAGTCGAGGAGCGCATAGTCTCTGGAGAGCGCCGGTCGCCCCGGAGCCGCCTCCAACGGGCCGAGGCGAGTGGTTGCCAAGCGCTGTGTTTCACGTGAAACGCTGTCGCGCTTGGTCTCGAAGCGTCGCCACTGAGGATCAGAGATCAAGCCCAGACGACGGCCGATCGGGGTCAGGCGGGTGTCGGCGTTGTCCTCGCGCAGAGACAGCCGGTACTCGGCGCGGCTCGTGAACATGCGGTACGGCTCATTCACGCCTTTGGTCACCAGATCATCGACCAAGACGCCGATGTACGCCTGCTCCCGCGACAAAACCCAAGGCGCTTCGCCGCGCACCGCCAGAGCCGCATTGACCCCGGCGTGAAGGCCTTGGGCGGCGGCCTCCTCATATCCGGTTGTCCCGTTGATCTGCCCGGCGAAGTAGAGCCCCCCGATCGAGCGCGTCTCGAATGTCAACTCGAGTGCGCGAGGATCGAAGTAGTCGTATTCGATGGCGTAACCGGGCCGCAGCAGGTGGGCGTGCTCCAGGCCGGCAATGGATCGAATCGCGGCCACCTGCACCTCGAACGAGAGCGACGTCGAGACGCCGTTGGGGTAGACCTCGCACGTGTCCAACCCTTCGGGTTCGAGGAAGATCTGGTGCGACTCCTTGTCATGGAACCGGTTCACCTTGTCTTCGATGCTCGGACAGTAGCGCGGACCGATTCCGTCGATCCTGCCCCCGAACATCGGACTGTCGCCAAAGCCGCCGCGGATGATGTCGTGCGTGCGCGCATTGGTGTGCGTGATCCAGCACGACGTCTGACGGGGATGGCGAAGCGCCTCGCCGGCCCATCCGAAGACCGGAACCTCCGTGGTCAACGTTCCATTCGGGCCAACGCCATCGCCCTGTTGCTCAAGCAGCTTTCCATAGTCGATCGTTCGGCCATCGAGGCGAGGCGGTGTGCCAGTCTTCAGCCGCCCTTGTGGCAGCTTGAGCTCCCGCAATCGTGAGGCCAGGCTGATGGCCGAAGGATCCCCGGCCCGTCCCCCGGAGTGGTTCTCGCGGCCGACGTGGATCCGGCCATTGAGAAAGGTCCCCGCTGTCAGGACCACCTTCAGGCAGGAGAAGTGAACACCCGCTTGTGTTGCAACCCCAATCACCCGGTCACCATCGAGAATTAGATCGTCGCAAGCTGATTGAAATAAGGACAAGTGCGGCTGCGATTCGAGCCGTCGACGAATCGCAGATCGGTACAGCGACCGATCCGCTTGGGCCCGAGTCGCGCGAACCGCCGGGCCCTTGGACCGGTTAAGGATGCGAAAGTGAATGCCGGCCTCGTCGGCCGCCGCAGCCATCACCCCGCCCAAGGCATCGATCTCCTTGACCAGGTGTCCTTTGCCGATCCCGCCGATCGACGGGTTGCAACTCATCTGGCCCAAGGTATCCAGCGAATGTGTCAACAACAACGTGTCGACTCCCATCCGGGCCGAGGCCAGCGCGGCTTCGGTCCCGGCGTGGCCGCCGCCGATCACGATGACGTCGAAATGCTGAGGCATGGAGAAGCGACCTGAAGACGGTCCGATTGTATTTTCTCGGCGCCACGATGGACCGGCTACACAAGCTGGCAGGCAGGGGTTCGGCGCGCAGTGGCGACTTATCGGCCCGTGAGCACCTGCTCCGCATCGTTCCGGACGCCGCCCACCAGCAGCATCTCGGTGTGGTCGATGCCGTCTTCCAAATAGGGTGGACCGGTCGCCGCAAAGCCGAAGCTCGCGTAGAAGCGCTCGAGCCGCGTCTGCGCGGAGATCCGGATGGCGACGCCCGGCCAGGCTTCCGCGGCGCCGCCGATGGCGCGCGCCATCAGCTCGCGACCGAGGCCCCAGCCGCGGCCGGCTCCGCTCGTGACGACACGGCCGATCGAGGCCTCCACGTACTTGACGCCGGGGTCCAGGATGCGCGCGTAAGCAAGGGGCTCGGCATGCCCTCCGCTCCACGCGGCCAGATGAAAGGCGCGTTCATCGCAACCGTCGATATCGAGGTAGACGCACTGCTGCTCGAGCCCGAACACACGCTGCCGGGCGGCGAAGATGTACTGAAGCTCGCGCAGCTCCAGGGCATCGAATCGGCACCAGCGCCACCTCAAGTCCAAGGCCGCAGGCGCAGGCGAGCCCACCGTCGGCGGCGTGCTCATCTGTTCGTCCGCGGCGAGTTCCGAGCCACACTCATTTCAAGACTGCATGGCGCAACGTGCGTGCGACGAACCACACGCTCGCGGAGGCGAGCAACACGCAAACAAGCAGTGGAATCAGCATCTCGTGCCAGGTCAGCGCCTCGCCCTTCAGCACCTTCGTCATGAGCGTGTTCTGAGCCAGCGCCGGAACCCAGAGGTGCCAAGCCGCTTCACCGCCCAGATTGAACACGTTGACCAGCGGCAGCAGCGATGTCGCCAGCAGCACGATGGTCGAATTCGCCTGCGCCTCCTTGAAGGTCTTGCAGCGAATCGCGACCGCCATCAGCAAGGCGGAAAGAGCGGCCGCGAACGGCAGCAACACCACCAGGAACAAGAGCGCTTCACGCATCCCGTACTGGAACATCGCGGCCAGCGTGTCGCTTCGCAGCATCCACTGCCCGGGCAGAAAGCTGAGCGAGCTGAGCACCGCGATCAGCATGCCGACGCAGGCAACCGCGCCCCACTTGCCTGCGACGATGCTCCAGCGCGGCGCCGGGTTCATCAGCAGCGGCTCGAGCGAGCCGCGCTCCCGTTCACCGGCAGTCGTGTCGAGGGCCGCGGTCAGGGCGCCGTAAAGCACGGCCATCATCACGAAGTAAGGCAGCATGCCGGTGATGCGGGTCGCCCGCGTCTGGGTGCTGGCCAGATCGCGGCTCTCGATCTCGATCGGCTCGAGCAGCTGGATCGCGACACCGCGCAGCGCCAGATTGAGAACGGCGCGTTCGCGGCCGAAACCGCCGAGCAAGCGTTCGATCCGCGCCGTGCTCGCTTCGGAGCTCTGGTTGGCGCTGTCGGAAACGATCTCGAGGACCGGCGCCTCGCCGCGACTCAAGCTCGCCTCGAAGTCGGGCGGCACGACGACCACCGGATCGCTGAAGAGCGACTTGCGCAGCTGGCTCTCGTAGTTGGCCGGCGCTTCCTTGACGGTATAGGTCTGGCGCTCGAGAAAGTTGCGCAGCGTCGGCGCATTGCTCAGGCCGGCCACATATACCTCGCGTTGCTCGGCCCGCGACTCGACGGATGCGACCAGGGCGGAGATCGCGACCAGCACCATCGGCCCCATCAGCACCGATGAAAAGAGCACCGTCAGCAGCGTCCTTCGATCGCGCAACGCATCGGTCAACTCCTTGCGCAGAACGATCAGGGTGACCCTGAGCTGTTCGTTCATGCGCGGGCCTCCGCTTCGGGCGCCCCGACGACCGGGGCAAAGGCCAGCTTCACGAATGCGGCTTCGAAGTCGGCTTCACCAGTGCGTTCGAGCAGTTCGGGCACCGTGCCCGTGGCCACCGAGCGGCCATCGGCGATGACCACGACACTGTCGCAAAGCCGCTCCACCTCCTGCATGATGTGCGTCGAAAAGACGATGCATTTCGCACCGCCGGCCGGTGTGCGCAGCCAACGCAGGTTGTCGCGAAGGGCGCGCGTCGCCAGCACGTCGAGGCCGTTGGTCGGCTCGTCGAGAACGATGTTGGCCGGGTCGTGGACGAGGGCACGGACCAGCGCCGTCTTCATGCGCTCGCCCTGGCTGAAGCCTTCGGTGCGCCGGTCCAGAAGGGCGGTCATCTCGAACATGCGGGCCAGGTCCTCGGCCCGCGCATCGGCCGCCTCCCGCGCCATGCCGTGCAAGGCCCCGTAGTAGACGATGTTTTCCCGAGCAGTCAGGCGCGGGTAGAGACCGCGTGAATCCGAAAGCACGCCCATCCTCGCCAGCACGTCGCGAGGACGGGCGACGACATCGATGCCGTCGACGACGAGGCGGCCCGCGTCGGGCGTGACGAGCGCGGCGAGGATCCGCAGGGTCGTCGTCTTGCCGGCGCCGTTCGGCCCGAGCAGGCCCGTGATGTGGCCGCCCGGCGCGTTGAAGCTGACATCGCGAACGGCATGAACGACGCGGGCCGCATTGCTGCGTCGCGTCAGCCGGGCAAATGCCCCGAGGCCCGGCCGCTGCGGCCCTGGAACCACGAACGACTTGGCAAGGCCGCTGATCTCGATCATCGGGCCGGTCCGGAAGCCGGTCCGCTGGCGCTGCGAATCGGCTCGAACGCCGGGGGCCGCGGCAAGTGTGACGCGCAGGCTACGTCGACGGCCAGCGCCTCGGCGTCCGACGCTGCGTCGATGAAACGAAAGACGACATCGCGCACGCAACCGATCGCCAGCACGCCGTGGCCGGCATTGGCGACAACGACCTGGCGCGCCAGCGGCCCGAGCGAAGCGGCAACCCGGGCGCCGTGCCGAGGTGGGGTCACCGGATCGATGCTCCCACTCAATACGAGGACCGGCGAATCGCTCTTCGGCAAGGTGTAGAAGGCCGCCGGCACGCTGCCGTGCGGCCAGGTCGGGCAGACTTTCTCGTACATGTGCAACGACGAGCCGCCGAAGTCGGCCCCGGGCTTGTCGAGCGATCCGGCGAGGCGCGACATGTCTTCGGCGCAGACCACCGACAGGTGCATGCCGATCGCCAGCCGCGTCGATTTCTTGCCGGACAACGCGGCGCTCAGCCCGAGCAGCGGCCCGAACTCGCCACGCGCCGCGGCATCGATCGCTGCAGGCAGCGCCGAGGCCAGCACCGGCGAATAGAGCGCGCCGCGAACGGCGCCGAGAACCATGTCGCGGGTCATCACGAACGTCTCGTCGCGACCGCTGAGCGGCTGCACAGCGCGGATTTGTCTGGGCAAACTCCGCAGCAGCGTGCCCAAGCGGGCCGGCAGGTCTGGATGGGCGACCGCACAAGCCGCTTCCCCGGCGCAGGCCGCGAGCAAGGCGTCGAGAGCGGCCTGGTTGTCGGTCGAAAAACTCGCCGGCAAGGCCATGTCCGGCGGCGCGACGCCGTCGAGGACGCTCCGCCTGAGCGATGTCGGGAACTGGCGCAGGTATTCGAGGGCGACGCGGGTGCCGTAGGAAGCCGCCACGACATCGATTCGCACGACGCCCAGCGCGCGGCGGACGGCCTCGAGGTCCTGCACCGCGACCGATGTGGTGAACAGGCCGAGATCGCTTTCGCTCCGGATGTAGGGCAGCTTCAGCAGGGCGGCCTTGCACTCGACCATCAGCCGCACCTGCCGGTCTGTCTCGGACTGCTCCGCCAGCGTCCCCTCTTCGGGATCCTTGCAGGCGAGCGGCGCCGACGCGCCGGTGCCGCGCTGGTCGACGAAGACGATGTCGCGGCGGTTGTTGAGGCGCGCGAACAGCGGCATCGTCATCGGTGCGACCGAGATCGCGCTCTGGCCGGGCCCGCCGGCGAGCATGAAGACCGGATCGGCCAGCTTGCGCCGGGCCATCGCCGGCACGACCACGAAATGAATGTCGATGCTCGCCCGCGCCGGGTGGGCTGGGTCGAGCGGCCGCTGGATGCTGCCGCAAAGCACGCCGTTGCGGATGCCGGTGACGTGGCAGTCGGCAAGCAGGCCGACGGCTTCGGCGCTGGCCGGCCAGGCGATCGCAGCGGCGGCGGCCCCGAGCGTGGCAAGCAGCCAGCTCGACAGCCCGGGCGTCATTCGCCGAGGGTGCGCTTCAATTCGCCACTGGCGATCAGAGCCTCGAGCTCTTCGGCCCCGCCGATCAGCGTCCCCTTGACGAAGACCAGGGGAAAGGTCGGCCAGCCGGTCCACATCTTCAGTGCGTTGCGCTCGCGCCAGCGGCTGAAGTAGCTGCCGTATTCGAGGTACTGATGGGCCAGACCGGCAGTCACCAAAGCCTTGCGAGCCCGCCGCACGAACGGATTGCCGGCCATGCCGACCACCAACAGCAGATTCGAGGTCGCCGCGGCCTGCACGTTGTGGACGATGTCGACGTTCAGATTGGCGACGCGCTCGCGGATGGCCGGATGCAGGCGGGCTTCTTCGAGGATGGTGCGCGGCATGAGCGGCCCAGCAAATTTGGCAAGCGCGACCATACCATCGCAGCAGGAGCGTGCCATGGGGTCGGGCAGCGCGGCCCGACCCGCCGGCAAGGCGTCGCCGAAAGCGTTGACGGCATCCGATGCAGGCCGTCGCCAGCCGCGGTGTAATACGGCCCCGACGCTCTCGAGTGCATCACCATGAAGCTCTATTACAGCCCCGGCGCCTGCTCGCTCTCCCCGCACATCGTCCTGATTGAATCGGGGCTTCCCTTCGAGCTGGTGCGGATGAACACCAAGACCCACCAGCTGCAGGACGGCTCCGACTATTACGCGATCAACCCGAAGGGCCAGGTGCCCCTGCTCGAGCTCGACGACGGCGAGCGCCTGAGCGAAGGGCCGGCGATCGTGCAGTACATCGCCGACCAGGTGCCGGCGAAGAAACTCGTTCCGGCGGCGGGCTCGATGGCGCGCTATCACCTGCAGGAATGGCTCAACTTCGTGACCAGCGAATTGCACAAGGGCATCGGCGGCCTGTTCAATCCCGCGATGCCCGAAGAAGCCAAGGCGCTGATGCGCGCCAAGGCGAGCGAGAAGCTGAAGTGGGTCGACTCGCAGCTCGAAGGCCGGTCCTACCTGATGGGCGACGCCTTCTCGGTGCCGGATGCCTATCTCTTCACCGTCACCAGATGGACCGCGAATGTCGGCATCGACATCTCGGCATACAAGCATCTCGGCGCCTTCATGGCCCGCATGCAGGAGCGGCCCGCCGTTCAGGCAGCGATGAAGGCCGAGGGCCTGCTGAAGTAAGCCGGCAGCACAGGCGACGGCTCAGGCCGTTCCCGGCCGCGGCGCTGCTTTCGGCGGCGCCGTCAGCAGCGCCTTGCAGGCAAGGAGCTCGGAGTCCGGGCGGTCGGCCCGGCCGCACAACGTCGCCAGGGCGGCCTGCAAGCGCCTCATGGACCCGGCATGGGCGCCACCGGCGCTCCATTCCTGCAGCTTGCTGCCGAGCCGCTGCAGGGAGCGGCCGCTGCGCTCGTAGAAGGCATCGGACTGGCTCGCCGCATCGTTCCAGACGCGCATCGCCGCAGCCTCGACGGCCGCTTCGTCCGCCGGCGCCAGATCGACCAGCGCGCCGACGTAGCTGGCGCCCCACTGCAAGCGGGTCGCAGGGCCTTCGCTTTGCTCGTACGCCCGGCGGTACCAACGCAGTGCCACGTCGTTGTCGCCCCGGCGCCTGGCATTGCCGGCGAGCGCCGACATCAGGTAGTAGGGCGAATGGCTCTTGCCGAGGTTGGCTTCGAGCAGGTCGTCCGATTCCTTCGACAACCCGGCCCGTTCGAGCAGGTCGGCCGCCGACGTGATCACTGCCTGGCGCTCGAATGGGTCGGTGATCTCGCGGGCAGCGCGGGCGGCCTGCTCGCGGACATCCGCAAGCAGGGCCGGCGGCAGCGCCGGCGGCGGCACGTGGCTGGCGCTGGCGGCGGCCGCTCGGTGGTCCGGCATGTCGATGCGAGCCAGCTCGACCTGGCCCATCACCGCCTGAATCCGGTCGGCACGGGACAGGCTCGGGTCGGCCTCGAAACGTTGCAGCGTGGCGGCCAGCGATTTCGTCGCCTGGAGCCGTTCAGGCGTGGCCCTGGCGGTTGCCGAACGAACGATCTCAGCGGGCCAGTTGAGGAGCACGTCGGCTTCCTCGCGCGAGGCTGCGCGGTCGTTCAACAGAGCCAGCAGGCTGAGCGAGGCGGCCCGCGCGGCGGCATCGCCAGCCGGGGGCGGCTCGGTTCTGGCGGCGAGCGACTTCAGGCGCAGCCGCATCGCCGTCTGCGCTTGCGCCGGTGGGCAGAGCTCGGCAAGACGTGCCAGGGTCGGCGCAAGCTTGTCGCTGGCAACCAGTTGCTGCTGGTCGGTATCGAAGGCATAGAACGCAAGCAGCATCCAGTCGTTCGGCGTCAGGTCCTTGCCGCCGGCGAGCGCATCGGCGAGCACCGCCTTGGCCGGCCGGGTCGCGCCCATGCCCAGATCGAGCAGCTCGGCGTAACGCGCTGGATCGACCTCGCCGGGAAGGCGCGTGACTTCGGCGCCGCCGGCGTTGAAGAGCACCATGGTCGGATAGCCGCTGACGTGGAAGCGCGCACCGAGCTTCTGCGCACCGGCACTGTCGCCGTCGACGTAGACCGGCACGAACGCACGCGAGCGCTCGATGAAATCCTGCCGGTTGAAGATGGTCGCCTTGACCTGATTGCACGGCGGGCACCAGGCGGCGCCCCAGTAGACGAAAACCGGTTTGGCCTGGGTCCTGGCCAATGCGAAAGCGGCATCCACCTCGGCTGCGCTCGATGCGTGAAACCAGCCGATGCTGCCGGCGGCCGGGGTGGCTTGCGGTGCATGCGGTGTTGTCGCCGCAGCGGCCGAGGCCACGCTGCTCGCGCGCGCTGGCTCGGGCGGCTTCGAGCAAGCGACCAAGCCGGCGCCGAGCACGGCGACCGCCGCGGCCGAGCGGGCTTGCCGGCAACGAGATCGGAGGCTGATCATGGCGCGCGTTCGAGTCATCAAAAGGCTGCTGTCGGCCCGAGATGATGGGGCCAAGCGGGGCATCGGGCGGTCAAATCGATGCGTCCCCGAGGCAGCCTTGCGCCTCATCGAGGCGCCAGCCATCGACCGGCGTGGCCCGCGCCAATGCCATCCAGAGCGCGAAGCCGATGCGCATCGGCCGCTTCGGCGCGGCGCGTGCAACCACCAGCCGGTCGGCGGTCGCGACCAGCACGCCGCACTCGGCCGGAATCTCGTCGGGCTCGGCGATGCCGTCGCGAACGGCGTACCAGCATTCGCCGCCGAGCTGCAGATAGGCTTCGCGCTTGCTCATGCGGCGAACGTCGGCGAGCAGGTCGGACCGGTTCACCTTGACCTCGTGGACGATCGGCTCGACATACGCCTCCACCGTCGTGTGACGGATCGAGAACACATCCGGCATCGCCACCGCCCAGCCGGCGCCGACACGGGCCCGAACCCACAGTCCGCGCCAGGCCAGCCGGCCGGCTCCGGTCATGTCGCGGGCGATGCGCTCGACCAGCAGCTCGTGGGCGTCCCGCCGCCCCCGGTTTTTTCGCAGCGATTCGGCCAGGACGGCGATCCCGGCGTCGCTGACACGCAACGTCTCGTGGCCGAGCGGGCCGCGCTCGCGCTGCAATAGTCCGGCGGCGAGCAGATCGATCTCGACCGCGTCCTGACACGGCCAGCCGGCCGAGCGATAGACCTGGCGCAGGCGTCGTCGATGGACCACGCCGATGGCGACGCTGCCGAAAGAAACGTGGCCGTCCTGCATGTCGATTCGTGTGTCGCCCACCATACCAAGTTTCGCAACGCGGCAACGCGTCGAGGCTACGATTCGTCGCCACTGACCTGCTGTCTTCGCCGAGGATCCGCGCCGATGCCTGCCTGCTTCCTTCCCCGCCCGCGCCATTTGATCGCAGCCGTCGCGGTCCTCCTGCTCGGAGCCGCCGCGCCGGTGCTCGCTGCCGATCCGAAGCTGTTGAACATCTACAACTGGTCCGACTACATCGCCGACGACACCATCAAGAACTTCGAGAAGGAAACCGGCATCAAGGTCAACTACGACAACTACGATGCCAACGAAGTCCTGCATGCCAAGCTGATCGCCGGCAACACCGGCTACGACATCGTCGTGCCCGGCTCACATTTCGCGAAGCAGCAGATCGCCGGCGGGCTGCTGCAAAAGCTCGATCGCTCGAAGCTCGGCAACTGGGGCAATCTCGATCCGGCGCTGCTGAAGCAGCTCGACAAGGTCGACCCCGGCAACCAATACCTCGTCGACTGGCTGTGGGGCTATGTGACGGTCGGGATCAACCTGCCGAAGGTCAAGGCCGCCCTCGGCGCGATGCCGATGCCCGACAACGCCTGGAGCCTGATCTTCGATCCCAAGTACGCGTCGAAGCTGAAGAGTTGCGGTGTCAACTTCCTCGACTCGGCATCCGAAGTGCTGCCGGTCGCGATGCTCTACGTCGGCAAGCCCGCCTACAGCAGCAATCCCGGCGACTACGACGCCGCCGCGCAGATGCTGAAGAGCGTCCGGCCTTACGTGACGCGCTTTTCGTCGTCGGGCTACATCAACGATCTGGCCGGCGGCGCGCTTTGCGCGGTGATGGGCTACTCGGGCGACATCAACATCGCGAGGGCCCGCGCCATGCAGGCCGGTCCGGGGCAGCCGCCGGCGATCGAGGCGCTCATTCCGAAGGGGGGCGCCACCCTCTTCTTCGACACCATGGCGATACCGAAGGACGCGAAGAACGTCGCCAACGCCCATCTCTTCATCAACTACATCCTGCGCCCCGACGTTGCCGCGTCGCTGACGAACAAGGTCCTCTACGCGAACCCGAACGCGGCCTCATTGAAGTTCGTCAGAAAAGAAGTCGCCGAGAACAAGACCATCTTCCTGACGGCCGAGGACAAGCTGCGCATGTCGCCGCCGGATGCCGTCAGCCAGGACATCCGCCGCGTGCAGACCAGGATCTTCACCAACGTCAAGGCCGGCAGATAGGCCGGCCGCCGCTCGTCATTCGACCTTCACGCCCTTCCAGAAGGCGACCCGGCCCTTGATCTCCCTGGCTGCCTCGCTCGGCTCGGGGTAGAACCAGACGGCGTTCTCGTTGAGGTCGCCGTCGACCATCAGGCTGTAGTAGTGGGCCTGGCCCTTCCACGGACAGCCGGAGCGGTGATTGCTGAAGGTCGTGTACTCCCGTTTCAGGCTCGCTTCCGGAAAATAGTGGTTGCCTTCGACGACGACGGTGTCGTCGCTCTCGGCAATGGTCGCGCCGTTCCACGTGGCTTTCATCGGTCTCTCCTTCTTGAGCTAGATTCGATCCTAGTTGAGCTTCGAAAGTACACGATGACGACCGTCCGAAAGGGCCAGGCCCCCGGCCATCTCGAGCGCGGCGAGTTCGCACTGCGCTTCCACAACTCCTTTGTCGATCCGGCCTACCGTGCCGAAGACGACGCCTTGCGGCGGCTCGAAGCGATCGCTTGGGACGCATACAGCGACGGCCGCAAGTCGCCGCTGACGACCAAGGCCGGTCCGGGCTATGCAGATCCCGACTACGACCTGTCGAGCGAATGGGTCGAGACCAGCGCGCGGCTGAAGAAGGCGCAGGCGGTGTGGGCCGACCCGTCGACGCCGACGCGTGCGCTCGTCATCTGCGGCTCGCCGCGCAACGACGGCACCTGCCCAGGCGAGATCTCGAAGACGTTTCGCCTGGCCGGCCTCGTCCAGGAGGAGTTGTCGGCGGCGAGCATCCAAGTCGACTTCCTCGATCTGAGCCTGCTCGCATCCGAGTACGGTCGAAAAATCCATCCCTGCAAGGCCTGCGTCTCGACAGCGATGCCGCTTTGCCACTGGCCGTGCAGTTGCTATCCGAATCATTCGCTGGACCAGACCAACGACTGGATGGCCGAGATCTACGAGCGCTGGGTCGCCGCGCACGCCATCGTCATCGCCACGCCCGTGCATTGGTACCAGAGCCCGAGTCCGCTGAAGCTCATGATCGACCGGCTCGTCTGTGCCGACGGCGGCAACCCCGACCCGACGTCGACCGGCGGCAAGGATCCGGCGAAGGCCAAGGCCGTCGAGCTCGCCGGGTGGGACTATCCGAAGCATCTCGACAAACGCATCTACGGCCTGGTCGTGCATGGCGACGTTGCGGGCATCGAGGGCTCCCGGCGGGCGCTGTCCGACTGGCTCGACTGGATGGGCCTGATCGATGCCGGCCCCGAAGCCCGGCTCGACCGGTTCATCGGCTACTACGAGCCCTACGCCACCAGCCACGATGTCCTCGACGAGGACACGGCGGTGCAGAACGAAGTCCGCAACGTCGGCCGGGCCGTCGCTTCCTTCGCCGCCGCGTTGCGCCGCGGCGAGCTGGCGACGGAGCTGACACCGCCGCCCAGAGCGCGGCCGAAGTAGCCGGCGCGAACGCCGTCGCGCCATCCCTCGGACATCGCCAAAAACGAAGCCGCGCATTGAGCCCTTTTTGGAAAAAGATCCTGACGGCCCTCGGCTTGGGACGTCGCAGCCGGGCGGCAACGAAGACAGGGACGGGGAGCCTGCAGCCTCTTGTCGCACCTGTCGCACCTGTCGCACCTGTCGCCGCCAAGACGGCGCACACGCCGGGCGGCGACATCGCCGATCCGCAGGTGCCGGGTCCGGCGCCGGTGGCGCCGCCGGTCGACGACCGACCCGGCCGGTTCGAGCAAAGCAGCTTCACCGGGCCCGCCGGCACCCGCTTCTTCAAGCTGTTCGAACCGGCGGGCGACCCGGGCCGGGCATTGCCGATGGTCGTCATGCTGCATGGATGCACCCAGGATCCCGACGATTTCGCAGCCGGCACGCGCATGAACGTGCTGGCCGGTGAGCTCGGCTGGTTCGTTCTCTATCCGGCCCAGTCGCAACGCGCCAACGTCAACCGCTGCTGGAACTGGTTCAGCCCAGGCAACCAGCACCGTGGCCAGGGCGAGCCTGCGCTGATTGCCGGGATCACACGCCACGTCATCGAAACGCATCGCATCGACCCGGACCGCGTCTTCGTTGCCGGCCTGTCGGCGGGCGCCGCGATGGCGGCGATCCTGGGCCGCGAATACCCGGATCTCTATGCCGCGGTCGGCATTCATTCCGGCCTGGCCGCCGGGGCGGCACACGACATGGTCTCGGCGTTCGCGGCGATGAAGAACGGTGCCCGCCCCGGCGCCTCGCCCGCATGGCCGGTCCCCGCAACCGGCGCCGATCCAGCGCCGGTCGCGAGCGCCAGCGCGCCGGTCATCGTCTTCCACGGCGACGCCGATCAGACCGTCAACGTCGCGAACGGCAGCTTCGCCATCGACGCAGCGCTCGGCAGCACGGCGTCGTGGCAGGCCCGGCGCGAGTCGGGGTCGGGGTCGGGCGAGCAGGGGCATGCCTTCACGCGGGTCGTCTATCGGGCCGAAGATGCGCCAGCGGCCGCGCCGAGTCGAGCGGAGCACTGGCTCGTGCATGGCGGCGGCCATGCCTGGTTCGGCGGCGACCGGCGCGGCAGCTACGCCGACGCCTCCGGCCCCGACGCGTCCCGCGAGATGCTCCGCTTCTTCGCCGAACACACAAGGCTGCAACGGTCGCACGGCGTCGCGGGAAACAATGCCCACGCGACGACAATCGAGAACGTCTCCAGGAGTTGACGATGAGTCGAGCGCCGGCCGCCGATGCCGAGTTCCTGATGCGAGACACGACCTCGCATCCCCCGGCCCTGACGCCGCAGTACAAGACCAGCGTCCTGCGCAGTCCGCGGCTGGCCTTGATCTCGTTGCAGCAGTCGCTGTCGGAGATCACCGCGCCGGTGTTTCGGGCCGACGAGCTCGGCCCGAAGGACAACGACCTGATCCTCAACTACGCCAAGGACGGCCTGCCGATCGGCGAGCGGATCGTCGTCCACGGCCACGTCCACGACCAGCTCGGCCGGCCTGTCAAAAACGCCTTAGTCGAGGTCTGGCAATGCAATGCCAGCGGCCGCTACCGACACAAGAAAGACCAATATATCGGCGCACTCGACCCGAACTTCGGCGGCTGCGGGCGCATGCTCACCGACGAAAACGGCTATTACGCGTACCGCACCATCAAGCCCGGACCCTATCCGTGGCGCAACCGCGTCAACGATTGGCGGCCTGCGCACATCCACTACGCGATCTCGGGCGACGGCTGGGTCCAGCGGCTGGTGACGCAGATGTACTTCGAAGGCGATCCGCTGATTCGCAGCTGCCCGATCCTCGGCGTCGCACCGAGCGAGGAGCAGGTCCGCGGCTTGATCGCCATGCAGGACATCGGCGCCTTCGTGCAGCTCGACAGTCGCGCCTACCGCTTCGACATCGTCCTGCGCGGCCAGCGCGCGACGCTGTTCGAGAACCACGTGCAGAAGACGCCCGAAGG
>JALYXU010000042.1 GCA_030946925.1 Pseudomonadota bacterium
TACGTGCGGCCGGCGGAAGGCGTGCCGGAGCGGTTCTGGAACATCGGCATCCGCATCGAGGACGACGCCATCGTCACTGTCGACGGCTGCGAGCTCATCAGCCGCGGCGCCCCGGTCGCGGCGCTGGAGATCGAAGCCCTGATGCGCGACGCGCGCTGAGGGTGGGAGCCTTGTCCCGCCGCGGCCGATCGACGATGCCGATGTTTTTCGTGTTTGCCGCCTGCGCCTTTGCGAGCGGATTCGCGTTGCGCCTGGTCGACCCGATCGTCCTGCCGGTGGCGGCCCATTTCGGCGTCGGCCTCGGTGCCGCGGCAATGCTCAACACCGCCTTCGCGTTGCCGTACGCGCTGGCCCAGCCCTTCCTCGGCCCGCTCGGCGACCGCTTCGGCAAGCTGCGCTGCATGCAGGTCTGCATCGCCGGCCTGACGGTGATGCTGGCGCTCGGTGCGGTGGCGTCGAACTACACGCTTCTGCTGGCCACGCGCATCTGCGCCGGCATCTTCGCCGGCGGCGTGATCCCGATCGTCCTTGCCAGCCTCGGCGATCGCTACGCGATGAGCGAGCGCCAGGTCATGATCGGCCGGATGCTGTTCGCGATCATCTCCGGGCAGATGCTCGGTTCGGTGGTCTCGGGACTGGCCAACACCGTGTTCGGCTGGCGCAGCGCCCTCTTCATCGCCACCGGTGTCGGCGCGACCGCGGCGGCGATCGCCTGGTTCTTCCTGCCGCACCAGGACGCCGGCGAAGCGCCGCGTTCGACCGCCTCGTTCGGCGCCATCTACCGCGGCATCTTCGAGAACCCGAAAGTGCCCTGGCTGATCGGCTGCGTGATGGCCGAAGGGGTGCTGTTCTACGGCCTCTTTCCCTACATGAGCGAGCTCCTGCTTTCGGCGCAAGCGGCAGAGCGTGCCACCATCTCGGCGCACACCGGCCTGGTGCTCGGCGCCTTCGGCATCGGCGGAATCGCCTATGCGGCGACGGTGCGGATCCTGCTCGGTGCCCTCGGCACGCGACGGATGTCGCTGATCGGCTCGACCGTCGCCGGCCTCTGCTATGCCGCTCTGGTGATCGCGCCGGTCTGGTGGGTCGACGCGATGGCGATGTTCTGCGCCGGCCTGGCCTTCTACATGATGCACAACTCGCTGCAGACCGAAGCGACCGAGATCTCGCCGGCCACGCGCGGCTCGGCGGTGGCGCTCTTCAGCGCCGGCTTCTTCGCCGGCCAGGGCATCGGCCCGCTGGTCTTCGGCGGCTTGTTGCACGGCCTCGGTCCGGCGCCGGCGCTGCTCGTCGTCGCTCTCGCGGTGCTGGGGCTCGGCCGGATCGTCGTCGCCCGCGTCGTCGATGGCCGGGTCTTCGAGCGGCCGTCGGCGGATCGAAGCAGCGCCGCCTAAGGTCGCGCCGCGTCGTCTCGTTCGGACGGCAACGCCGCGGCCGCTTTGGCACGGTCTTCGGCGAGGAAGCGAAGCAGCGCGGCCAGCCGATCGGCTGTCGCCTGGCGGACTCGCTTGGGCGACTGCCCGGTCCAGTCGTAGAAGCCGCGCCCGGCGTCGAGACCCGTCTCGCCGCGTGCCACCATCTCCTGCAGCAAGGCGCAGGCCGTGGCCTCGTGGTTGAGGCTCGGCACGATCGAGCGCTGCGCGTCGGCATGGATGCGCAGGCCGCTGATGTCCTTCTGCTCGATCAGGCCGTTGATGCACATGCGCGGCCCGAGCATGGCGCGGGCCGCGCGGTCGATGTCGGCGGCAGTCGTGATGCCCGATTCGATCAGCCGATAGGCCTCGTTGAGGATCGCGTGCTGCAGCCGGTTGATGATGAAGCCGACGACCGGGCGGTACAGCAGCAGCGGATCCTTGCCGGTCCGGCGCAGGGCCGCGGCCACCGCGTCGACGGCGTGCGCCGGCGTCTGCGGACCGGCCGCGACCTCGACCGTCGCCACCACCGCCGCCGGCATGTAGTAGTGGATCGCCAGGAAGCGCTCGGGCCGCTGCAGCAAGGCCGCGAGGACGATCAGGTCGAGCCCCGACGTGCCGGTCGCGAGCCAGTAGTGGCCGGTCGGGTAGCAGCGCTCGACCTCGGCGTAGACCTCGCGCTTGGCCTCGATCGTCTCGGCGACCATCTCGATGATGAAATGCGGCGCAAGGTCGGGCAGCGCGCTGACGTAGTCGAC
>JALYXU010000048.1 GCA_030946925.1 Pseudomonadota bacterium
AGTCGCCGAGGACCGTGATCCAGGGCAGCCCGGGCGCCGACTTGCGCTTTCCAGCCAGCGCCGCGAGCGACAGGCTGTCGACGATCGCGAAGTCGTAGGCCGACGCGACGACGCGGCTGCTGTCGTCGAAGACCCGGCCGAACCACCGATCGCCGCGAAACAGCGCTGCGATCGGCTTCGGCGCCACCAGGTCGAGGCCGATGCCGCGTTCCGCGAGCAGGCTGCGCGGCGCCAGGTCCATCAGCGCATCGCCGATCCGCGGCGCTTCGGCATGGAACCAGACCGCGCGTCGCCAGCCCGGGGCGATGCGCTCGGCAAGCAACCGGCTCTGACCGCTGAGGGCCAGCCCGAGGCGACGCCGGGCAACCCGGAACGCGACCTTGAGCTCGCCTTTGCTCTCGAGAAAGCGCGCGTCGTCGGCCGGTACCGGATCGGCGATCGGCTGGGTCACGCCGCGCCGGGCCCAGGCCTGCAGCAGACCGCCGGCGGCGCGGCTCAACGCTTGTCTCTCGGCACCCGGCCCATCAGGTAGAACTCGTCGTTCGGTCGCATCGCCGTGACGTTGGCCATCCGATTCGAAAGGCCGAACAGCGCAGTGATCCCGGCGATGTCCCATGCGTCCTCGTCGCTGAATCCATGCGCGCGCAACGCCTCGAAGTCGGCCTCGCCGATGTCGGCCGAGTCGGCGCAGACCTTCATCGCGAAGGCGAGCATCGCCTTTTGCCGATCGCTGATGTCGGCCTTGCGGTAGTTGACCGCGACCTGGTCGGCAACGAGCGGCTTCTTCTCGTAGATGCGCAGCAGCGCACCGTGGGCGACGACGCAGTAGAGGCAACCGTTGGCGCCGCTGGTGGCGACGATCACCATCTCCTTCTCGCCCTTGCTCAGGCCGTTCGGGCCGGTCTCGCGCAGCAGCAAGGCGTCGTGGTAGGCGAAGAAGGCGCGGAACTCGGCCGGTCGGTGCGCGAAGGTGAGGAACACGTTCGGCACGAAGCCGGCCTTGTCCTGGACCGCCAGGATCATGGCGCGGATGTCGTCCGGCAGGTCGGCGAGGTCGGGCACCGGAAAGCGGCTGATCGAAGGGGTCGCGCCCATGGGCTAGCTCCTGAACTGCAGTGCGTGAAGGCGAGCATAGAGGCCGCCGCGAGCGATCAGCTCGGCGTGGCTGCCCTGTTCGACGACCCGGCCGGCGTCGATGGCGACGATGCGCGTCGCGTGCTCGACGGTCGAGAGCCGGTGCGCGATCACCACGCTGGTCCGGCCGCGCATCAGCGTCTCGAGCGCGTCTTGCACCAGGCGCTCCGATTCGGAGTCGAGCGCCGAGGTGGCTTCGTCGAGGATCAGGATCGGCGCGTCCTTGTAGATCGCCCGGGCGATCGCCAGGCGCTGCCGCTGTCCGCCCGAGAGCTCGTTGGCGTTGTGGCCGACGACCGTGTCGATGCCGTTCGGCAGGCCCTGGGCGAAGTCGAGCAGGTTGGCGGCCCGCAATGCGGCAACGACGCGCTCGCGGTCGACCGCGGCGCCGAGCGCGACGTTGGCGGCGACGCTGTCGTTGAAGAGCGAGACATCCTGGCTGACCAGCGCGATCTGCCGGCGCAGCGCCGCCACATCCCACGCCTTCAAGGCAACGCCGTCGAGCAGGACTTCGCCGGAAGTCGGCTCGATGAAGCGCGGCAGCAGGTTGACGATGGTCGTCTTGCCTGCCCCCGACGGCCCGACCAGGGCAACCGTTTCGCCAGGCGCGAAGCTGAGCGTCACCGCGTCGAGCGCCGGCCCCAGCTCGCTGCGGTAGGCGACCGTCACCGCCTGCATCTCGATCCGTCCGGAGGCGCGGCCGACGTCGAAGCTGCCGCCGCGCTCGGCCGGCGTCGAGGCCATCAGGGCCACGCCTTTTTCCAGCGCCGCGAGGCCGCGCGTGATCGGCGCCGAGATTTCGGCGAGATGCTTCATCGGCGAGATCAGCTGCATCAGCGCGGTGATGAAGGCGATGAAGCCGCCGACGGTGGTCTTGTCGTGGCCGCTTTGCCAGAGCGCCGCCGTGATCACCGCCGCCAGCGCCACCGAGGCGATCAGCTGCGTGATCGGCGTCATCGTCGCCGCCGCGGTCACGGCCTTGATCGTGGTCCGGCGCAGCCGTTCGCTGACGACCCGGAAGCGCTCGGCCTGCACCCCTTCGGCGGCATGCAGCCGGACGCTGCGCCAGGCGTTGACGTTTTCCTCGACGACGTAGGCGAGCTCGTCGGTCGCCTTCTGCCCTTCGACCGTGAACCGGTGCAGGCGCCGGCTGTAATAGCGCATCACGACGGCGACCGCGGGCAGCAGCACGGCGACGACCAGCGTCAGCTGCCAGTTGAGGTAGAGCAGGACCGCGAGCATCGCCACCAGCATCAGCGAATCGCGGACCAGGTCCTGCAGCGCGTAGACGAGCTGGGTCGCGCCGGTCTGCACCTCGAAGGTCAGGGTGTTGATGAGATTGCTCGCCATGTTGCGCGTGAACAGCACCGGCTGCGCATCGAGCAGGCGGGCGAACATGGCCGCGCGCAGCTCGAGCACGCCGCGGTTGGCGGCCCACGACATGCCGTACTGGGCGACGAAGCCGGCCAGGCCGCGGATCAGGGTCAGGCCGATCACCAGCACGGGGACGATCCAGAGCGGCACGCCGCCGAGCTGGAAACCGTGGTCGATCAGCCAGCGGAGCAGCAGCGGGATCGCCGGCTCGGTGGCGGCCCCGACCACGGCGCCGAAGAAGGCGATCACGAAGCCGCGCCGGCTGTTCCTGAAGAACGGGACGATGCGGCGGAGGCGCTCGCGCAGCGGCGACGCGGGCGTGGTCATGGCGCGGCATTATCGAGGTCCCAGGAGCGCTGCCGACCGCTGCCTACAATTCGCCGCGCAACGTCACGGCGCATGCCTCCAGCCACTCTCTCGGTCATCCTCATCACGAAGAACGAATCGGCCCGCATCGATGCCTGCCTGGCGTCGGTCGCATTCGCCGACGAATGGATCGTCGTCGACTCGAACAGCATCGACGACACCCGCGAGCGGGCCCGCGGCTTCGGTGCCCTCGTCGTCGAGACCGCCGATTGGCCCGGTTTCGGCGCGCAGAAGCAGCGTGCGCTCGATCGGGCCAGCGGCCACTGGGTGCTGGCGATCGATGCCGACGAGCGGGTCACGCCCGAGCTCGCGGCGAGCATCCGCCGCGCCGTCGCCGACGATGCCGGCCCCGCGGCCTACGAGCTGTCGCGCCTGTCGCGCTTCGCTGGCCGATGGATCCGCCACGGCGACTGGCACCCTGACCGCGTCCTGCGCCTGTTTCGGCGCGGCCAGGCACGGTTTTCCGCCGATCGGGTCCACGAGCGTGTCATCGTCGCGGCGCCGGTCGGCAGGCTCGCCGGCGACCTCTTGCACGAGACCATGCCGACGCTCGACGACGCGCTGGCGAAGATGAATCGCTACAGCACTGAAAGCGCTGCCGAGAAGGTCGCGGCGGGGCAGCGCGGCTCGGCGGCAGCGGCGATCGGCCACGCCGCGTGGGCATTCCTGCGCGGCTACGTGGTGCGGCTCGGGTTTCTCGACGGCGCCGCTGGCTTCACGGTGGCGGCCTACGTCGCCCAAGGCACCTTCTGGCGCTATCTGAAAATGGCCGAGCTCGCACGCGCCTTGCCGACGAAGCCAGGCGCGACGACGCCATCGCATTGAACCAACCGAATGAAATGGGGTCAGGTCTGTCCATGTCCTTGCCAAGCCGGAATCTTTATCGACGTCACTTCTGCGCCGCCGGTGCCGCGCTCCTCGCCGCCCCGACCGCTTTCGCCCAGTTCAAGGTCGAAATCTCCGGTGTCGGCGCGACCCAGCTGCCGATCGCCGTGCCGCGGTTCCGTGACGAGGAGCGGAGCGGCCAGTCGCCGTCGTCGATCATCCGTGCCGACCTCGAGCGGAGCGGCGCCTTTCGCATCGTCGAGGCCAGCCCAGGGCTCGACGAGACCAGCCGGCCCGTCATGGCCGAATGGCGCGCGCGCTCTGCAGACGCGCTGCTCGCCGGCTCGGTGGCGCGGCTCGCCGACGGCCGCAACGACATCCGCTTCAAGCTTTGGGATGTCGTCAAGGGCAGCGAGCTCGGCGGCCAGAGCAGCGCGGTCGAGGCGCCTGAAGTGCGCCTGGCCTCGCATCGCATCGCCGATTTCGTCTACGAGAAGCTGACCGGCGAGAAGGGCGTCTTCTCGACGCGCATCGCCTACGTGACCCGGGCCGGCTCGCGCTACACCCTGCGCGTTGCCGATGCCGACGGCGAGAACGGCCAGGTTGCGCTGTCGAGCGGCCAGCCGATCATCTCGCCGGCCTGGTCGCCGAACGGCAAGGAGCTGGCCTATGTGTCCTTCGAGCGGCAGAAGGCGGTCGTGTTCGTGCACGACGTCGCCAGCGGCGAGCGCCGGGCGATCGCCGACTTCCGCGGCTCGAACAGCGCGCCCGCCTGGTCGCCCGACGGTCAGACCCTGGCCGTGACGCTTTCGCGCGATGGCGGCTCGCAGCTCTACCTGATCGGCAGGAACGGCGAGAACCCGCGCCGGGTCACGAGCAGCCAGGCGATCGACACCGAAGCGCAGTTCGCCGACGCCGGCCGTTCGCTCTACTTCACCAGCGACCGTGGCGGCAGCCCGCAGATCTATCGAATGGCCGTGCCCGGCGGCAAGATCGACCGGGTCACGTTCTCGGGCAGCTACAACATCAGCCCGAGCGTCAGCCCCGACGCCCGCACCCTTGCATTCATCGCCAGGAGCGGCAACGCCTTCCGCCTCTCGACCCTCGATCTGTCGAGCCCCGGGGCGCAGCCGCAGCCGCTCACCGACAGCAGCGACGACGAGCACCCCAGCTTTGCGCCGAACGGCCGCCTGATCGTCTACGCGACCAAGGTGCAGGGCCGCGGCGTGTTGATGACGACCACGCTCGATGGCAAGATCAAGGCTCGCCTGCCGTCGACGACCGCCGATCTGCGCGAGCCGGTATGGGGCCCGTTCGGGCGATAGCGGCCGGCCTCGGCTGCGCAATTCAACCAAAGCAAAGGAACCAACATGAAACTCTCCCACCGTCATCTGCTGACGCTGCTCGCCGCAGCGTCGCTCGCTGCCTGCTCGAGCGTCAAGCTCGATGACCAGGCGCCGGTCGAAAGCCGCACCGGCGCGTCCGCCGGGTCCGGCGCCGGCGGCGCCAAGGGTGCGAACTCATCGCAGACGAGTGTCGCCAGCGTCGATGCCAGCAAGGGAGGCACCACCGCCGGGATGTCGAGCCTGCCGCGGGTCGTCTACTTCGACTACGACAGCTACGTCGTTCGTGCCGATGACCGGCCGGTCATCGAGGCCAACGCCCGGCAGTTGCAGCGAGACCCCAAGGAGCGCATCTCGGTGCAGGGTCACACCGACGATCGCGGCAGCAGCGAATACAACCTGGCGCTCGGCCAGCGCCGCGCCGAGGCGGTCGTGAAATCGCTCGAGCTGCTCGGCGCCCAGCCGACCCAGCTCGAGGCCGTGAGCTTCGGCAAGGAGCGGCCGGCGGTGCAGGGCGAGAACGAGGAGGCGTGGGCGAAGAACCGCCGCGCCGAGCTGGCGAGCAAGTGAGCGTCGGCCACCGCAAAGTGTCGCGGAGCGCGCTGGCCGCATGCGCTCTTGCGCTGGCATCGGCGTTTGCGATGCCGGCCCGTGCAGGCATCTTCGACGACGACGAGGCGCGCCGCGCCATCCTCGATCTGCGCAAGCAGCTCGAGCAGAGCAACGAGCAGTCGCGCAGCCGCCAGGCCGAGCAGATGGCGCAGATGTCGGACCAGCTCGGCCAGCTGAAGCGCAGCCTGCTCGAGCTCAACTCGCAGATCGAGCTGCAACGCGGCGACAACGCCAGGCTGCGCGGCCAGATCGAGACGCTCACGCGCGATGTCGCCGAGCTGCAGCGCAAGCAGACCGACGTGCTCCAGGGCGTCGACGACCGGCTGCGCAAGGTCGAGCCGCAGAAGGTGACCATCGACGACCGCGAGATCACCGTCGACCCCGAGGAGAAGCGCGCTTTCGACGACGCTCTGGCGGGCTTTCGCAGAGGGGAGTTCGATCGCGCCTCGTCCGGATTCGGCACGCTGCTGCGGCGCTACCCCGCCACCGGCTACCGGGCGTCGGCGCTGTTCTGGCTCGGCAATGCGCAGTACGGGCAGCGTGCCTACAAGGACGCGATCGGCTCGTTTCGCAATCTGGTCGTGGCGGCGCCGGACAGCCCGCACGCACCCGAGGCCCTGCTCGCCATCGCCAACTGCCAGGCCGAGCTGAAGGACAGCAAGGCGGCGCGGCGAACCATCGACGAGCTGATGAGGACGTATCCGAAGTCGGAAGCGGCGCAAGCGGGCAGGGACCGGCTGGCTTCCTTGAAGTGAGCTCGGTGCCATGAGCTCGGTGGCATGAGCATCGCCCTGGCGGGTGCATCGCTGGATGCGCTCGCAGCCGATCGATCCACGGCCGACAGCGGAGCCGACGCAGATCTCGAGCGTCGCTTCGGCGGCTTGCGCCGGCTCTACGGTGACACGGCGTACCGGCGCATCCGCGCTGCCAGGATCGCGGTGGTCGGCGTGGGCGGCGTCGGCTCGTGGACGGCCGAGGCACTGGCGCGCAGCGGTGTCGCCGAGATCACGCTGATCGATCTCGATCAGGTCGGCGAGTCGAACGTCAATCGACAGGTGCAGGCGCTGGGCAGCACGCTCGGGATGGCCAAGGTGGATGCACTGCGCATCCGGATCGCCGACATTCACCCGGGCTGCATGGTCCATGCCGTCGAAGCCTTCGTCGATGCCTCGAACTGGCCTTCTCTCTTGCAGACGCCGGTCGACAGCGTCGTCGATGCCTGCGACCAGCTCATCGCCAAGGCGGTTCTGTCTGCGTGGGCGCTGAGCACAGGCACGCCGCTGATCGTCGTCGGTGCGGCCGGTGGCAAGCGCCTGCCGGAACGGGTCGAGGTCGGCGATCTGGCGAGCGCAACCCACGACCCGGTCCTGGCCGCGTTGCGGCAGCGGCTGCGCAAGTTCCATGGTGCAGCGCGCGTCGGCAACGTCGGCTTGAGTTGCGTTTTCTCGCGCGAGCCGGTGGTCGCGCCAGATGGCGAGCCGAGCGGCGTCGACGGTTCTCTCAACTGCCATGGCTACGGTTCGAGCGTCAGCGTCACCGCCACGTTCGGCATGGTCGCGGCGGCCCAGGCCCTTGCCTTCGCCGCGCTCGGCGCGACCGAGCGGCCAGGGACCGCCAGCTTATAATCATGGGCTCGGCGGGTTGTTAGCTCAGTTGGTAGAGCAGCGGACTTTTAATCCGTAGGTCGTGGGTTCGAGCCCCGCACAACCCACACCAAACCCACCGAGACGCATCCAGTTTTCGGGCTCTTAGCTCAGTTGGTAGAGCAGCGGACTCTTAATCCGTAGGTCGAGTGTTCGAGTCACTCAGGGCCCACCATGAAAGTGACGAAGGGATAGCCGGCTAACGCCAGCTATCCCTTCGTCTTAATTTCCCTTGATAAATGGCTCAGTCCATCGCGGCCACGTTGCAGACATCAACCTCGCACAGCTGCGTCGTGGTCGGTTGCGGCGCGCTATTGGCGGTCGGGCGATGAGCGAGACCGAATCTCGCACGCTTACCTTGCGTCGCACTTCCGGCGGCTCGCCCGCGACCGGAGCGCAGTACCGACTACCTGCGGAACTTCTTGGTGCACAGCTTCGAACCCCAACGAAGGTGCGCCAACGACTGAGGGCAGCGCTTTGGGCACTGTTGCTCGGCTATTTCGTGGTCGGTGTCTTCGGACGATTTCCGTGGAAGGCTGACGAGCCCTATTCGTTCGGCATCGTGATGGAGATGCTCGAAGACGGTCACTGGTTGATACCGTACGTGGCGGACCAGTCCTTTGTGGAAAAGCCACCCCTGGTGTATTGGCTGGGAGCTGGCAGCACCAAGTTATTTGGCGCGATGCCGCTGCACGAGAGTTCGCGGCTTGCAGTGCTGATCCTGGTGGCGGCGACGGTGTGGGCCTTGCAACGAAGCGCCGGGTTTCTTTGGCACGAGGCAGAGGTATGGGGCGGTTGGCTCGGCGGGGCCATGAGGCGGTCCGCCCAGAATGGATCACACGGCCCGACTTCGCAGCATGACTATGCGTTGTTCGCGGTGTTGCTGTTTGCCGGCACGCTGGGACTGACCGAACAGATCCACAAGCTGACTGCCGACGTTGGCCAGCTCGCCGGCTGTGTGATTGCGCTGTGCGGGCTGGTTCGGCTCGGCACGGATCGCGGCGGGCACCAGACCGACAAGCCACGCGCTGCATTGATCGCGGGCCTGACTGTGGGAACCGGCGTCGGTGTCGCCTTCATGTCCAAAGGCCTATTGGTCCCTGGCTTGATCACCTTGACCTGGTTGGCCTGCCTGGCGCTGCCGGCCTATCGAAGCTCTCCCGCGAAGGCAGCTGCCAGGACCGCCTTCATCGTTGCCCTTCCATGGCTGTTGATCTGGCCAGCGTTGCTGCACGCCGCCTCACCTGAGCTGTTCGACGAATGGTTCTGGACGAACAACGTCGGCCGGTTCCTTGGCCAGGGCGATCTGGGCGGCACCGGGGTGTCGCTCTTCGACAAAATCATCAGCCTGACGGTGGCCGCCTTCCCGGTCTGGCCGCTTTGCGTCGTGGCGGTCGCTCGAACCTGGCGCGCCCGGGCAACAAGCGGATGGTCCGCGCGAACCCAAGCTCCAGGCCACGTCTGCCTGGCCATGTTTCTGACTGTCTCGCTTCTCGTCCTGGCCTGCTCCGGGTCGTTCCGGGACAACTACGTGCTGCCGGTGCTGCCCGCAATGGTCCTCCTTGCCCTGCCTGCGACGACGCTTCCCGGCTGGCGCTCAGGTCCGATGCTGAAACGCGGGATAGACGTCTTCTTTGCCTTTGCGTGCGCCATCCCGTTTTTTGTCTGGGCGCAACTTGCAACCGTGGGGTCGATCTGGCCCTCAACCCTGCGCGTCAGCCTCGCGAAGATCGTGCCGTTGCCATTCGACCTGGTCGTGCGCTGGCCGTTGTTTGTCGTCGCCGTCTCAGCGGTGCTCCTATGGCAATACGCGCGGCGGCAACCGATGTTTCGGGGTGCGGCGGCTTCGTGGTGCATCGGTCTCGCCATGCTTTGGGTCGTGAGCTTTTCATTGCTCCTTCCATGGGTCGACGCGGCCCGCAGCTACCAGGCGGTGTTCACAGATCTTCGGGCGCAACTCGCCCAGCCCAACTGTCTGGCCACCTCGAACCTGGGCGAATCCGAACTGGCAATGCTCGAGTACGTCACCGGCGTCGAAGCGACTCGGCTCCATGAAGGGCGGTCGGGTAGCGGCGATCGCTCCAGGTCCAACCCGG
Source organism: Pseudomonadota bacterium (assembly GCA_030946925.1). GTDB lineage: Bacteria > Pseudomonadota > Gammaproteobacteria > Burkholderiales > Burkholderiaceae_C > Schlegelella_A. The sequence goes on from JALYXU010000048.1 coordinate 9,394, forward strand.
CCGCGGCTGAGTGCAACTGGATGCTGGTGCTTTCGAAGCCCGCCTCGGCCGTGGCTGACACGAACGACCCGACCTGGCAGCGGGTGTGGCACGGCGGCCGGCCGGCGGACGCGAACGAACGCTTCGACCTCTACCGAAGAGACCCGGAGCAGATGGCGGTGCGCGAGTTCAAGCGCTGAGGCATGGTGCAACACATGGGTGTTGCGACCGCGAATTTCGTCGATTTGGTCCGGACAGGCCTACGCCAACGCTGCAGATCTAAGGTGACTGGCAAGGGCCAGAGAAGGCCCGAGGTCGCGCTGCGCTGGCGTGATCTCTTGGGCGGTGATGCCGCGATGGCCGTTGCCTTGAATGCGTCTCTCACCAAGGGGAAGGCAGCCACCAAACCGGAGACCGAATCGCTCCGACCGGACCAGCAGCGCAGGCCGTCGAAGCGGGTGGACTAGCGGCCTTGACTGCCGCTACCGCTACCGCTACGGCCAACGCTGTCCCGCCGGGCGCCCGCCTTTGAAGGCAAGGGCGTCCAATCGGACCCGGCCTCAGTCGTCGTCTTCGTCGCGATTGGGATCGTTCGGGAAGGCAACCCGTTTCGCCCGGCCGGTGACGCGCAGGATGTCGAGGCCTGACCCGTTGCGGTCCACGACGTAGACGAAGCCTCGATTGTCGACTTCGACGTTGTTGGTCATGTAGCCCGTTGCCGTCGTGTTCTGGTTTGCAACCGGCACGTAGAAGCCGACTTCCTCCGGGGCCTGCGGTTCGCGAATGTCCCAGATGCGGACGCCGCCGGTGAAGTAAGCCACGAACGTCAATCTGCCGTAGTACGGATTCCTGAAGTTCTCCTCGGAAGAGTGCGCGCCGAATCGAGCGCCTCGCTTGCAGTAGTCGCCCCTCGGATATTTCTCGCCGGCGTGCGGGTCGACCGACAGCGTCGAGAGCACCATCGGCCCTTGCCACGGGTTTTGCTCGACGCGAGTCCCTGGTGGTGTAGTGAGCGAGTTTTCAACCGTGAAATCGGCCAGGAACGCCCAGTGCGGAGCTTCCTTGCACAGGTCGGCCGTCGCTTCCGACGTGAGGACGACGATGTCGCGTACCTTGAATTCGGTGAAGTCGTCGTAGCTCTTCGGCGTCATCCCGAACACCGGCATGCTCGTGTGGCCACCCTGATCCGGTGACATGTAGAGGATCGAGGTCTGCGCGGAGGTCAGGTCCGCGTTGGTCGGGTTGTTCCTGTCGCCCATGAAGGTTCCATACGGAGGCGGCAACAGCTTGCTGCGATCGAGCACCTGGATGACACCGTCGTCGCCGACGCCCCATGCCGTATACACGCGGTTGCCGATGACGTCGGTCGGCCCCGCCGGGCGTGCGAGCCGACCGGTCGGGTTGGGGTGCTCACGCCCGGAAATCGCCCCGTGCAGGGAGGGCGGTATCGGCCCGGTGCCCGTGGGCTGTGCTCCCGGGAGCCCGTGCGTACGGAGGACAACAGGACTCGCCGGATTGGACCAGTCGGCGATCATCATCGATTGCGGTTGGCGCCAGGCTTGATTGGCCGGGCTGCCAGGCAAGTAGGCGATGCCGGTCTTGCATTCCCAATAGTGCTTGTGAGCGCTCGCGATACCGAGCAGGGCGCCGAGCAGGAAAGGATTGCTGACGTTGGTGACGTCCCACACCTCGTAGCCGGAAGCGACGCTGCCCTGCACGTTACGCATCAGGTAGACGCGCCCCTGGGTTCCAGCGGGAAGCTCCGAGCCGAGGCACATGCGCACCGACTGCGTCTGCGCGCCGTTCGCCGGGGCGGGAATGTGAAACTTCTCGATCGGCTGATTCGGCCGGGTGACGTCGACGATCATCACCCCGTTCAACTCGACGACGCCGCCCTTGAGCGGGTTCGGCTTGGAGCCGCCGTGCGTGCCGATGAAGGCGATCGTCCTGCCGTCGGGGTACGTGATGGTGTTGGGCTGGTAGGCGGGTCGGCCCTGGAGGTCGGAGTGGCCGACACGCCGCATGTTCTTCTGCTCGCCGCTTTGGCTGACCTGTGCCATGGCGTTGCTGGCAAAGGCTGCCAGGAGCGCCGCGGAGATCGTCGTCGTGAGAGTGCGCGTCTTCTTGCTGTGTCTTGTCATCTTGTCTCCTCGCATTTGGGAGCCGGCGCAGCGATGCGAAGACCTCGTTCCGGCCGTGTGCGAAAGAGGCTGCACACGACCTTGTTGGGTCGGCCTGCGTCTCTTATAGCGCTGTGCAAAACGCGGAACAAGAGGTGACCGTCAAGGGGAAACGATAGTGCCGTCGGCAGGACCGCGCAGCCCGGCGTTGCATGGAAATTGGTGAGTGCGGGAGCGCTTCTTGCCCAGCGTTGTCGCACCAAATCCGATGGAGATCTTGCGATGAAGAAGGATGTATTCCGCTTCTCGGCCGCCGGGGTGGTGGCCGCTTCCTGCTTGGCCGCGCACGCGTCGCTGACCCAGCTGCCCGCGCAGAACTTTCCCGGCGCCGGCCTCGGCCCCGCCAACACGATCCTGACGTTGCAGAACATCGGCGACTTCAGCTTCGAAGCCGGCAGCGTCGGCCGCGCCGTTGGCTTCTCGACCGATGTCATCAGCGGCGACGTCCTGTCCGGCCCTGCCCAGACCCAGACGCGGAGCCTCGGCACCCTCGGCGTGGCGTCGGCCACCGATCTTCGCGTTGTCTTCAGGCCTCTCGAACCCGCGGACTCCTTGGGTCAAGGCATCTCGCTGAACAACCTGCAGCTCAGCATCTACAGCCCCGGCGGCTCCCTGCTTTTCAACTCGGCCTTCTTCGACCCGATCGATTTCCCGAACACCGTGACCGGCGCCGGCAACTCGGGGTTCGTCTTCGGCCTCGACGCGGCGGCGGCTGCCCGGGCCCAGACGTTCGCGTTCGGCAGCGGCTTCGCCGCCAACCTCGTCGGCCTGAGCGCGGCGGCTTCCAACGCCACCGGCGGCCCCGAGACGTTCTACGTGGCCAGCGCCGTTGCCGTGGCTGCTGTGCCCGAACCCGAAACCTACGCTCTGCTGCTCGCTGGTTTGTCGGCGCTCCGTTTGAGGATGAAGGGTCGCCGAACCGCCGGGGCGTCGTTCACGCGCTGAAGGTCACTCGCTACCTTCGCTCTGCTGCCCAAGCCTCTACCGGGACTCACATGGCGTCTCATCCCGCTCTCGATCCGCGTCGCCGGTTGGTTCTGGCCGCTGGTTCTGCCGCCGTGGCCGGCGTGCTCCTCTGGCCGCGCGGCCTCTCGGCGCAGAGCCGTGGCAGAACCAAGATCCGGATCGGCGTCATCGGTGCCGGCCACATCGGCGGCACCGTCGGCGGCCTCTGGGTCGGCGCCGGTCACCCGGTGATGTTCTCATCGCGCGACCCTGAGCAGGTGAGCGCGCTGGTGGCCAAGCTCGGTCCGCCGGCACGCGCCGGCTCGGTCGTCGAGGCCATCGCTTTCGGCGAGGTCGTCTTTCTCGCCGTGCCTTACGCCGCGATGCCGCAGATCGGCCACGACTACGGTGCCAAGCTGGCCGGCAAGATCGTCCTCGACGCCGGCAACGCCATCGAGGCGCGCGACGGTGAGATCACTGCCGAGGCCGAGCAGAACGGCATCGGCGCCACCTCGCAGAAGTACCTGCCCGGGGCGCGCCTCGTGCGCGCCTTCAACACCCTCGGATACACCATCCTCGAGCGCGAGGCGAACCGGGCCGAGCCGCGTCTGGCCATTCCCATCGCCGGCGACGACGCCGCGGCCATGCAGGCCGCGGCCACGCTCGTGCGCGACGCGGGCTTCGAGCCGGTCATCGTCGGCGGCCTGGCCGATGCCAAGCGCATCCAGCGTGGCGGCCCTGGTTACGGCCTGGCGATGAGCGCGGCCGAGCTCAGAAAGACGCTCTCGCTCACGCGATGACGCCGCTCGCCGGCTGGCTGCGGCGAGCCCTGCCGGCCACGCCGGCCGAACGAGCGGCGGCGCTCTGGTCGTTCGGCTACTTCTTCATGTTGTTGGCCAGCTACTACGTGCTGCGGCCGCTGCGCGACCGCATGGGCATCGCCGGCGGCGTCAAGGCGCTGCCGTGGCTCTTCAGCGCCACGTTCGTGACCCTGCTGGCGGCGCAGCCGCTCTATGGCGCACTGGTGGCGAAGCTGCCGCGGGGCCGGTTCGTGCCCATCGTCTATCAGTTCTTCGCCGCCAACCTGGCGCTGTTCTGGCTGCTCTTCACCTTCGGCATCGAGCCCGTCATGGTGGCCCGGATTTTCTTCGTCTGGGTCAGCGTCTTCAGCCTCTTTGCGGTGGCGGTGTTCTGGTCGTTCATGGCCGACCTGTTCAGCAGCGAGCAAGGCAAGCGCCTGTTCGGCTTCATCGGTGCCGGCGGCACCGCCGGCGGCCTGCTCGGGCCCGTGATCACCATCGCCTTCTCGGTCTCGTTGGGGCCGGCCAACCTGCTGCTGGTGGCAATCCTCTTTCTCGAGCTCGCCGTGTTCTGCGTCGCCCGGCTCGAGCGCTGCACCGGCACGTCGCCGGGCTTCCCGAAGCGGGACGACCGTCGCATCGGCGGCGGTGCGCTGGCGGCGCTGCCTGCGCTCGTGCATTCGCCCTATCTGCTCGGCATGGCCGCGTGGGTGGCGCTGCTGTCCCTGGGCGCCACGGTGCTCTACCTGGCCCAGGCGCATGTCGTCGCGGAATCCGTGCACGGCGCCGGCGAGCAGACCCGCATCTTCGCGAGCATGGATCTCGCGGTCGGCTTGCTGACGCTGGCAACGCAGGTCTTCGCCACCGGTCGCCTGCTGAAGCGCTTCGGCACCGGCGTGGCAGTCGGCTCGCTTCCGGCGGTCTATCTGATCGGATTTGCGGCATTGGCGTTCGCACCCGGCCTCGCCGTGGTGGTGCTGTTCCAGGTGGCACAGCGCTGGGCGAACTTCGCCTTGGCCAATCCGGCGCGCCAGGTGGTCTTCACCGTCGTCAGCCGCGAAGACAAATACAAGACGAAGAATCTGATCGACGTGGTGGTCTATCGGGGTTCGGACGCCGTGTCGGGCTGGCTGTTCGAGAGTCTCATGGCCGTCGGAGCCAAGCTCGGGGTGATTGCCATTTGCGCCTTGCCGGTCGTGGCCGGGTGGCTGAGCCTGTCGTTGTGGCTAGGCCGCATGCAGGAGCGGGGCGCCACGCGCATGGAGGAACAGACTCTCAAAGATTGAGGCGCTCCAAAACCGTCGCTCCAATCCCCAATCGTTATGTGAAAGAGTGGGTCTCGACGGCTTGCTCGTCGATCGAAGGGCGCGAACGGCGCCCTTGCGCCCGTACCGGCCGCCCATACTGAAAATGCGTTCGTCGATCTGACGAAGCGAAATGACGGATGCGCCTCACGGCCGAAAAGCCCAGGTCGTATTCGGATTCCTCGTGACTGAGCCGCAACAGGCCCGGCGAGTGGTGGATCCACAACGCGAAGATCCGAAAGCCGAGCCAGATCAAAGCCGCGAATCGAGCGTTCGCCACAGACCATCCGCCGAAAGCTTGTTCGGATCTCCCGGGTGATCGGAGAACTTCTGATGGAGCCGGTGCCGGTTCACCCAGGTGACCGGGTTGATGTACACGCCGACGGAATTGTTCACGACGGTGATGGTTTTGACGAACCATGGTTTGTAATCGAGGGCGCGGTGGGCAATGCCCAGATGGACGACACATGACAAATAGAGGGAACCGACAAACCAGCAGAGCACGAAATAGGCGGCACCGATTGCCAGACCTGTCCAGGGCCCGAGAGCGGGTGGGGCGAAATGGATGCATGCCAATGCATAAGTCGCTGCGGTTCCTCGCAATCAGCGGTCCTCGATCTCCGAACGCAGGGTGAAGCGCGGCTCGGGATGTGCCAGACTTTCTGGTCCTTCGGCCCGGGCGGGGCCTCCGACCTCGCCATCGATTCGCTAGACAAGCGCCATGCCACACACCTTCCTCTCAATGTTTTCTGGCGGGACCCGGCTCGCAGCATCGATCTGCGTCGTCGGCTCGCTGGTCGCAGTCGCACCATCGGCCGGGGCTCAATCGCCGGGCAACGGACAGGCGCATGCCCCTGTCGATTCGCCTCGCCTGGCAGCGCATCGGCGCCTGTTCGCCGAGTTCCTGGAGGCAAGCAAGGGCGGCCCCGCCGCTGCGCTGGCATTCGCACGCGAACGTGTCAAGCGCACCGGTCTGCTGTCGGCCGACGATCCGGCCCGGGCCGACGCGCTCGAGCTCATGGCCAACGCCGAAATGCAGGCGGAGCGCTTCGTCGAGGCCCTGCCTTTGGCCACCGAGGTGGTCCGGATTCGTCGTCTCACCCGGCCCCCCGAACATGAGCTGCTGGCCCTTGCGCTCGGCCTCGATGCCACGCTGCTGTTCGCGGCCGATCGCGGCGAGGAGTCCGATGCGATGCTGCGTGAAGCCCTGGGTGAGTGGCGCCAGTCTTTCGGCGCGAACGACGTGCGCATGGCGCAAAAGCTCGAGCTCTATGCCGAGTCGGTGCAGAAAGGGTTCGGTCGCAGGGCCTACGTCATCGAGCTGCTTCGCGAGGCCGTGGCGATTCGTGCGGGGGATCCCACGAGTGCCCGCGGCAAGCTCGCCGAAACCCTCGTCGAGCTGAGCATCCATGAGATGAGCGCCAGCGAATACGCCGAGTGCGACGCGCATCTGGCCCGCGCCGAAGCTCTCCTCAAGGCTCTGATCGCGGCGCCACGCAGCGACGACGAAGACAAGGCGCTCCTGGTCCAGGCCTTGATCCTGCGCAGTGGCATTGCCGGCAAGCTCGGCCACGTCGAGGACGCGGTGCAACTGATCCAGGCGGCGCAGTCGATCAAGTTCGCAGACCGACCGACGCGCGTCGAGATGGACCTGCTCATCCGGGAAGCAATGGTGACGCAGTACGACCTCGCCGAGCAGGTCGACGCGGCGATCGTCGCGGAAACCGGCCGAGTCCAGGTGATCGCCAGCAACGCCGATCTGTTCAAGGAAGGCAGCCCCCTCGATCCGTTGATGCGAGGCGATGCGTTGCTGTCGCTCGGCAAGCTCTACCTCGAAAAGGGCGACCTCGTCTCGGCGCGCGCCGCGCTCGGCGATTCGCACCGGCTCAATGGCGATTCGGAGGAGCTGCTGTTTGCACTCGCCGAGCTCGACAAGAGGGCCGGCGACGAGGTGCAGTCGCTTCAGCACTACCGCGCCGGGCTCAAGCTTCGCAAGGAAAGTGCGACGGAAGTGACTGTGCTGTTCGGCACCAATCGGGCGCCGGTGCCGGGAAGCGAGGAAGGGCGCTTCGGCGGCGACCCTGGGACATCGCTCCGGTTCGGCAGCGCTTCGGTGCTCGTGCCGGGGGCCCAGTTCACGACCACCACGAAGCTGCGCCCCAAGGTCGAGCCCGCCGTTCCGGTCGGCAGCGCCACGGACCCGGCGCGGCTCCTCATTCGGGCCAGGCACGTGCTCTCGGAGCCGGCCTTCCGGAGCCGTGTCGAAACCTCCATGAAGGCGGCACGTCTGGTCCCCGGGACGGCGCTGGTCTTCGTGCACGGCTTCAACGTCAGCTTCGACGATGCCTTGAAGCGCGGCGCCCAGCTGGCCCGCGACTTGAACTTCGACGGTCCGATGTTCGTCTTCTCGTGGCCTTCGCAAGGCACCTTCTGGCGCTATGGCACCGATCGGTCCCGGGCCGAGGCGGCGGTCGATTCGCTCGTTGCGTTCCTGAACGAAGTGGCAGTCGCCACCGCCGGCAAGCACATTCACGTGATGGCGCACAGCATGGGCAACCGCGTGTTGCTGCCCGGCCTGGTCAAGGTCTTCAGAGACACTGGGAGCCCGGCTCGGCAGAAGATCGGCGAGATCATCCTTGCTGCACCGGCGGTGCCGGAGCGCGATTTCTCCGCCTGGATCGACGACCTCACGGCCCACGGCGGCAGCCGCATCACCCTCTATGCGTCGGCGGTGGATCGCGCGCTGCAGGTCGGTTGGTTCCGGGAAGGCATCACGACCTTCGCCGGCTACTCCGTGAACGGCGTGCCGCTGCTCCACGCGGGGGTGCAGAGCATCGACATCACCAAAGCCGCCAGCGGCGAGATCCGCGACCTCAACCACGATGTCTTCGCCTCCAACCCGGTGATGTCGGAAGACATCCGGCAGATCCTGCAGAACGGCTCGCAGCGCGTGCCCGAGTCGCGCCTGCCTGGGCTGCTCGTCCGGCGCGAGCGGGCGGGATCGCAGCCCTACTGGGCCTACGTGGCGGCGGGCTCGGGCAGGTAGCGAGGCACTCGATCGGCCGGTCGAGCCGTCGCGGTCGGTTCCATTGCTCCGGGGCGTCTGCCCCCTTCCAATTTCAACGGTGGATGCCTAGCATCGCGGACGAAGGGACGCGACCGCCGGCCGCCGGCGCGGCCCTCCCCCCCATGCGGCCGACGAGGAGTCCTAATGAAGCAGCTCGAACGTGTCGGCCGCATTGCCGCGGTGTCGGCGACCGCAGCACTCTGTCTGGCCTGGAGTCCCTGGGCGTCGTCGCAGGAAGGGCCCATCGCGGGCAACCTCAATGCGCCGGTGTCCGTATTCGCCACCGGTCTAAACAACCCGCGCGGCCTGAAATTCGGTCCGGACCACCATCTCTACGTCGCCGAGGGCGGCATCGGCGGACAGCACACGACCCTGCATAAATGCACGCAGGTGCCGACGGTCGGGCCGTACTCCGGCAGTCGGACCGGCTCGCGCATCTCGCGCATCAACGCCAACGGTTATCGCGAGACGGTCGCCGACGATCTGCCTTCGAGCCAGACGGTCGACACCCAGGGAAGCCTGACCTCCGGTGTCGCCGATGTCGCTTTCGTCGACGGCGTTCTCTACGGCTTGCTCAGCGGGGCCGGCTGCTCGCATGGGGTGCCGAGCATCCCGAACGGCGTCTTTCGTGTCGGCCGACACGGGCACTGGGAGCTGATCAACGACTTGAGCGCGTTCTACATGCACCACCCGGTGAAGTCGCCCGAGCCCGACGATTTCGAACCCGATGGAACGCCGTACAGCATGGTCGCGGTCGACGACGACCTCTATGTCGTCGAGCCCAACCACGGCGAGCTCGATCGCGTCACGGATGAAGGCCGGACCAGCCGTGTCGTCGACATCTCGGCCAGCCAGGGCCACATCGTGCCGACGTCGATTGCCTTTCACGATGGCGCCTTCTACGTCGGCAACCTGAACCCGTTTCCGATCGTCCAGGGCAGCTCCAAGATCCTGAAGATCACGCGCGGCGGCCATCTCGAAGTGTTTGCAACCGGCTTCACCACGGTTCTGGGAGTCGCGTTCGACCGGCTTGGTCGGCTCTACGTGTTGGAGAACACGGTCGGCGAACGTTTCCCGACGCCGGGGACGGGGCGCGTGCTGCGGGTGAATCGATCGGGCACCCGCGAGGTGGTCGCCTCCGGCCTGTCGCTGCCGACGGCGATCACGTTCGGTCCGGACGGCAACCTCTACGTGTCCAACAACGGCTTCGGCTTCCCACCGCACGACCTGGGCCAGATTTTGAAGATCCACCTGTCGCACGACGACGATTGAGTCCGCCGTTCAGTCGGATAGAGCGCCACGACCACTAAGAGCTGGCCCTCGTCGCTGACGCTCGGCTGTTGACCCTCGAGGCCGCGGCAGCCTCGAGGGCAAACAGCGTGCGCGCGACCGTAGTGAATAGCCTGATTGCCGAGATGTAACGGCCGGATTTACGCTGCCTTCGGAATCCAAGAAAAACACGTTTCGCCCAAGTCGAATGTCGGCGCGGACGGGCGAAGTCAGGAGACTCTCATGGCAACGATTTCCGTCCGCGGTCCGTGGGCCTTGGTGCCGCTTTGCGCGGCCTCGATCTTCGCTGCTGCGGCACTGATCGGTTGCGGCGGAGGGTCGTCGGGGACGGCTGCCGCGACGCCGAGCAGCGCCGACGGCATCTCGGTGGCGCTTGCCGAAAACGATCCGCTGAATCCGATCCAGATCCTGTCTTCCGAACCGTCGCTGATCAGCGGCGGGGACGCTCTGGTCCAGGTGGCGTTGCCGCCGGGCACCGCGGCCAGCGCAGTGAAGATCCTGGCCGGCGGCAGCGACATGACCACCCGATTCAAGGAGGTCACGCCTGGCTCTCTGCTGGGCGTTGTCAGCGGCCTTCCGGTCGGCACCAGCACGATCGACCTGGTCCCGGTCTCCGGAAGCGGCACGACCGCATCGGTGACCGTTCGCAACTGGCCGATCCAGGGGCCCATCATTTCCGGCCCGCACCAGACTCCGTTCTTCTGCCAGACCCAGCAATTCGTGCTGCCGGACGGCAGCACGCTGGGCCCGGCCCTCGATGCCGACTGCTCGGTACAGACGCGCATCACCTACATGTACCGGGCGACGACTGGCGGCGCACTCAAGGTCATGCCATCGACGAGCGTGCTGCCTGCAGACGTTGGCACGACGACGACCAGTTCAGGCCTCACGGTTCCCTTCGTCGTGAGGGTCGAGACGGGCACCGTCGACCGCGGCATCTACCAGAGCGCGGTCCTGCACGATCCGACCAAGGAATCGGCACCGACGCCGCTCGCGCCGCCCAAGGCGTGGAACCGCCGGCTGGTTGCGGTCGAAGGCTTCGGTTGCCCCGGGGGCTGGTACCTCCAGGGTGGCGCGCAAGGCAATCTGGCGATCGCCGGCTTCGACTTCAGCCTGCTCAACGTCGACCGCCTCGGCGAAGGCAGCGCGATGTTCGCCAACACGCTGCAGCACGCCTCCAACAACTGCAACGCGGTGCTCGAAAGCGAAGCGGCGATGATGTCCAAGGAGCACTTCATCGAGACGCATGGCGTCCCCGATTTCACGGTCAGCGCCGGTTGCTCGGGCGGTTCCTACGGCAGCGCCCAACCCGCCGACCGGATTCCGAAGCTGTTCGACGGAGTGATGATCCTCTGCACCTTTCCGGACCCCTTGGGCATTGCCTTCTCGGGCTCCGACGGACATCTGCTGACCCACGTGTTCTATGCCACGAACGCCAGCGCGTTCACGGATTCCCAGATCGTGGCCATCACCGGCTACAAGAGTGTCAAGGCCTTCACGGACGCTGCCAATCAGGCGGGTCGTACCGATCCGGTTCCGGGCCGGGTGGACTTCACGGGCTACGTCTCTGCCGTCTGGAACGCGATCGTGCCAGTCGGCCTTCGCTATGACCCGGTGACCAACAAGACGGGTGCGCGACCGACCGTATACGACGCGAGCAAGAACATCTACGGCGTCGACCCTGCCACCGGCTTCGCCCTGCGCCCGTTCGACAACGTCGGCGTCCAGTACGGCCTCGAGGCGTTGAACGCGGGCGCCATCGACGTCAATCAATTCATCCTCCTGAACAGCCAGGTCGGCGGCTATGACCAGGACGCCAACTACGTCCTGGGGCGCACCGTCGGGGATCCGGGAGCGATGCTTCGGGCCCAACAAGCGGGTCTGCAGCTCGGCGGCAACGGCGGCCTGGCATCGATCCCGGTGTTCGACATCTCCGGCATCTACAACGACGACGCCAGCTATCACTACCAGTGGTACCACTTCGCGCTGCGTGATCGCCTTGTGCAGATGAACGGCAACGCCGACAACCATGTGATGTGGCGAGGAAATCCCGTTCCTGCCGACCCCGCGTGGAAGGCCTTCATTCAATGGGTGGCAGCGTACAAGGCCGACGCCGGGCCCGGGACGCAACGCGACAAGGTGATTCGCGCCAAGCCGATCCAGGACGGCTGCTGGAGCGGCCCATCGACCTTCATTCAGGAAAGGCAGACGCTCTCGAGCACAGCCGATACGGCGTGCAATGCGCTGTTCCCGTCATGGACGTTCCCACGGCGCGTGGCCGGGGGCCCGGTGGCCGCGAACATCATGAAGTGCGACCTGAAGCCGGTGGTCGCGTCGGACTACAAGGTGCCGGTGACGACGCAGCAGCTCGCTGCGATCAAGCGCGTCTTCTTCAACGGCGTGTGCGACTGGTCGAAGCCCGGAAACGTCACCGGCGTGGTGCCGAACGGCTCCTTCGGCCCGTCGCCGGAACGGCTGGTCTTCTCCGGTCCCTGATTTCGCTGCCACACCTTTTCCTGGATCAACTGGAGAAACCATGAAAGCCCTGACCATCGCTTCCCTCGTCTTGCTGGGTTTCGCCGGGAGCGCATCTGCTGTCGACTTCACCGGTCCGGTCGCACCGGCCACCTGGGCGGTCGCCAACACCGGCACTCTCACGGGCAGCTCGCCCACCCTCGGAACGGCCGCCTTCACCACGACACAGCTGGTGCTGACCGACAGCAACTCGAACAGTCCCAGTGGCGACTCGCCGAGCTGCTCGGGCGGTTTTTTCCAGACGCTCGGGCCGTGCCAGCTCCAGGTGACGAGAGGCCTCGCCGGCACCTATTCCTTCAGCTGGGCGTACCTGACATCCGACGGCGCCGGGCCGGGCGGCGACATCTTCGGCGTGATCGTCGACTCGTTGCGGACGCAGCTTTCGGATCCAGGCGGGGCGAGCAGCCAGAGCGGCACGAGAAGCTTCACGGCCCTGTCGTCGTTCGGCTTTTTCATGAACTGCACGGACTGCATCGGCGGGTCCGCGAGGACGACGATTTCGCAGTTCAACTTCACCGCTGCGCCGGTTCCCGAGCCTGAGACCTACGCACTGCTGTTCGCGGGCATGCTGGGTCTGGTGGTGCGTTCCAAGACGCGGCGTCGCCAAGGCAACGCGCAAATCCTTTGAAGCGGCTGCACGGGCACTCCCCGACAAGCCGGAGGGAGACGATTCGATGAAGCACTTCGATCAAGGAACCCACGGTTCGATGGTCCGCGCGGTCGCGTTGGTGCTGGCAACCGCCGCAGGCGTTGGCTCGGCTCAGGCGCGTGTGACGCAGATGGTCATCGACAACATCACCGCCGTCACCGGCGGCCTGATTCCTTATCAGACACTGCGCGGGCGGGCCTTCGGCGTGCTCGATCCTGCCGACGCGCACAACGCCGTCATCACCGACATCCAGCTCGGCAAGGACCCGGACGGCAAGGTCAGGTACGAGGCCACCTTCGCCATCACCAGGCCGGTCGACCCGAACCAGGCGAGCGGCTTCATGTGGCACGACGTGCCGAACCGCGGCGGCGCCATCACCATCGTCGGCACCGAGCGGGACCTCGGCGACATCGGGCTGAGCAGCGCCTGGCAGGCCGACAACGCCGGCGCCACCGGCATCCCGACGGTGCATTCGAGCGGCAGCAACCACTGGGTCAGGGTACCGATGGCCCGAGACGCGCAGGGCCAGCTTGTCACGGGTCAGGTGCTCGGCCGGATCGTCAATCGAAGCGGCGTCGACTCGGCGCCGCTCAACGTCATGGGCAACCCGGTGCCCTACCTCCCGGCGTCGCTGAACACGGCCGATTCGGTCCTGACGACACACACCAAGGAAACGGTCGACGGCCAGATCAGTGTCGGCAGCGTCATCGCTCCGGGCGACTGGTCGTTCGGCCACTGCAGCGCCAGCGTGCCGTTCCCCGGCACGCC
>JALYXU010000062.1 GCA_030946925.1 Pseudomonadota bacterium
GTCTCGGGATCGATCTCGACCTCGCAGACGTGGCAGGCGTTCGGCCAGGTCGGGCCGCCGACGCTCATCGTCGAGTCGACGTGGATGCGGCTGGCCGGCTGCCTGCCGGCGAGCGCGAACAGATCGATGCCGAGGTCGGTGCCGACGACCGTGAAGCGGCCCTCGCTGTAGTCGATGTCGCCGGCCGCCGCTTCGAGCGCGTCGGCGGCGAGCGTCTTGCCGAGATCGACGGTGCGCTGCGCGCCGACCTGCACCGACGAGCCGCCGGTGAAGAGCGAGCGCGAGCCGGCGCTGCCGAAGCCGTTGCCGCGGTCGGTGTCGCCCTGGACGATCCGGATCTTCTCGATCGGCACGCCGAAGACATCGACGGCGAGCTGCGCATAGCTGGTCTGGATGCCCTGGCCCATCTGCTGCGTCGCCGAGAAGATCTCGATGAAGCCGTCGGCCGTGACGTCGATGCTGACCTTCTCCTCGAAGGCGTTGCCGCCGGTCCATTCGAGAAAGGTGGCGAGGCCGCGGCCGCGCAGCTTGCCGCGCGACGCACTCTGCTGGCGCCGCGCCGCGAAGCTGTCCCAGTCGGCCAGCGCCAGGCCCTGGTCCATGATGCTTTCGAAGCTGCCGCAGTCATAGGTCTGCGCCATCGGATTGCGGTACGGCATCTGCGCCGGACGAATCATGTTGCGGCGTCGCAGCTCGGCGGGGTCGAGATGCAGCTCGCGCGCCGCCGCGTCCATCAGCCGCTCGATGATGTAGATCGCCTCCGGCCGGCCGGCGCCGCGGTAGGGACCGGTCGGCGTCGTGTGCGTCAGCACCGCGATCATGTGCAGGTCGATCGTCGCGATGTCGTAGATGCTGGTCGAGACCCAGGGCCCGATCAGGAGCTGGATGGCGACGCCGGCCGGCGTCGGGTAGGCGCCGACGTTGGCGAGCGAGCGGACCCGCAGGGCCAGCACCTTGCCGTCGGCGTCGAGGGCGAGCTCGGCCCGGCTGGTCACGTCGCGGCCGTGCGACGCCGAGATGAAGTCCTCGCTTCGATCGGCCTGCCAGCGCACCGCCCGCTTCAGGGCGCGCGCCGCGTAGGCGACCGCGATGTCCTCGGGATAGAGGCCGGTCTTCATGCCGAAGCCGCCGCCGACGTCGCCGACCTGCACATGGACCTGCGACGGCTCCAGGCCGGGGATCGCGCCGGCGATGCCGGCAGCGACTCCCGTCGGCATCTGGCTGCTCAGGCGCACCTCGATTCGCGAGCTCGCTTCGTCGAACGAGGCGACCACGCTGCGCGGCTCCATCGGCGCCGGCGCGAGCCGCTGGTTGACGAGATCGAGCTCGACCCGATGCGCCGCGCCGGCGAACGCCGCAGCAGTGGCGGCGGCGTCGCCGTGTCGCATCTCGGCGGCGATGTTGTCGGCGGCGTCCCCGGTCACGGTCGGTGCGCCGGGGCTGGTCGCGGCGCCGACGCCGGTCACGGCGGGGAGCGCTTCGAAGTCGACGACGATCGCTTCCAGGCCGTCGCGTGCGGCATCGCGACTGGTCGCGACCACGGCTGCGACCGGCTCGCCGACGTAACGGGCGACCTCGTGCGCCAACGCCCGCCGTGGTGGCGAGACGGTGGTTCGGCCGTCGGTCCGCGTGAAGCCTTCGGCGGTCGCCATCCGCTTGACGCCCGCGGCTGCGAGATCGGCGCCGGTGAAGACTGCCAAAACGCCGGGCAACGCGAGCGCGGCGCTGCTGTCGATGCCGACGATCCGGGCGTGTGCGTAGGGCGAGCGCAGGAACGCAATGGTCGCTTCGCCGCCGCCGACGTTGTCGGTGAAGCGGCCGCGGCCACGGAGCAGCGCCTCGTCTTCGATGCGCCGCACCGCGCGGCCGCTGCCGAAGCGGGCTGCACCCGACACGGCTGCGGGCAAGGTCGTCGCCATCACGCTTGCAGCGTCGCCCACATTTCCCGGTCGCGCTCCGCGGTCCAGATGCGCGGGTCGCGATGCGCGCCGGCTTCGTCGAAGGCCCGCGACACATCGAAGGGCATGCAGTGCTCGTAGATGAACTGCTGGCCGTAGCGCGGCGTCAGCGCGGCATGGGTGTCGGCGAAGACGCGGCGCAAGTCGTGGCCCTGCGCGACGCCCTGCTTCACCGTCGCGAAAAGCTCGGCGATGAAGGCGCGCGTCGTGGCGACGGCGTCGCGGCACATCGCCGGGTCGGTCAGCGCGGCGCCGCGGCCCGGAACGATCGACGTAGCGCCGAGCGCTTCGAGCTTGTCGAGCGTCGCCGGCCAGTCGCTGAAGTAGGCGTCGCCGGCGTAGGCGGTGGCGCCGTACTCGACCAGGTCGCCGCTGAAGAGGATCTTCTGCTGCGGCAGCCAGGCCACCGTGTCGCCCTTGGTGTGGCCGCGGCCGAGCTGCATCAGCTTCACTTCGAGCTTGCCGAGCCAGACCGTCATCTCGCCCTTGAAGGTGAGCGTCGGCCAGGTCAGGCCGGGGATCGTCTCGACGGCGCGAAAGAGCCGCGGGAAGCGCTCGATCTCGCTCTTCATGTCGGCGGCGCCGCGCTCGACGATGAGGTCGCGCGTGTCCTCGCTGGCGATGATCTCGCTGGCGCCTTCGGCCACGTACGCGCTGGCGCCGAGCACGCGCACGGCGTGGTAATGGCTCATCACGACGTACTTGATCGGCAAGTCGGTGACCTCTCGGATGCGCCGGATCACGTCGTTCGCCATCACCGGCGTGGCCTGCGTGTCGATGACCATCACGGCGTCGTCACCGATGACGACGCCGGTGTTCGGGTCGCCCTCGGCCGTATAGGCATAGGCGTTGTCGGAGAGCCGGCTGAAGGTGACCGGCTTTTCGGCAAGATCGGCTTGCGAAGCGAAGGCTTTGCTCATGGGCTGCTGATGTCTGTGGAGGGCGTGATTTTGCGGGAAGCGAG
>JALYXU010000069.1 GCA_030946925.1 Pseudomonadota bacterium
ATGCTCACGGGGCGTCTCCTCGTTACTTGACCGACGTGCCGAGGACCTGCAGGTAGGCGATCAGCGCATCGACCTCGGTCCTGCCGTGCACGCTGGCCGCGGCGCCGGCAATGTCGGCGTCGCTGTAGGGCACGCCGACCCGGCGCAAGCCGCGCAGGTGCGCCGCGATCGTGGTGTCGTCGGCAGGCGTGCCGGCCAGCCACGGGTAGGCCGGCATGTTCGACTCGGGGACCAGGTCGCGCGGATTGTTCAGGTGCAGGCGCTGCCACTCGTTGCTGTACTTGCCGCCGACCCGGTGCAGGTCGGGGCCGGTCCGCTTGCTGCCCCACTGGAACGGGTGGTCGTAGACGAACTCGCCCGGCATCGACTGGTGGCCGTAGCGCAGCGTCTCGGCACGCAGAGAGCGGATCATCTGCGAGTGGCAGTTGTAGCAACCCTCGCGGACATAGACGTCGCGGCCGGCCAGCTGCAGGGCCGTCAACGGCTTCAGACCCGGGGTCGGCTCGGTCGTCGAGCGCTGGAAGAAGAGCGGCACGATCTCGACCACGCCGCCGACCGCGATGACGAGCAGGATCAGCACGATCATCAGGAAGTTGTTGGTCTCGATCTTCTCGTGGCCCGAGACCGGCGCGAGGGGATGGCTCATCGTTGTCTCCTGGGGTTCATGCCGCCGCGAGGCCGGGCAGCAAGGGGCCGACCAGGCTCTTCGGTTCCGGCACGCGGCCGACGCGGGCGGTCATGACGACGTTCCAGGCCATCAGCAACATGCCGGCGAGATAGAGGATCCCGCCGCACAGCCGAACGACGTAGAACGGAAAGGTCGCCTTGACGCTCTCGACGAAGCTGTAGACGAGGGTGCCGTCGGGGTTGACATCGCGCCACATCAGGCCCTGCATCACGCCGGCCATCCACATCGCCGCGATGTAGAGGACGATGCCGAGCGTGGCGATCCAGAAGTGCACTTCGATCGCCGGAACGCTGTACATCTTGATCCGCCCGTACATGCGCGGCACCATGTAGTAGAGCGTGCCCATCGAGATCAGGCCGACCCAGCCGAGCGCCCCTGAATGGACGTGGCCGATGGTCCAGTCGGTGTAGTGCGAGAGCGCGTTCACCGTCTTGATCGACATCATCGGCCCCTCGAAGGTGCTCATGCCGTAGAACGACAGGCTGACGATCAGGAACTTCAGGATCGGGTCGTCGCGCAGCTTGTGCCAGGCACCCGAGAGCGTCATCATTCCGTTGATCATTCCGCCCCAGCTCGGCGCCAGCAGCACCAGCGAAAAGACCATCCCGATCGACTGCACCCAGTCGGGCAGCGCCGTGTAGTGCAGGTGGTGCGGGCCGGCCCACATGTAGGTGAAGATCAGGGCCCAGAAGTGGACGATCGAGAGCCGGTACGAGTAGACCGGCCGCTCGGCCTGCTTCGGAATGAAGTAATACATCATCCCGAGGAAGCCCGCGGTCAGGAAGAAGCCGACTGCGTTGTGGCCGTACCACCACTGGACCATCGCGTCCTGCACGCCGGCGTAGACCGAATAGCTCTTCCACGGCCCGACCGGGATCGACGCGCCGTTGACGATATGCAGCAGCGCGACGGCGATGATGAAGGCGCCGTAGAACCAGTTGGCGACGTAGATGTGGCGGACCTTGCGGGTGCCGATCGTGCCGAAGAAAACCACCGCGTAGGCGACCCAGACGATCGCGATCAGGATCGAGATCGGCCATTCGAGCTCCGCGTATTCCTTGCCGCGCGTGAGGCCGAGCGGCAAGGTGATCGCGGCGGCGACGATGACGGCCTGCCAGCCCCAGAACACGAACCAGGCGAGCTTGGGCAGGAACAGCGTCACCTGCGACGTCCGCTGCACCACGTAGAGACTGCTCGCCATCAGCGCGCAGCCGCCGAAGGCGAAGATGACGGCGTTGGTATGGAGCGGGCGCAACCGACCGTAGCTGAGCCACGGAATGCCGAAGTTGAGCTGCGGCCAGGTCAGCTGCGCGGCGATGAGCACGCCGACGCTCATGCCGACGACGCCCCAGAGCACCGCCGCCAGGCTGAACATGCGGACCGCGCCGTCGTCGTAGCGCGGAGCTGCGCTGCCCTCCGCGGCCACGCTGCGCTTGTGAAGGCCGGCCGGGGCCGCCAGGGCAATGTCCATCGCTGCTGCTCCTCGTCGCTGCGTGCGGCAAGTGTCGAGCTGCGGCCCGGCGCCGGGCTTGATCCTCGTCAAGCTTTGCGTCCTCGCTTCGATGTCGAGGGATTGCCCTTCAGGCCCGCATCGATGCCTCATCGCATTGCGGCCCGCGCCTCGGGATAGTGTGCGATTTGCCCCGTTCCGACCGATCAATCGGGCGTCGGCGGCTGCGCCTGGCTCGGCATCGGCAGCTCGGGCAGTAGGATGCCCGACGAGAAGAACTTCAAGCGACGCCGGTCTTCGGCGGTTCGCCGTCCTGCTTGTTCTCCTGTCGCCGCGCCGACCAGTGCGGCCCTCCGGTTCGTCGCGCCATCGTTGCGGAAAGTGCCCATGTCCACAACAGAGAACGGTTCGACCGTCGGCGCTGACGCCATCAAGGCCGACGGCATCACCGAGGTCAGGCGGCAGGAGGCGTTGCTGACGACCGGGGCGCTGCAGAACGCGATCTTCAACAGCGCCAACTTCTCGAGCATCGCGACCGACGCGAAGGGCGTGATCCAGATCTTCAACGTCGGCGCCGAGCGGATGCTCGGCTACGCCGCCGCCGACGTGATGAACAAGATCACGCCGGCCGACATCTCCGATCCGCAGGAAGTGATCGCCCGGGCCAAGGCGCTGAGCGTCGAGCTGTCGACGCCGATCACGCCGGGCTTCGAGGCGCTGGTCTTCAAGGCCTCGCGCGG
>JALYXU010000092.1 GCA_030946925.1 Pseudomonadota bacterium
GCGCCCGGGCCGTCGGTGGCCGGCGCCGCGACACGTCCGGGCCGAGGCGGCGAGGCGCATCCGGCCAGGCAGAGCACGCAAATCAAGGACACCAGGGGCCGTACCGCTCTGTCCACGCACCTCGGAAGCATCGATCTGACGCCGAACCGTCGCATTCGCGGACCTTACCCGATCCGGCAGCCGGCTCGAGCACCGGCACACCGTTTGCTGAATGCCTGCACTTGCGTCGCGCTTCGGTGCATCAACGACAGCCTTGCCCATTTAGCAGTGATGGTTCACCGCGCCTGATTTTCTCCTCGCACCTCATGCCGCACATCGTCGTTTTCTCGCATTTGCGCTGGAACTTCGTGTTCCAGCGACCGCAGCATCTGCTGTCTCGCCTTGCATTGCGCTACCCGGTTGTCTTTATCGAGGAACCGGTTCGCTGCGAAGGACCGGCATGGCTCGAGGACTCGGCGCCGATGCAGGGCGTGCGGGTCCTGCGGCCGCACACGCCGGTCGAAGCGCCCGGCTTCCACGACGACCAGCTGGCGATCCTCGAGCCGCTGATCGCCGACTGGTTCGCAGCCGAATGCATCGTCGACACGATCGCCTGGTTCTACACGCCGATGGCGCTGCCGCTGCTGCAGGAGCTGCAGCCGCGGGCGATCGTCTACGACTGCATGGATGAGCTCTCGGCCTTCAAGGGCGCGCCGAGGCAGATGCGGCAGCGCGAGACGGCACTGCTGAAATCGGCGCAGCTGGTCCTGACCGGCGGCCTCAGCTTGTACGAGGCGAAGCACTCGCTGAATCCGAACGTGCTTTGCTTGCCGAGCGCTGTCGATGCAGCGCATTACGCACCCGCCCGGGCCACCGCCGACGCGGCCCGGGTCCAGGCCGCGGCGCGATTGCAGGGCCACGTTCCGGCGCCGCGTCTCGGCTTTTTCGGCGTCATCGACGAGCGCCTCGACCTCGCGCTGATCGCCGCCATCGCCGACGCCGATACCGCATGGAACGTCGTGATGGTCGGGCCGGTGGTGAAGATCGACCCCACCACCCTGCCGCGCCGGCCGAACCTGCATTGGCTCGGGCAGCAGTCGTACGACGTCCTGCCGCAACTCCTCGCCGGCTGGGATGTCGCACTGATGCCGTTCGCCTTGAACGACTCGACCCGCTTCATCAGTCCGACCAAGACACTCGAGTACATGGCCGCCGGCAAGCCCATCGTCAGCACGCCGATCCGTGATGTCGTCGTGAGCTTCGGCGACGTCGTCGCCATCGCCGACGATGCGCCGAGCTTCGTCACCGCCTGTCGCGACGCGCTGGCCGAGACTGGTGCCGATGCCGAAGTTCGCCGTGTTCGCATGGCCGCGCAAGTGGCTGCCTATTCATGGGACGACACGGCGGCGCAAATTGCCGCCGCGATCGAGGGGTGTCTGGCCGCAGCGCCGCTGGTCCGGCCAAAAGCGGCGCTGCTGGCCGGGGACGCCGGCGAGCGCGCGCCGACGGCCGCGTCCCTCACGCCCGCCCATCCCGGCAGTGCCGGGGTCCGCGCCGGCGCCGGCTCCCGATGATCATCGACGCCCACGTCCACTGCTCCGGGATCGAGCGCAGTGGCGAGGTCCTGCGCTCGCTCGATGACGCCGGCGTCGACATCGCGGTGCTGCTCGCACCGTTCCTCAGCGAAGGCTTTTCGCTCGACGATGCCGCCTCGCTGACGCGTGCCAACGCGCACCTGGCCAAGCTGGTTCGAGGCCATGCCGACCGACTGATCGGCTTCGCCGTGGTCGACCCGCGCGACCCGGCCGCGCCCGGGCATTTGCGCCATGCGATCGAGGGCCTCGGCTTGCGTGGCGTCAAGATGGTGCCGACCGGCTGGTATCCATACGACGCCGACGTTCAGCCGGTCTTCGCGGAAGCGCGCCGGCTCGGCGTGCCGATCCTGTTCCACAGCGGCATCTTCATCGACGGCCGCTCCGGTCGCTTCTGCAGGCCGAGCTTTTTCGAGGCACTGCGCGATCACCCCGGATTGAAAGTGACCCTTGCGCATCTCGGCTGGCCATGGGTCGACGAAGCGATCGCGGTCGGCCTGATCGACCGCATCCATGGCGTTCCCGCCGACTCCGCCATGTTTCGTTTCGACATCTCGTTCGGCCCGCCGCCCGCCTATCGGAAGGACGCTCTGGCCAAGGCGATCGAGGTGCTCGGCGCCGAATCGCTGCAGTTCGGCAGCGATTGCTTCCTGCCTTGCAGCGGCGCGCAGATCGCAGAACGCATGGGCTGGGTCACCGATCTGCTCGATCAGCTCGAGGTCGGCGCCGAAGCCCGGCGCCGCATCTGGGGCGGCACTGCCGCAGCCTGGCTGGGCCTCGACGGCGCGGCCGTCGGCGATGACGTCGGCGATGACGTCGATGCCGACGCCGACACCGACGCCGGCCGACCGCTCCGCCTGCAAGACGTTTGTTGTTGAAGAAAAAGGTCACGCCGCATCATGTCGCCGACGATCCCGCTGCACGCCGCCACCAGCCGTCTGCACGTCCTCCAGATCATCGGCAACGCGATCGTCGGCGGGATGGAAACGTGCGTCGCGCGCCTCGTCGAGCGATTACCGAGCGATCGGTTCCGGGTCTCCGTGCTCTGCCCCTTCGAGAGCCCGTTGACCGAGCGGCTGCGGAGCAGCGGCGCGGAGGTGACGATTGCGGCGATCGACGACGAGCCGTCTTGGCAATCGATCCAGCTCGGCTGTGCCTTGGTCCAGGCGAATGCCATCGACGTGATCCAGTCGCACCTGCCGAACGCCCACGTGCTTGCGGGCCTGATCGGCAAGCTGACCGACAAGCCCGTCCTCGCCACCATCCATGGCCGCCAGCTCACCTCGATCGATCTCGAGGTGCATCGCGCCGCTGCGACCCATCTCGCCGTGGTCTGCCGACACAGTTTGCTGCACGCCCTCGGCGTCGGTGTCGCCGCCCGGCATCTTCATCTGATCCCGAACGGCGTCGACACCGAAGTCTTCACGCCGAGCCTGCCACGCTCTGGCTTGCTGCGCAGTCGCTTCGGCATCGACCTGGCAGCGCCCTTGATCGGCTATGTCGGCAGGCTCTCGGTCGAGAAGGGCCCGGACGTGTTCCTGCGCATGGCGCTGGCGGTGCAAGCAGCCCACCCAGGAAGCCACTTCGTGCTGGTCGGCGAGGGGCCGATGAAGCGTCAGCTCCAGACCTTCATCGAACAGTTCGGCCTCGATGGGAATGTCCACCTCGCCGGCAACCAGACCGAGATGCCGCATGTCTTCGCCGAGCTCGATGTGCTGGTGTCGTCGTCGCACTCGGAAGCGATGCCGCTGGCCGTCATGGAAGCGATGGCCTGCGGTCTCCCGGTCGTCGCGACGCAGGTCGGCGGCGTCGCCGATCTGCTCGAGCACGGCGTCAGCGGCTGGGTTGCCACCGATGGCGACTACGAAGGCCTGGCGGCTTGGGTCATCAATCTGCTCGAGGACGACGCGCTGCGCCTGCAGGCCGGGCGCGCCGCACGGAAGCGGGCGATGCTTCATTTTCCGATCTCTCGCAACGTCGATGCCACCATGCAGCTGTTGACCCGGCTGGCGCAACGGCGCAGCGAGAACCGCCGCATCGGCGCCGTCGGCGGCCGCCGCTCAGCTGCAGTCGACGGTGCGGAACTCGACCCGCCGGTCAAGCGCGTCGCGCAGATCGTCGGTGCCCAGGCCGACGATCGTTTCGCGTGAGCCGACACCGTCGGCAGTGACCCGCGCCGCGAGCTTCCGGTTCTGCTTCTCGAGGCTGGCTTTGATGACGCCGGCCCGCTTTTGCGAGAGCACGTCGTTGGCGGCGGCATCGCCGGTGCGGCTGGTGTGGCCGGTGACCTTCATGCAGTTGTCGCGCAGCGCCACCTGCAAGGCCACTTCGTGGATCCACACCGCGTATTGCGAGCGCAGGTCGGCCGACTGAAGCAGGGTCGTCGAGCCGGGGTTGAAGAAGATCTTGATCGGCAAGCGCTTGGCGTTGAGGCCGACGCCGACGATCTTGCCGAAGGTATCGGCCGCCTCTCTTTTCTTGCCGGTGCGCCAGCTCGAAAGATAGAGACCGTTGAGGACGCGCAGGTCTTCCGGATCGGCGATCGACTGGGCCTCGCGGAACAAGCGATAGGCGTCGACCGGCTTGTGATCGGCGAACGCGATCTGCGCCTCGTTGATGAGCGCGGCAGCCGGCAGGCGAAGAAGATAACGCGGGTCGATGGCGTCGCCGGGCGAGCTGCCCTGGCATGACTTGACGTAGGCGACTGCCGTCTTGTCGAGGGCCCAGGTCGGGCTGTCACGGTAGAACGGAGTCGGCTCCGCGTCGACGCTGGCGGCGGTCGCCCGATCGACGCGCTTGGCGATGAGCTTGCCGGTGCGCAGGTCGATCAGCACCAGGCAGACCCGGAACGCGTCGGCGTTGTCGGTGGCAACGTTCCTGGTGTTGATCGCGGTCAGCGTGCCGATCAGCAGAAGCGGCCCATTGCCGAGGCTGGTGCGCGACAGCGGCCGGACGTTCCATTGCGGCGCACGGGTCTTGACCATGGCCGCAAGCTGCGTTCCCATCTGCACCGTGCCGGCGGTCTGCTGGCCGGTGCTGGCGTCGATGAGCGGATCGATGACAAGCTCCCGCGGCCCGGTGCCGACCGCTTTCTGGGCATCCTGCAGCAGTCGCTCGCCGGCTCGCGACACGCTCTCGGCAAAAGGCGCAGCCACGAGGCTGGCCGTGGCAGGAGGCACCGGTGCGGCGGCCGCCGGCACCGCGGCGGAGGCGGCCGGGGCCGGCGTTTGCGAAGGGGCGGTCTCGGGACCGGCACAGCCGAGGGCGAAGACCGCCATGAACGAGGCTGCGGCGCAGGACGAAACACGTGGCGACCAGAGCATCTTCATGGCGTTCCCGCTCGCATTGGGTGACAGGGCAGATCGAACTTTAGCGCGGTCTGCACGCCCCCCGGCGGACCGTCCTACGTGCCATTCGTGCCCTTGCCGACAGACCGCAGTTGCAGCGTCGCGCAGAGTGAAACATCGCTCGGAACTTTCGTTCGCAGGGCGACCGAAGTCATCTCATCCATTGCTGAAAGGGAATCTGCATGAACAAGGATCAAGTCAAAGGCCGAGTCGAAGAGGTCAAGGGCAACATCAAGGAAACCACGGGCAAGGTCGTGGGCAATCCGAACCTCCGGGATGAAGGCAAGGTCGACGAGGCAGCCGGGAAAACACAGGCGACATACGGCGACACCAAGGAAAAGGCCAAGGACGTCTTCAACAAGGCTTGAGCAGAGAAGCCTCGCGGCTCGAGGTCACCTCCACGCGGCGCGAAGTCGCGCCGCGACTGGAGTGCTTGGCACCTCGAGGCGCGAGTTTCCCGTCTGCTCCCGTGCGGACGTGACGGGGTCGACTCCCACGCCGGCCGTCGGTTCGAGGTGATCGAACTGGTCGCGGATGGCCTGCGGCAGGAAGCGACTAATCGACGCATAGACATGCCGATCGCCGAACGCGGCCTGCTTCGCTACATAGAACTGTCGCGGCACCATCAAGTGCAAGTGCTGCCGCGCCCGCGTCATCGCCACGTACAACAGGCGCCGCTCTTCTTCGATCTCGGCTGACACTCCGGTCGCCATGTCCGACGGCACGCAGCCGTCGACGACGTTGAGCACGGTGACGGCGGTCCACTCCTGGCCCTTGGCTGAATGGATCGTCGACAGGATCAGGTAGTCCTCGTCGAGGCCCGGTGGACCCGCTTCATCGCTCGTGGCAGCCGGTGGATCCAAAGTCAGCTCGGTAAGAAACCGGCTGCGCGAGAGATAACCTGCCGCCATGCGAACGAGGTGCCCGACGTCGGCTAGACGAGGGCCGGCATCTTCGTGCAGGCGCTCGAGCTGAATGGCGTACCAGCGCT
>JALYXU010000105.1 GCA_030946925.1 Pseudomonadota bacterium
GTGCCGGCGTGCGCGTCGTCGAGAGCGACGACGGCCGTTTGCAGGCGATGAGCGGCAGCCATCGCCACCAGGGCGTGGTCGCCCGAGTCGAGGCGCTGGCGCAGAGCCACTCGCTCGACGACACCCTCGACGCCGTCGACGCTACCGGCGAGCCCGCCCTGGTGCTGGTGCTCGACGGCATCACCGACCCGCACAACCTCGGCGCCTGCCTGCGCGTCGCCGATGGCGCCGGCGCGCATGCGGTGATCGCACCGAAGGATCACGCGGTCGGCATCAACGCCACGGTCGCGAAGGTCGCGAGCGGCGCCGCCGAGACGGTGCCGTACTTCATGGTCACCAACCTGGCGCGAACCCTGAACGAGCTGAAGGAACGCGACATCCGCATCGTCGGCACCGCCGAAGACGCGCCGCGTTCGATCTACGCGCTCGACCTGGCCGGGCCGCTGGCGCTCGTCTTCGGCGCCGAGGGCTCGGGACTGCGACAGTTGACGGCGAAGACTTGCGACGAGCTGGTCCACCTGCCGATGCTCGGCGCGGTCGAAAGCCTCAACGTCTCGGTGGCTAGCGGCGTGTGCCTGTACGAAGCGGCGCGGCAGCGCCTGTCGAGGAGTCCCTGATGCCCGTGATCGAGCTGCGTCATCCCCTGGTCCGGCACAAGGTCGGCCTGCTGCGATCGGCGACGCTCTCGACCAAGAGCTTTCGCGAGATCACCTCGGAGCTCGGTCGCCTGCTCGCCTACGAGGCGACCGCCGATTTTCCGCTCGAGGCCTCGAGCGTGAGCGGCTGGGCCGGCGATGTTCAGGTCGAGCGCATCAGCGGCAAGAAGGTGACGCTGGTGCCGATCCTGCGCGCCGGCCTCGGCATGCTTGACGGCGTGCTCGACACGATTCCGAACGCCAAGGTCAGCGTCGTCGGCATCGCCCGCAACCATGCGACGCTGTTGCCGGAGCCTTATGTCGACCGCCTGGCGAGCGACCTGCATGCGCGCACGGCGATCGTCCTCGATCCGATGCTGGCGACCGGCGGCTCGATGAACTCGGCCATCGCGCTGCTGAAATCGCGCGGCTGCACCGACATCCGGGCGCTGGTCCTGGTCGCCGCGCCCGAGGGCGTCGCCGCGTTGACCGCGGCGCATCCCGACGTGCGCTGCTGGGCTGCGGCGGTCGACAGCCACCTCGACCAGAACGGCTACATCATCCCCGGACTCGGTGACGCCGGCGACAGGTTGTTCGGGACCCGTTAGGGCGCGCCAGCCTCAGACCCAGCCGAGCGCGCCGATCACGGCGCCGACCCCGACCAGCCAGATCGGACTCATCCGCGTCTGCGTCATCGCGACGATGCTGAAGGCGACGAGCGCGACGGCGCCGAGCCACTGCGGGCTGTCGACGACGTAGGGAAGGGCCAGGACCCAGCCGGTGGTGACGAGAAGGCCGATCGTCAGCGGCGTCATGCCGGTCGTGAAGGCACGCAGGCCGCGGGTCTCGCGCCGGCGCAGGCCCCAGCGATTGACGTAGAGCGTGAGAGCGGTCGACGGCAGCAGGGTGCCGACCATCGTCGCCAAGGTCCCGAGCGGTCCGGCGAGGTTCCAGCCGATCGCCGCGACGAACAGCACGTTCGGGCCAGGCGCCGCCTGGGCGATCGCGATCGAGGCGCTGAACTGCGCGTCGGTGAGCCAGTGGTGCTGGTCGACGATGTAGCGGTGCATGTCGGGTGCGGTCGTGATCGCGCCGCCGACCGCGAGCAGGCTCAGCAGCAGGAAGTGGCCGAGCAGGCCGAGCAGATCGTCGGCGCCGAGTTGCGGGCTCAGTGTCGGCATCATCCGGCTGCAATGCCTCGCGTGCGGCAACCGGGCAGGCGTCGGCGCGTCATCTCAGGCGTCTCCAGGCAAGGCCGATCGCCACCGAGCCGAGCCCGGCCAGAACCCAGATCAGCGGCCAGCGCAGCAAGCCGATGGCGATGAAGGTGAGGGTCGCGAAAATGGCAGCCAGGGGCAGGCCGAGCTGGTTGCTCCGCAGCGTCCCCATCAGCTTCAGCGCAGTCGAGAGGATCAAGCCGGCGGCGACGGCGCCCATGCCGCGCAGTGCCCCGGAGACGAAGGCGACGCGCGCGAACTCCGCGTAGGCGGCCGTCAACGACAGCACGATCACGAGGGGCAGCGCCAGCATTCCGCCGAGTGCCGCGAAGGCGCCGCGCATGCCGAAGAAGCGGTCGCCGAACATCAGCGCCATGTTGACGACGTTGGGCCCGGGCAAGACCTGTCCGAGCGCGAGCATCTCGATGAATTCGGTCTTGGTCAGCCAGCCCTTGTGTTCGACGAGCTCGCGCTGGGCGACGGCAAGAACGCCGCCGAAGCCCTGCAAGGCGAGCCGGTTGAAGGTGAAGAAGAGCTCGGTCTTCGAGGTCGGACGCGGCGCCGGCGGATTTTCCGACGGCGACGTTGCCGTCATGCCCGGCTCATCGATTGACCTTGAGGGCGTCGGGATTGACGATGTTGCTCGGTCGGCCGGCGATGAAGTTGGCGACGTTGGCAAAGGCGGCCTGGAAGTAGAGCTCGTAGCTGTCCTGCTCGACGTAGCCGATGTGCGGCGTGCAGACGGCGTTTTCCAGGCGCAGCAGAGGATGGCCCTGCAGCGTCGGCTCGCTCTCGAACACGTCGACCGCGGCCATGCCCGGCCGGCCGCGGCTGAGGGCCGAGACCAGCGCGCCTTCTTCGATGAGCTCGGCGCGAGACGTGTTGACGAGCAGGGCGGTCGGCTTCATGCGCGACATCGCCTCGAGCTTGACGATGCCGCGCGTCTCCTCGTTGAGGCGCAGGTGCAGCGTCAGCACGTCGGCATTCGCGAAGAAATCCTGCTGGCTCGCGGCGGTGGCATAACCGGCGCTCTCGGCCAGTGCGCGCGAGGCGTCGCGGCCCCAGACCAGGACATCCATGCCGAAGGCCTTGCCGTAGCCGGCGACCAGCTGGCCGATCTTGCCGAAGCCCCAGATGCCGAGCGTCCTGCCCTTCAGCACCATGCCGACGCCGAAGTTCGGTGGCATCGAGCCCACCTTCAGCCCGGACTGCTGCCAGGCGCCGTGCTTCAGGTTGCCGATGTACTGCGGCAGGCGGCGCATCGCCGCCATGATCAGCGCCCAGGTCAGCTCGGCTGGCGCCACCGGCGAGCCGACGCCCTCGGCCACGGCGATGCCGAGGCGGGTGCAGGTCTCGATGTCGATGTGCGAGCCGGCCTTGCCGGTCTGCGAGATCAAGCGGAGCTTGGGGAGCTTCTCGAGCAGCTGCTTCGGAAAGTGCGTTCGCTCGCGGATCAGCACCAGCACCTCGGCGTCGCGCAGGCGCACCGAAAGCTGGCCGATTCCCTTGACCGTGTTGGTGAAGACCTTGGCGTTGAGCTGCTCGAGGATCGATGCGCATTTGAGCTTGCGCACGGCATCCTGGTAGTCGTCGAGGATGATGATGTTCACGGGACCGGACCGGTGACGGGGCGGCCGAGAAAAGGCCGCCGAGCCATTGTGCACGGCCTCGACCGCGCGGGTAGGATCGGCCGCTCACCTCAAGGACACCCCATGTCGATCTCGATGTATTCAGCCAGCGCGCCCATCTTCGTGCGCATGCTCGGCAATCTCGCCAGCTGGCTCGACAAGGCCGAAGCGCATGCCGCCGAGAAAAAGTTCGAAACCCAGGTCTATCTGCAGGCGCGGCTCGCGCCCGACATGCTCGACTTCACCACGCAGATCCAGATTGCCTGCGACACCGCCAAGTTCTGCGTTGCGCGGCTGGCCGGCATCGAAGCGCCGGCGTTCGAGGACGAGGAGAAGACGATTGCGGAGCTGCGCCAGCGGATCATGAAGACGATCGACTTCGTCAAGTCGGTGCCTGCCGATTCGATCGACGGCAGCGAGGCCCGGGAGATCACGATCAAGCGTCGGGACGGGCCGGTGACGATGACCGGCGAGGTCTACCTGAAGCACGTCGCCCTGCCGAATCTGTTCTTCCACGTGACCACTGCCTACGCGCTCCTGCGCCACAACGGAGTTGCCATCGGCAAAAGCGACTACCTCGGCGTCTGAGGGCAGGCGTTGCCGCGTGGATCGGCTCTGCTCCATCGCGACGGCGTCCGCACAGATCGGGCGCCGCCGCGGCGAAAGTGGCGATTCAGCGCAGCGAGGCGGCTGGTTGCCTCGGCTTGGCAATGACGATCCGCGATCAGACCGAAGACGTCCTCGCGGAAGTGCCACAGGGCCTGCAGGGAGCGGGTCACGGCGATGCGCGAGAGCAGGTGGATGGCGGCCGCGCTGCGCACGTCGATCAGCGCATCGGCGAAGTCGAGCCGTGCCTCGGGCAGGCTGTCGTCGCGACGCATCCAGTTGAACCTCCAGCCGACGCGCCAGGCGAGCGGCGGGCAACCCTCGACACGCTGCGCCAGCGTGCTTTCGTGAGCCGAGCTCAGAAACGAGCTGAAGACGGCGCGAAGCCGAGGCAATGGCATGGCGACAAGAGCGGCTCGGCGGGATGCCGATCCGCCATTGTTCGCAACGGCGAACTCGGGGAGCGCCCGGAAAAGCGCGACTCCGGCGGCTAGTTGCGACCGGCCCGGTCAGAGCGTGCCGAAAGTCGCTTTCCGCTCGGCGGTGTAGGCCCACCAGGGCGCGGCCGGCGCGCCGCGCATGAAGTCGGTGGCGGCCATGAAGGTATCGAGCACGCACGGGTCGTGCCGCTGCCCGGTCTTGCGGCACAGGGCGAGGTAGAGCACGTAGGCGTCCTTGCCGCTCAGATCGGAGGGGCGTTCGATACCGATCAGTCGCAGGTCGGCGGCGATCGACGGGCCGATGTTCGGCAGCTGCTCGAGCCGCACGCACTCGGCCGGGCTTGCCGCCTTGGGGGACTTGATGACCACGTCGAACCCCTCGCGGGTTACATCAGCATGTTGTTGCGGATCAGGCCGACCGCCAGTCCCTCGATCTCGAAGGCGTCTTCCGGGCCGACCGCGATCGGCTCGAATGCCTCGTTCTCCGGGTGCAGCTCGACCCCGGCGCGGGTGCGCTTGAAGCGCTTGACCGTGACCTCGTCGCCGAGCCGGGCGACCACGATCTGGCCGTTCTTCGCTTCGCTCGCCTTTTGCACCGCGAGCAGATCGCCATCCATGATGCCGGCGTCCTTCATGCTCATGCCCCGCACCTTCAAGAGGT
>JALYXU010000144.1 GCA_030946925.1 Pseudomonadota bacterium
GGCTTGGCATCCGCATCGATCGGCTCCATCAGGTCGACCTCGACCCGGGTCGGGCCGCTGCCGATGCTGCAGATGTCCTCGTCGACGTTCTCGCGCTCGCTGCGAAAGCTGCCGCTCGGCTCGAGTCCGAGCATGTCGATCCAGAGCGTTCGCAGCGCGGCCTTGCGGCGCGCGCCGATCGCCACCTGCTGGATGCCGAGCACCGTGAACGGCCGGCTCGAGGGCTCGCTCACGGCGGCGCCTTCGCGCTGTCGAATTCGAGGATCACGTCGTCGACCGCCAGACTCGCGCCCTGCTCGGCGACCACCCTGGCGACGACGCCGGCGTGGCCGGCAACGAGGATGTTCTCCATCTTCATCGCCTCGACAACGGCGAGCCGCTCGCCGGCCCGGACCGCCTGCCCCGCTGCCACCGCAATCTCGACCAGCAGCCCCGGCATCGGCGACAGCAGGAAGCGCGACAGATCCGGCGGCGGCTTGAACGGCATCAGCGCCTGCAGCTCGGCGGCGCGCGGCGACAGCACGCGGGCCTCGATCTGCGCGCCGCCATGGGCGACGCGATAAGCGAGCCCGACGCGCTCGACCTGGGCATGGAACGGCCGGCCGTCGACCGTGCCGCGGGTCGCGATGTCGCGCAGCGGGCTCACGATGCCGAGACGGCGCGGCCGGCCGCCGATCGTCACGACATCGTCGTTGCCTTGCCGGCGCAACGTGGCCGGCGTGGCCGTGCGATGGCCGACCGAATCGGTCTGCACGACGACGAAGTCTTCGCCGATCTGAAGCTCGTGTCCTGCGAGCTGGCCGGTGATGCCGGCCGATCGTTCGAGCAGGCGCCGGTTCGTCGCGACCGCCAGTGCCAGCAGGAAGTCCGGATCGTCGTGCGCCGATTGGCCCGGGTCGAAGCCATGCGGATAGGTTTCGGCGATGAAGCCGGTATCGAAGTCGCCGGCGGCAAAGCGCGGGCTCGCGAGCAGTGCCGACTGGAAGGCGATGTTGCTGGCGACGCCGCGCACGACGAAGCCGCCGAGCGCGTCGCGCATCGTCGCGATGGCGGCGGCGCGATCATTGCCGACGGCGATCAGCTTGCAGATCATCGAGTCGTAGTGGATCGGGATCTCGCCGCCTTCGCAGACGCCGGTGTCGACCCGCACGCCGGTCGCACCCAGGCTCGGCGCCGCCGCGAAGAGCGTCTCTTCGGGTGGCCGGAACGTCACCAGGCGGCCGGTGCTCGGCAGGAAGCCGCGCTGCGCATCCTCGGCGTTGATTCGGCACTCGATCGCCCAGCCGCGACGCTGGATGTCGGCCTGGCCGAACCCGAGCTTCTCGCCGGCGGCGACGCGGATCATCTGCTCGACCAGATCGAGGCCGCAGATCGCTTCGGTCACCGGGTGCTCGACCTGCAGTCGCGTGTTCATCTCGAGGAAGAAGAAGCTCTTGTCCTTGCCGACCACGAACTCGACGGTGCCCGCCGACTGGTAGTCGACCGCCCTTGCCAGAGCCACGGCCTGCTCGCCCATGGCCCTCCGCGTCGCCTCGTCGAGGAACGGACTCGGCGCCTCCTCGATCACCTTCTGGTGGCGGCGCTGAATCGAGCACTCGCGCTCCCACAGATAGACGCAATGGCCGTGCGCATCGCCGAGCACCTGGATCTCGATGTGGCGCGGCTCCTCGACGAACTTCTCGATGAAGACGCGATCGTCGCCGAAGCTGGCCCGGGCCTCGTTGCGGCACGAGGTGAAGCCCTCGAATGTTTCCGCGTCGTCGTGGGCGACGCGCAAGCCCTTGCCGCCGCCGCCTGCCGACGCCTTGATCATCACGGGGTAGCCGACCCCGCGCGCGATCTCGACCGCGGCCTCGGCCGTCTCGATCGCCGCGTCGTGCCCGGGGATCGTCGAGACCTTCGCCTTGGCGGCCAGCTTCTTCGAGGCGATCTTGTCGCCCATCGCCGCGATCGCCGCGTGCTTCGGGCCGATGAAGGCGATGCCGTCGACCTCGACCCGCCGCGCGAACTCCGCGTTCTCCGAGAGAAAACCGTAGCCCGGATGCACGGCTTCGGCACCGCTCGACTTGCAAGCGGCGATGATCCTGTCGATCGACAGATACGAGTCGCGGCTGGCCGCGGCGCCGATCCAGACCGACTCGTCGGCGAGCTCGACATGGAGGGCGTCGCGATCGGCGTCCGAATAGACCGCGACCGTGGCGATGCCCATCCGCCGAGCGGTCTTGATGACGCGGCAAGCGATCTCGCCACGGTTGGCAATCAGGATCTTCTTGAACATCGTGAGGCGGTCGACCGGAGCGGTGTTGCCGGAGTATGCCGAACGCTCCGCACACAGCGGCCTGGTCGAATCGGCGCGGGTAGACTGGATTCGGATCGGAGCGCCGCAACCCGCAGCGCGCCGTATCACCCCTTCGGAGACTTCGTCATGATCAAGCGGCGCGATTGGATCGCCGGTCTCGGCGCGACAGCGCTTGTCGGCAGTGGCTTCGCTGCGCCGGCCGACGAGTTCCCGAAAGGGCCGGTCAAGATCATCGTTCCGTTCCCGCCCGGCGGCCCGACCGACACGGTCGGCCGCCTCATCAGCCAGCGGCTGCAGGAGGCGTGGGGCCAGCCGGTGCTGGTCGACTACAAGCCCGGCGCCGGTACCGTCATCGGCGTCGACTACGTGGTGAAGCAGCCGGCCGATGGCCAGACCCTGTGCATGGTCAACTCGTCGCTCGCCGTCAACCCGAGCCTGCGCCGGACCATGCCGTACCGGACGCCGCAGGACATCGCCGGCGTGACGCAGATCGCCAACCTGCAGCTCGCGCTGGTCGCCCGCCCCGACGCGCCATTCAGCACGCTCGCCGAGCTGATCGCCTACGCGAAGAAGAACCCCGGCAAGCTCGTCTACGGCACGCCCGGCGCCGGCAGCACCACCCATCTGGGCGTCGAGCTGCTGCAGCGCGAGGCCGGCATCGAGCTGCTGCATTCGCCCTTCAAGGGCAGCGCCCCGGCCCATGTCGAGCTGATGGGCGGCCGCATCGACCTCGTCTCCGATCCGCTCCTGTCGGTCCTCCCGTATCTCAAGGCCGGCCGCATGAAGATGATCGCGACGATGGGCGAGCAGAAGGTCGCCGGCCACGACTTCCCGACCATCGCCCAGACTATCCCCGGCTTCAGCGTCAACGCCCTGCTCGGTTTGATCGCTCCGGCGGCGACGCCGAAGCCGGTGCTGCAGAAAATCCAGGGCGACGTCGCGCGGGCCTTGAATTCAGCGGACATGAAGAAGCGGATCGAAGAGTTCGGGATGCAGATCGTGGCCTCGACGCCGGAGCAGTTCGACGCCTTCATCGTCAGCGAGATGCACCGCTGGGCCCGCGTCGTCAAGGACGCGAAGATCGAGCTCGAGTGAACCAGCTTGCAAAAAGGGTTGCCATGCCGCTGACGCTGAATCCGCTCCATCCCGTCTTCGCCGCCGAGGCCAGCGGCGTCGACCTGAGGCAGCCGATCCCGCTCGAGACAGTCAAGGCCATCAATGCGGCGATGAGCGAATACGCGGTGCTGGTCTGGCGCGGCCAGCCGCTGACGCAGGAGCAGCAGGTGGCGTTCGCGTCGTCGTTCGGGCCGCTCGACATCGGCCTGAAGCGCGTCTTCAAGCGGCCGGAGCGGCTCGGCGACGAGCGCCTGATCGACATCTCCAACGTCGATGCCGCGGGCACCGTCGCGCGGCGCGATTCACCGAAGAACCTGTCCAATTTCGCGAACCAGCTCTGGCACAGCGACAGCTCGTTCATGAATCCGCGCGCAGCCTATTCCATGCTGCACGCCGTGGTCACGCCGAGCTGGGGCGGCAACACCGAGTTCGCCGACCTGCGCGCCGCCTACGATGCGCTCGACGAACGAACCCGGCGCGACATCGAGGGTCTGTCCGCCGAGCACTTCGCGCTGCACACGCGGCTGCTGCTCGGCGACGATGCCTACACCGACACGCAGAAGACCGAGATTCCACCGGCGATCTGGCCACTGATCGACACCCATCCCGGCTCGAAGCGAAAGCTTCTTTTCGTCGGTGTGCACGCACGCGAGATCATCGGCTGGCCGACCGCCGAAGCACGCATGCTGCTCGCCGATCTGGTCGAGCACGCGACCCAGCGCGAGCGCGTCTACGTGCACCGGTGGCAGCCGGGCGACCTCGTGATCTGGGACAACCGCGCGACCCTGCATCGGGGCCGGCGCTACGACATCGGCGAGCGGCGCGAGCTGAGGCGAACGACCATCAACGCGACGCCGGAGGCGATGCTCGACGCCGCCTGAAAAGAGCGTTCGCGCAACCCGACATCGGAGACGTCGCCGGCGAAGCCGCTCCTGCTGCTTCGCCGCCGCCGTTCGAGGCCTCGTTCCGGTGCTTGGTCGCAACGCGCGTCGGACGGTGTCGCGTCACTCGTCCTGCGCATGCGGTCTCAGACGACGACCGGGCCGCCGGCGAGAGCCGCCCTGTGGGCCGTTTTCGATGCCCTGAACTGGCGGCGCGCCGCCCTAGCCGTGCTGCTCGCGGTGGTCGCAGCCGCCGTCTTGAATCCGATCTTCATGGTCCCGTTCGAGGTGCTCGTCGGCCGGATGATCTTCATCGCGGCGTGCCTCCTGATCGCGTTCGGCGTGGCGGGCGCCTGGCCGCCGAGCCGAATGCCGGCCTGGCTGGCACAAGTGCTTGCGGTGGTCATCGCCGCACCGATCGCCACGCTGCTCGCCTATCTCCGAGCGTTGGTGGCGATGCCGCTTGACATGCAAGCTTTTGCCTGCATATCATTCGCCACGGTCTGCATCGATCAGCACCCTCGAGGAGAGAAGTCATGGTGGATATCCTGCACAAGGTCGGCATCAAGGCGTCGACGGACCAGGTCTACACGGCCCTGACCACCCGCGACGGCCTCGCCGGCTGGTGGACGACGAACACGCGGGGCGAAGGCAACGTCGCTGGCGGCGTGATCGACTTCCGCTTCAGCGTCGGCGGCGTCGAGCTGGGCGGCTGCGAAGTCAAGGTCCTCGAGCTCACTCCCGGCCATCAGGTTCTGTGGCAAGTGATCGGCGGCCCGGCCGAGTGGATCGGCACCCGCATCGCGTTCGAGCTCAAGCAGGAAGACGACTGCTGCATCGTCCTCTTCAAGCACCAGGGCTGGAGGGAGCCGGTCGAATTCATGCACCACTGCAGCACCAAGTGGGCGATGTTCATGATGAGCCTGAAGTCGCTCCTCGAGACCGGAACAGGCGCACCGAACCCCGACGACGTCAGGGTCGACAGCCGGAGCTAGCGCCCGAGCCATGCCGGCGTCGGACATCGACAAGGTCTTCAAGGCGGTGGCCGACCCCGGCCGCAGGCGCCTGCTCGACCAGCTGCACCGTGACAACGGCCAGACGCTCACCGCCCTCTGCGAGCACATGGAGATAACGCGGCAGGCCGTGACGCAGCACCTGCAACTGCTCGAAGAAGCCAACCTCGTGGCCGTCGTCTGGCAAGGGCGGGAAAAACTTCACTACCTCAACCCGGTGCCGCTGCACGAAATCTACGCCCGCTGGATCGAAAAGTTCGAGCACGGCCGCCTCGATGCCCTGCGCGCCCTGCGCAAACGACTGGAAAGCAACGACGATGAAAAAGCCTGACTACGTGTACGTGACCTACATCGCGACCACGCCCGAGAAAACCTGGCAAGCGCTGATCGACACGGACCTGACGCGGAAATACTGGCGCGATCCGGTCGCCGGCTGCGCCCGCACGAACGTCTCGGACTGGAAGCCGGGCTCGCGCTGGGAGCATCGGCGCGCCGACGGATCCGACATCGTCGACATCCTCGGCAAGGTGATCGAGAGCACGCCGCCGCGCCGCTTGGTGTTCAGCTGGGCGCGGCCAGCCGATGCCGAGAACCAGGCGAAGCACTCGCGCGTGTCGTTCGACATCGAGCCTTACGGCGAGAAGCTGGTTCGCCTGACGGTCACGCACGACGACCTCGAGCCGGACAGCGACATGCTCACGAGCATTTCCGGCGGCTGGCCGAAGGTGCTTTCCAACCTCAAGACCTTCCTCGAAACGGGCCGCGCGTTGCCGCAGACATCGGCAGTCGTGTGAGCGATCGCGCTTCCATGTCCGACCGCGATCGTCACCGGGCCGGCATCCATCGGTGTTCGCTCTGTCGCTGCACCGGGCCTGTACGGCGCCCGTTGTCGTGCCGACGGGCCACTTCAAGGCCGGTGCGTTAGATGGGTGCGGCAGGGGCGGCAGCGGCGCCCTGGAACGAAGCCCCCGTCACGTCTTTCGCCTCGTATCCCCGGTTGACGTCGAGGCCGGTGACGCGCCAGTCGTGCGCCGGCAGCGCGATCGGATGGACGATCCGTTCGAACGAGCGCATCGGCCACAGAACGCCGAAACGACGTTCGTGCTCGAAGGTGTCTACCTCGGCCACCGCGCCTTGCGTGCGGACGAAGCCTTCGAGCGTGAAGCGCGTGCGGCGCACGACACTGTCGACGCGATCGATGCAGAGCGCAACGCGGTCGGTGGCGGCGCGGCCCAGGCCCGGCGACAGCCACACATCGACCACGTCGCAGAGGCGACCGTCGACGCGCTCGGTTCCGCCCATCTGCACCGGCAGCCCGCGATCGACCAGCCACAGAGGCCCGAGCAGGAACAGCCCGTAGCCTTCTGCCACCAGCGCGGCGGCGCTCTGCGCGGCGCCGTCGTTGCTGCGCACGCCATTGAACCAGACCTCGGCCGTGCCCGGTTCGTCGGGTGCGCGGCCGCCACGCCGCCACACCACCTGCTTGCGGCCCATCGGCCCGCTGTATGACTGGGCGACGATTCCGGCTCCGGGCATCAGCCGCTCCTGCGAGCTGCCGCGAAAGCCTGCGTCGACGACCTCGGGCTGGATGCGGTTCACGAGCGGCCGCCATGCGCCGCTGTAGCTGACGTTGATGTCTTTCAGGTCCCGGTAAGCGTCGAGGCCGTGGGCCCGGGCGCTGTCGCGAAGTCGCGAGGCCGCCTCGGCGTCGCCGGCCGGTGCCTTCAGCAACGGCAATGGC
The DNA here is from genome assembly GCA_030946925.1 of Pseudomonadota bacterium. Taxonomy (GTDB): domain Bacteria; phylum Pseudomonadota; class Gammaproteobacteria; order Burkholderiales; family Burkholderiaceae_C; genus Schlegelella_A. Next base: position 7,051 of record JALYXU010000144.1, read on the forward strand.
GAACTGCAGCCAGACAAGAGCCATGGCAGCGCAATCGCACCGAGCAGGGTTCGGCGGGTCAAGGAATGTGTCGTCATCGCGGTTGCGGGTTGAGTTGGTAACTGTTCTTGAAGGGTCGGCGGTCGTCAGGCCGGCACGCGCTGCCCGACTTCACCGCGCCGGATCGCACCGGCGCGCTCCATCACGGCAAGCTTCTGCGCGTCGCTCGGTCGCGCCTGGGTTTTCACCTGGGGGACCATCCGCGGGTTCTTTGCGAGCCGCGCCTCGTGGCGCATCAGAAAATCCCAATAGAGGGTCGTGAACGGGCAGGCGCGAACCCCCTCGCGCAAGGCCGGGTCGTAACGGCAACTCGCGCAGTGCCGCCCGCGCATGCGCTAGCCGTGCGACAAGGTCTGCGCGATGGCGTCGTGCAGGCAGGCCATGTCGGTGTCGCCGGTCCCAACACGATCACCAGCGTGCGCAGATCAGGCACGGGCGTCGCCTTTCTTGCACGCCAGTTCAGCCCTTCTTGACCCAGGCACTGCACCAGCCCTTGGCGCTCACCTGCTTGCCGGCAAACAGCGGGCAAGGGCCGGCCGCGTCGGCGGCCTTGCCCTGGTACAGCGCGCAGTTGCTGCACATCTGGCCCGCGGCGTACTTCGGAAACTTCTTGACGTCGGCATTGATGGCATCGGCCACATAGCCGAGCGCAGCGGCTTGCGGGCTCTTCTCGTCGACCATGGCCTGCGCATACGCAGCGACGCCCAGGCCTGCGGTGCCAGCGGACAGGGTCATCAGGAAGATGCGTCGGGTGGGACCCATGAGGTTTTCTCCTGTGGGTGGGGATGAGGGGGCGCGCGACCTTTACGGGTGACGCTGGTTTGACTCTGAGCGCGGCTATTATTTCGTGTCTCGATCGAATCCGCATTTTGCCCGGCCGGCCGCACCGACTTCGCAGCGGCACTGCGGCTCGGCTCGCCGGCCTGCCGGTAACGACGCTGCGGGTCTGGGAGCGTCGGGTCTGGCGACTCGCCGCCAGGACCCGAGTCCTGGTTCTAGTCGCGCACCGGCTTCGTCGCCAGGATGGCACCGAGGACCGCGACGTCCACCGGCTTGACCAGGTGGTGATCGAAACCTGCCGCAGCCGAGGCTTCGATGTCCTTCGGCTGCCCCCAGCCGGTCGTGGCGACCAGCAGCAAGTCGCGGCCCGCGGCGGTGGCGCGGAGCCGACGCGCGACCTCGAATCCGTTCAGGCCCGGCAGACCGAGATCGAGAAGGACGACCTCGGCGTCGCCGCGAGCGACCGCTTCCAGCGCTGACTGTCCATCGTGCGCGGTGCGGGTGTCGTGGCCTTCCATGGCGAGGATCATCGCCATGCTTTCAGCCGAATCGAAGTTGTCGTCGACAACCAGGATCTTCCTGCGCACGACAGTGACCGCGAGGGGGCTGGCGACGGGTTGACTCGATGGAGGTTCCGCCAACGGCATCCGGACGACGAACTCGCTCCCCGCTCCCGGCCCCGCGCTGAACGCGGTCACGCTGCCGCCATGCAGCTCCACCAAGCCCCGGACGAGCGCCAGGCCGATGCCCAGCCCGCCCGTCGTCCGTTCGAGCGCGGGCTCTGCCTGCGAGAACATGTCGAAGACCGTGGCCAGATGTCGCTCGTCGATGCCGATGCCGGAGTCGCGAATCGCGCACGACGCGAACCGGCCGTCGCGCGTCGCGCCGACGCGGATCGATCCGCCTGCCGGCGTGAACTTCGAGGCGTTGACGAGAAGATTGAGGATGGCCTGGGTGACGCGCGCCACATCGGCGCTCAGCCAGAGCGGCTCTTCCCCGAGCGAGACGGTCAGCTCCTGGTGCGCCGCCCTGACGAGCGGCATGGCGGCCTCGATGGCACGCTCGATCGCATCGCTCAGCATGACCGGGGCAAGGCGCAGGCGAAGCTTGCCCTCGGTGATCCTCGCCACCTCGAGCAAGTCTTCCACCAGCCGCGTCATCTGGGCCAGCTGCCGATCGAGCACTTCGTGCGACCACCGAATCTGCGGATCAGCGATGTCCTTGTGGCGCAGCACGCCGAGCACGTTCGACATCGGCGCGAGGGGCCCGCGCAGCTCGTGCGCCAGTGTCGCCAGGAATTCGTCCTTGCGACGATCGTCCTGGGCCAGCCGCTCGTTGGCCGACTCCGCGGCCCGTCTTGCGAGCAGCAGCTCGTGCTCGTATTTCTGCCGATCGGTGGCGACCATGACCGCCATCTCGTCGTAGACCTGATCGCCGTGGCGGCGTCGAATCACGTTCGCCAGCACCGGAATCGACCGGCTATCGCGGTGCAGGATGTCGAGCTTGACCTCGGACACCGAGCCCTGCATCTGCATCAACGGCGCCAGGTGGGTCTGGTAAAAGACCCGCCCACCGATCGTCAGCATGTCCTGCACCCGGCGCACGTCAACGAGCTCGCCGGGCGCGAAACCGACCCACGAACAGAAGGTGGCGTTTGCCCGGCGGATGGTCCCGTCCGGGCCGGTCAGGAGCAGACCGCAGGCCGCGTCTGCGTAGAGGGCATCGAACCCGGGCGCGTCCATCGCGCCGCCCTTGCTAGCGCGAGCGCTGGAGAAAGCGTTCCATGGCGGCGACGCTCGCGCTCGGCGCGCTCAGGTGCGGGCAATGGCCGACGTTGTCGATGACTTCGAGCACGCTGTCGGGCAAGGTCCGTTGCATGTATTGGCCGACCGCGAGCGGCGCGATCAGATCGTCGGTGGACTGCAGGATCAGCGCCGGCGTCTTCGCCTTCGCGACGTCTTTGCGATGATCCGACAGGAACGTCACCCGGGCGAAATGCCTGGCGATCTCGGGGTCCGTGCGGCAGAAGCTGTTGGTGAGCTCGATGCTGAGCTCGGGGCGATCCGGGGCACCCATGATGACGGGAGCCATGGTGCTCGACCAGCCGAGATAGTTGCTTTCGAGCGTATCGAGCAGGCCGTCGATATCGCTGCGGCTGAAGCCGCCGATGTATTCACCGTCGTTGATGTAGCAGGGCGACGGCCCGACCATCACATGGGCGTCGAATCGATCCTCCGCCTCGATGGTGGCGAGCATGCCGATCGTGGAGCTCACGGAATGGCTGACCAGCACGACCGGGCCCTCCGCGAACTCGTCGACGATCTCGAGCAGGTCGGCCGCGTATCCGTGCAGGGAGCCGTACTTCGCCTTCTCATAGGCCGAAAGGTCCGACTGGCCGCTTCCGACCAGGTCGAACAGAACCGTCTTGAAGCGATCGTTGAAGGCCGGGGCCAGGTAGCGCCACATGTTCTGGTCGCAGCCGAAGCCATGGGCAAAGACCATCGTCGCCTTTCCCGCCCCTCCGGTCACGACGTGGTTACGCTTTCGAACGCTCATGGATCGATTTTGACAGTGCCGTACTAGACTCGCTGCTGGCTGTTTGCGGCTGCTGCTGACAGGCCGCTTGGAACCGGTCGATCCGTCACGAAAACGGGCATTCCTCTGCCGGCCGCGTACGTTCATCAAGGATCCCGATGCAACCGTCTCTGCTCGAAGAGCTGACTGCCGTTCCCAATCCGTATCCGATCCGCTCCGAGCTCGAATACCCGGAGGTCTGGCGTCTCTGCGAGCAGGCGCGCGAGCTGGCCTGGGATCCGCGGTCGATCGATTTTTCGGATCTGCGCGAGGCCGATATTCCCGCCGAGGTGCGTGCCGCCGGGGCGGAGTGGTGGAGCCTTCGCGCCTGGATGGAGCACGGCGCCGTGCCGTACGGTGCCGAGCGCCTGCGCGACGCGGTGTTCGGCCACCAGCCGTTCGAAATCAAGCAGCACATCGCGAACTTCATCTCGGAGGAGCTCCGCCATCACGAGGCCTCGTTCCTGGTCGCGCAGAACCTCGCCGCCTATCAGGACGAGCCACGCGCCGACTACTTCAAGGCAGTCATCCCGCGCTTCCACGATGAGCGTGACGAGAAGGCGATGAGCTTTTTCGCCGGCCTGGCGGTCAACACGCTGTTCGAGCAGCTCTCGGGCGAGCTGCTGCAGGCGCGCTACGAGAACGCCCGTTTCGCCTCCATCCGGAGGGCTTGCCAGTTGATCCTGCGCGACGAAGCGCGGCACATCCAGTTCGGCCGCATCGTCATGCGCCGCTTCTTCTCGGAGCTCCCGGCCCACGACCGCACGCTGATCGGCGAGAAGGTCGCCAAGAAGCTGCGCGGAAGCCTTCTCAGCGGCGTCTACGCCGTCGTCAACCTGCCAGCCGACGAGCGCGAGCGCGCCGGTCGCGCGCGTTCGCTGGCGTGCGAGTACGGCCTCGGCGCGACCCATCCCGACGGCGAGGTCGCGATCATCAAACGCGCGCTCGATCAGATCCGTGCCGACGTCGCGCCCTACGACGTGGTCATCCCCGAAGTGCCCGAGGTGGATCGCGCTGCCGCGGCCGTGGCGACTTGATGCCCACGCTGGTCGCGGCTCGAGCTGTGTCGGTCTCGACGAGAGGGCGGCGCGTTGCGATCCGGGGCGTGGCGGCGCTTGCCTTCGCGCTTCCCGCACTCGGCACGGCGTTGGCGCAGTCGACCGCGCCTTATCCCAATCGTCCGATCACGCTGGTGGTGCCGTACCCCGCCGGCGGCTCGGCCGATGTGCTGGCACGCGCGATCGGTCAGGAGCTCGGCAAGCGGCTCGGCCAGACCGTCCTCGTCGACAACCGCGGCGGCGCGGCGACCGCGATCGGCGCACGCCTGGTCGCGCGCGCGCCCGCCGACGGCTACACGCTGCTGCTCGGCACGGTCAGCTCGCAAGCGATCAACCCGGCCGTGAACAAGGTCGGCTACGACCCGGTCACCGATTTCACCGCGATCGCGCCGATCGCGACGATCCCGTTCGTGCTCGTCGCCAACCCCGCTGTCCCTATCCATTCGCTCGCCGACGTGATTGCGCTAGCGAAGGCGAAGCCGGGCGAACTGAGCTACGCCTCCGCCGGGATCGGCACCTCCAACCACCTCGCCGGCGAGCTGTTCGCCTCGGAGGCAAAGCTGAAGCTGCTCCACGTGCCTTACAAGGGCAGCGCGCCGGCGCTGAACGACGTGCTCGGAGGCACTGTCCCGCTCATGTTCGATTTGCAGGCGACGGCGCTTCCGCACATCCAGGCCGGCAAGCTGAATCCCATCGCGGTGACGAGCCGCGAGCGCAGCGCCCTGCTGCCGAACGTGCCGACGATGATCGAAAGCGGCCTGCCCGGGTTCGAGGTCTCGGCGTGGTTCGGCCTGTTCGCGCCGGCAGGGTTACCGAAGACGGTGGGCGTTCGACTCGCCAGTGAAGTCAGCGCGATCGTGAGCAACTCCCAGATGCAGAAGCGTCTGCGCCAACTCGGTGTCGATCCCGACACGAGCAACCCCGACGAGTACCCGGCCTACGTGAAGTCGGAGGTGGGCAAGTGGGCTGCCACCGTACGCAGCGCGGGGTTGCTGACGCAGTGAGCGCGGGATCGTCCCTCGGGACGCTGCTCGGCGAGCATCGGCTCTGCCTCAAGTGACGCTAGCCGTGGCGCTCGCTGCTGAGAGCGCCACGTCCACCGCCTGCCTCAATTGCGGTGAACCGTTCGGCGCGCGGGGCGAGCGCCGCCGCCGCTTCTGTCCGGAGTGCGGGCAGGAAACAGCGGTTCGGGCGCCGACCGTGCGCGAATTCATCCAGCAATTCGGCGGCGCCTATTTCGCCACCGAAGGCGCGCTGTGGCGCAGCCTGAGGTTGCTCCTCTTCAAGCCCGGTGCCCTGACGGCCCAGTACCTGGCGGGGCGGCGCAAGCACTACCTGCTGCCCTTGCGGCTGTACCTGACGATCAGTCTGCTGGTGCTCTTGCTTGTGCGCGTGGCCGGCAGCGGCCCGGTGGCCGTCAAGGTGGGCGACACAGCCGAGATTGCCAAGGAGAACAGCAACTTCGCCATCGGCCTGGGTGCGGGCCGGGCCGGCATGCGGGACGGTGTGTTCTTTTGCGAGCACCTTCCCGACGTGGTGTGCAGGCGAATCCAGCGTCGCGTCGACATCGACCCGAAGAAAATGCTCGGCGAGGTCGAGTCGATGAAGGACCGCTTCCTCGGCGACCTGGGCGGCGCCATGTTCGTCCTGCTGCCGGGTTTCGCGCTATGGCTGAAGCTGGCCTACCGCAACCGGCGCTTGCGCTACACCGAACATCTGGTGTTTGCGCTGCACGTGCACGCCTTCTGGTTCGTGGCGCTGCTGTTCACGCTGCCGGACTGGGGCCCGCTCACGACGTTGGCGTTGCTGAGCGTGCCGGTCTACACGCTGATGGCCATGGAGCGCGTGTACGGCGGCCGCCGCTGGCCGCGGCTGTTGCGGGCCTGCCTGGTCTCGGGGTTGTATGGCACGACGCTCGCCCTGGCCCTGGTCGGAGTCGCCTTGGTCGCGTTGTTGTCGTAGCGCTCGGCGCTTGCCGAGGTTCGGCCCGCGTTGCTGCCTCAGGACCCGCGCTCGACGAGACAAGAGAAGCAGCCGCGCTTCGCATTGTGGAGATGGATGTAGCTGACGTTCGGGTCGGCGAACTGACGCTCGATCTCGGCACCGACTTGCTCTCCGGCGCAGACCTCGGCGCCGACGATCAGGTGGCCCTCATCGTATGCCCGCAGCGAGATCTGTCGAAGGCTGACGTATCCAGGGATTTCGCCGATGGGGAGCGTTCGCTGCGTCGCGCCCGCGCGCACATAGATGGGGCCCGAGGCCCGATAGGGTGACTTGTTCGGCTGATGTTCGAACGGCAAGAGCAGAAGCTCTTCGCCCGGCTCTGCGTCTGTCAGACCGACACGGCACGGAAAGCCTGGCTTCGATGTCGCAGTGACGCGGCGGATCCCGCGTGAAGCAAGCTCTTCAGTCGAGAGGGCGAACAGAGGCGCGAACTGTTCGGGCGATAGGGCAATGAGTCGGAACGAAGGCATGACGGCTTCCTGGCAATGGCGACTGTCAATATTGGCCCACGCCGCGTCTGCTGACTCGCCACAAACGGACTCGCCCTTGGCGCGCGGTTTTGACTTGTCGGGCGGAGGTCGTCCCTGCGAACGGCACCGACTCGACGAGCGCGGCTTGCCCCAGCCCGGTAAGAGAATCACTTGTGAACTCGGTCCCCTTCAGCTATCGCGCCGACCCTGCCGTTCCTTCGTTTGCAGACGACCGCCCGATTGTTGTGTTCGATGGCCATTGCGTGCTTTGCGCGGGCTTCGCTCGATTTCTTTTGCGCCACGACAGCCGTCGCCTTGTGCGCCTGTTGCCGGCACAGACGCACCTGGGTCGGGCCATCTATCACCACTATGGCCTCGACCCAATCAAGTTCAAGACGAACCTGTTGATCGCGGACGGCCGCGTCTGGGCCAAATCGGCAGGCACGATTCGCATCTTCGCCTTGCTCGGCTTTCCCTGGTCGGCATGCCAAGTACTGCGCTTGTTTCCGACCGGATGGCTTGATCGTCTCTACGACGCGATCGCACGCAACCGGTTCCGTTGGTTCGGCTACCGGGCAACTTGCCTCCTGGTCGATCCAGGCTTCGAGGATCGCTTTCTTCGATGACCGCGTCGCTTCGGGTGCTTGTCATCGGCGGGTACGGGGTCTTCGGCGGGCGGCTGATCGAGTTGCTCGAAGACGAACCCGCACTGACGCTGCTCGTCGCGGGGCGATCGCTGGACCGGGCAAGAAAGTTTTGTTGCGTCCGGGCACATGCGCTGGCGCAATTGGCTGCCACGGCCTTTAACCGCGGCAGCCGCATCGCCGAGCAGCTCGCAGCCCTCGCGCCGGACATCGTGGTCGACGCGAGTGGCCCGTTCCAAGGCTATGGACCGGCTGGGTACGAGCTTGTCGAACACTGCATTCGCGGTTGCATCCACTACCTCGATATGGCCGACGGATCCGATTTCGTCGCGGGCATCAGTCGTTTCGACACCGCTGCCCGCAACGCAGGTGTCTTCGTGTTGTCCGGCGTTTCCAGTTTTCCCGTTCTGACCGCGGCTGTGGTGACTGAGTTGGCGAAGAGCTTGGCCAAGGTGACGTCCATCCGCGGCGGCATCGCACCGTCGCCGCACGCGGGTGTCGGGCGCAACGTGATTCGCGCGATTACGAGCTACGCCGGTCAGCCCGTGTCCCTGCGCAGAGGCGGTGTCGACAAAATTGGCTATCCATTCACCGAACTGATCGCCTTCGTGATCGCCGTGCCGGGTCGAATTCCCCTGCAGCGCAGGCGATTTTCCCTGGTCGACGTGCCCGACTTGCGTGCTCTGCTCGTCCGATGGCCCGATGCGAAGGACGTCTGGATGGGAGCCGGCCCGGTTCCCATGTCATTGCACTGGGCGCTCGTTGGCTTCGCCTGGCTGGTCCGACTGCGGCTCTTGCCGGGCCTGTCGTGGCTAGCGTCCCTCATGCACGTCGTCACGAGCCATGCGCAGCGCGGGGAGGACCGCGGCGGCATGTTCGTCGAGGTCAAGGGCCTGACCGCTCAGGGCGAGGACGTCGTGCGCACGTGGCATCTGCTCGCGGAGGGCCGAGACGGTCCGCTGATCCCGAGCATGGCGGTCGAAGCAGTTGTCAGAAGCACCTTGTTGGGCGAGTCCCCGCTGGCTGGGGCAAGGCCTGCCATTTGCGAGGTGTCGTTGTCGCAGTACGAGCGTCTTTTTGCGCAGAGATCGATTCACACGGGCTTTCGCGAACCGATCGGTGCGGTTTCGCTTTATCGACGCATCCTCGGATCCGCGTGGGACCGACTGCCGGAACCGATTCAATGTCTGCACTCGGTGACATCGAGTGCGTCGTTCGCCGGGCGATGCGACGTCCAGCGTGGTCGACATCCGCTCGGCCGGATCCTCGCTGCATTGATCGGATTTCCACTTGCAGGCGCGGGACAGTCGATCGTCGTACGCTTGACCGCCGAAGGAGACGTGGAACGCTGGGTCAGGACGATCGGCGGCCGATCGTTTTCCAGCCACCAACGTGCCGGCAATGGCGCCGCAGCCTGGCTCCTTAGCGAGCGGTTCGGCGCCATTACCGTCGACATGGCTCTTGTCGCCACGGACAGCGGCCTCGGCTACGTCGTGCGCCGCTGGAGCGCCTTCGGCATCCCTCTCCCCCTTTGGCTTGGCCCTCGCTCATCGGCGTCGGAGTCCGTGGAAGATGGGGCCTTCGCATTCGATGTGGCGATCAGTCACCCCTTCATCGGGCTGATCGTCAGATATCGAGGTGTACTGAGGTCGTCGGCCGCTGCGCGTGATGCAGAGCCAACCCCGATTCAGGCGAGCTGAGCTACGGCGTTCTCGGGCGCGGGCTTGACGCTGTCTACGGCGCCGAAACATGGCGTCCCGCCGGCCCTCTCTCGCTGTGCCCAGGGGCACAGGCTCAGTTGGAGCAGGCGACCGCCGGCGCTTGAAGCGGTGCGCAAAATCCTGCTCGCCAGGCGGGTAGCTTGAGACTGCGTCGGAGCGCGTCGAAGCGAGGTTCATCCTTCAGGGTGACCGAGCAAATGCCTAGGAACGGCAGGTTGACGTCGCGCATCTCGCGGGCACGATCCAGCCAGCCGAGCGCACGCTCGTTCTCGCCGAGCGCGCAGTAGAGCGAGGCGATCATGGTTGGCGGGACGTACCGCTGCTCCGACAGCACCAGCATCTTGGTCAAGACCTCGCGCGCCTTTTGCGGCTCGCCGCTACGGGCCAACAGCACCCCGACGTTCATCGTCGGCTGCAGGCTGCCAGCTGCCAGCGACTCGGCTTTGCGCAGCGCTTCCAGTGCTTCTTGCGATCGCCCCGCGCTGACCGACAGGCCGGCGAGCAGCTGGTATGCAGGCCAGAAACGCGGCCCGATCTGGAACACCTGGTCGAGGCGCGCCCGGCTCTCCTGCGGCAGGCCGCGCTGCTGCAGATAGCTGGCTTCTATGACGCTGTTGATCGGCGACAGGGGGTCGAGTTCTCGCGACCGCTGAACATATGAGAAGCCCTCCCCGCAGCGTTGTTGCGAGCACAGCAGATGGCCCAGGCCGAGTTGCGCCTCGGCGAGGTTCGGATTGATCGAGATCGCGCGGCGGAACGACTTTTCGGCGCCGGCCCAGTCCCACTCGGCCCACCAGCGCATCCATCCGAGGGCGGCGTGCGCTTCGGCAAGTGCGGGGTCGATCTCCACGGCCCGCTCCGCCGCCTTCAGCCCCAGCCCGAGCGCTTCCGCCGGTGGGGTGTCGAGGCCGATTGCCATGCGTCGATAGGTGTCGGCGAGGCCCGCATAGGCAAGCGCGTAGCGCGGGTCAAGTTCGATCGCCCGCAGGAACAACTTGACGCTCTTGGCCAGGCCGTCCACGCTCAAACCCTGCGCGTGGAACCGCGCGGTCAGGTAGAGCTCGTACGCCGCAAGATCCTGGCTTCCCGGGGACACCAGCCGCTTTCGTTCCCCAGGAGAGAGCCGCGGCGCCAGTTGCTGTGCGACGCGTTCGGAGATGTTTGCCTGAACGGCGAAGACGTCCTCGAATCGGTCATCGAAGCTGCCGCTCCAGCTGGCGACGCCGTCGGCCGTTCTCAGCAGCCGGGCCGTGACGCGAACCTGCTTTCCCCAGCGCTGGATGGTGCCGTCCAGGATCCACTGCACGCCGAGCTCACGGGCTGCGCGCAGCGGATCTTGCTCGGTGCCACCGTAACGTCGAACCGAGCCGACCGATGTGACCACAAGGCCGGGCGCCAAACTCATGCGCGCGATCAAGCTATCGGCCATGCCGACCTCCAGCACTTCGTCGCGTCCTTCGAGCGTCAGGGGTTTGAAGGGCAGCACTGCCAGGGTCGTAAGCGTCGGAGTCGGCGGGTCGACGCTGCGAACCAGCAGCAGCGCGGCAATGCCCAGAACGGCCAGAAGCCCCAGCAGGAACGCGCCGCGTCCGCCCAGCGACCAATCGGCTGCTCGCGGCGGGTCGGACACCACAGGCAAACCCGCCGGCGACAGAGGCTTGGGCGGAAGAAGCGGTGGGACCGCCTCAGCGGTCGCGGTCCGGACTGGCTTCATGCTTACCGCGCCGACGAAGCGGAAACCACGGCGTGGCACGGTCTGGATACACCGGCTCCCCTGGGCGTCGTCGGCAAGGGCACGGCGCAAGGCTAGAACGAGTTGGTTGAGGTTGTTGTCCTCGACCACCAGGCCGGGCCACAGCGTTTCCAGCAAAGTGTTCTTGTCGAGCAAGACGCCCGGCCGCTGCACGAAGTACAGCAAGGCATCGAACAGACGCGGCGACAGCTCGACGATGCCCCCATCACGGCGATAGAGCCGGCGCTCGGTGGATGCCAGACGAAATTCGCCGAATTCGTAGTCGACCGGCGGCTCTGGCAGCGTCGTTTCACCGCTATTCATCGCAATTCACGCCTCGGCAAAGACTCCGGAAACGCTTCGACGGATCGTGTCGATGCCGGCGCCGGGCGGTGCTGGTCAGTCACTTGCAACTCTTCAGAGGATCAATTTCATGAACATCTATTTGACCACTCGGACATGCGCGCTCGCGCTGATCCCCGGCCTGCTTGCCGCGCTCCTTATTCAAGCCTGTGGCGGCGGCTTCGACGCCGTTGCGCAAGCGACGTCGGAAGCCGATCCCGTCGAGGGAGCGTGGCAGTCGGCCGTAACAGTGCGCGACTGCACCACCGGCGCCGTCTCGCGTTCATTCATCGGTCTGACGGTGCTGCACCGCGGTGGCACCGCAACGGCAACCAACAACCTGCCTCCAGCAGGCAACGGGCCGGCAGTTGGCTCGTGGAAACGCGGCAACACGGTCGCTGGCTATACGACGACGTTGCGCTTCTTTCGCTTCAACGCCGACGGAAGCTTCGCCGGCGCACAGAACCTGACTCGAACCTTCACCCTGGCAGCGGACGGCAAGTCTCTGACCGGCACCCTGTCGGCACAGGTGGTCGACCCCGCGGATGTTGTTTTGCTGACCACCTGCGGTACGGAGACGGCGGTGCGGGTGGCAGTGAGCTGACTGCGCTTGTGCGACCCCGTCCGGCGGACGGGGTCGCCGCGCTCTGGCGGTAACCTTCAGGTCCGCCAGTGGCCATCAAGTCATGATCGAGGACAGAAGATCGAGCATCGCCTGGATTCGCTTCGCTGACTGGCCGGCCTTGCGGAGCGTGATCGCGCCCGTCGCCAGGGCCAGCATGGCGCCGCTCCGGCTGCGGGATTCCGCCGGCGTGAAGCCCATCTCCCGCAGCAAGCCTGCCACCCGCTGATCCACTTCACCAAGATAGCGCTTGG
>JALYXU010000162.1 GCA_030946925.1 Pseudomonadota bacterium
TGGCCGCCCTGGGGCCATGGAAGCTGCATTGACCCGCCGGTGATCTGGGCGCTCGACAACGCCCGGCCACCTTTTTCCATCCACCTTTTCATCAATCCAAAAACGAAAGAAAGTAGCCAGCCATGAGTATTGAAATGATCGAGACCGAAGAGTTCAACTCGGGTACGCAAATCAAGGTGATCGGCGTCGGCGGCGGCGGCGGCAACGCGGTCGAGCACATGATCGATGAGGGTGTGCAAGGCGTGGACTTCGTCTGTGCCAACACCGATGCGCAAGCACTCAATCGCTCGGCCGCGCACCACCTGATCCAGCTCGGCTCGACCGGCCTCGGCGCCGGTGCCAAGCCGGAAGCGGGCAGGGCCGCGGCCGAAGAGGCCGTCGACCGGATCCGCCAGGCGATCGACGGCGCGCACATGCTGTTCATCACCGCCGGCATGGGCGGCGGCACCGGCACCGGCGCGGCGCCGGTGATCGCACGCGTCGCGCGCGAGATGGGCATCCTGACGGTCGGCGTCGTCACCAAGCCGTTCGACTTCGAAGGGCCGCGCCGGCTGAAGGCCGCCGACGCCGGCGTCGCCGAGCTCGAGGCGAACGTCGACTCGCTGATCGTGATCCTGAACGACAAGCTGCTCGACGTGCTCGGCGACGACGTGACGCAGGACCAGGCCTTCGCGCACGCCAACGACGTGCTGAAGAACGCGGTCGGCGGCATCAGCGACATCATCCACATCCCCGGTCTCGTCAACGTCGACTTCGAGGACGTGAAGACGGTGATGAGCGAGCCCGGCAAGGCGATGATGGGCACTGCCATCGCGTCGGGTCCGGACCGCGCTGCCAAGGCGGCCGAGGCCGCGGTCGCCTGCCCGCTCCTCGAAGGCATCGACCTCTCCGGAGCGCGCGGCGTGCTGGTGCTGATCGCGGCCAACCGCAACACCTTCAAGCTCGCCGAGAGCCGCAACGCGATGAATTGCATCCGCCGCTACGCCGCCGACGAGGCGCACGTGATCTACGGCACCGCCTACGACGAATCGCTCGGCGACCAGTTGCGCGTGACCGTCATCGCCACGGGTCTCAGCCCGTCGAAGCGGATCCAGCAGACGCCGATCTCGGTCGTGCACAGCCAGCCCGTGCAGCGGACAGGCACCGACAACCTGCCGATCCTCAACCAGCAGCTGCAGATGGCGCCGGCGCAGACACACGACTACAGCGGCCTCTCGACACCGAGCGTCTGGCGCAACGGCCGGACCGCGGCGGCCAAGGTCGACGCGCTGGCCAGCAATGGCATGGACGAGATCGAGATTCCGGCGTTTCTGCGCAAGCAGGCCGATTGAGCGATGCCGTCGGCCGCCCGCCCGCAAAGACGTGGCGGCCCGAAGGCTGGAGGCGATACGGGACAATTCGTCGGATGCTTGCCCAACGCACCCTGAAAGCGATGACGCGCGCCGTCGGCGTCGGCGTGCACGGCGGCCAGCGGGTCGAGATGACGCTGCGGCCGGCCCCGGTCGATACCGGCATCGTCTTTCGCCGCGTCGACCTGCCGCGGGCGGTGGACATCAGGGCCGACGTTCACTCGGTCTGCGACACGCGCATGGCGACGACGATCTCGGCCAACGGCGATCCGGACGGCCCGAAGGTGAAGACGATCGAGCACCTGCTGTCGGCCTGCTCCGGGCTCGGTCTCGACAACCTGATCGTCGACATCACGGCCGAGGAAGTGCCGATCCTCGACGGCTCGGCGTCGTCGTTCGTCTATCTGCTGCAAAGCGCCGGCATCGTCATGCAGGACGCGCCGAAGCGGTTCCTCCGCGTCAAGCGCGCCGTCGAGGTACGCGAAGGCGAGGGCGCGACCCTGAAGTGGGCGCGGCTCGAGCCGTACGAAGGCTACAAGCTGGCCTTCGAGATCGAGTTCGACCACCCGGCGGTGAGCTCGACCGGCCAGCAGTTCGTGTTCGAAATGGACCCGGCCGGCTACAAGCGCGAGATCGCCCGCGCCCGCACCTTCGGCTTCACCAAGGAGCTCGACCTGATGCGCTCACGTGGCCTCGGCCTCGGCGGCAGCCTCGACAACGTCGTCGTCGTCGACGAGTACAAGATCCTCAACAGCGACGGCCTTCGCTACGACGATGAATTCGTCAAGCACAAGATCCTCGATGCCATCGGCGACATGATGACGGCCGGTCGGCCGTTGCTGGCGTCCTATGTGGCGTTCAAGTCGGGGCACGCCCTCAACAACAAGCTGGTGCGCTCCTTGCTCGCCGATCCGAGCGCCTACGAAGTCGTCAGCTTCGAAGACGCGTCGGCAGCGCCCGCCGGGCTGGCCGAGCTGGCGCCTGCCTGGTGATCGTTTTTCGCTGGATCGTCGGCGTCTTGAGCGCGATCCTGGCGACCGGGACCGTCGTCAGCTTTGCCATCGGCATCGGCTTCGACGCCGAGCTGTGGCTGCAGCGGACGCGCCATCTGCGGCATTGGCTCTGGCTGCTGCTCCTGCTCTGGTTCAACACCGAGGTCTGGGGCCGGGTCGGCTACACCCTGCTGCACTGGACCAAGGGCTGAGCCCGGCGCCGAACCGCTTCAGAGACCGAGAAAATCGACGATGGCCGGCCAGTGCGCGTCGAAATCGGACAGCGCGTGGTCGCTGCCATCGACCAGGCGAATGCGGCAGCCGGCGTAGCGCGCGCTCATCTCGTGCCATGACAAGACTTCGTCGCCGGTGGCGATGACCGCGAGGTAGCGCTCGCGTCGGGTCAGCTCGGCCGGAGCCGCCAGGGCGCGCAGCTCGTCGACGTATTCGGCGCGGAAGTCGAACGGCTCGCCGCTGTGCCAGGCGGTCGTCCCGCCGATCGCCTGGGCGAGGTCGCGCGCGGGATCGATTGCGGGGTTGAGAAGCACGGCGCGGCAGCCGAGCCGCTCGGCCAGGCTCGTCGCATAGAAGCCGCCGAGCGAGCTGCCCATGACCGCCATGCACTCGTGCGGCCAGGCCGCGACCAGATCGAGCAAGCCCGCCATCGCCTGGCGCGGCGACGCTGGCATCTGCGGGCACGACCAGACGAGGCCCGGTCGATGCGCCGCGACCCAGGCGGCAACGGCCCTTGCCTTGGTCGAGTTCGGCGACGAGCGAAAGCCGTGCAGGTAGAGCAGGTGCGTGACCGGCATCGGCCCCGTCCCCCCGGTGACGCTAAGCCTTGCGGCGGCGCCTCCACAGGCTCATCGCGGCCAGCCCCGCGGCGAACAACCCCCAGGTCTCGGGCTCCGGGATGGTGGCGACGAGAAAGTCTTGATGCTCGCCGTTCACCAGCACTTCGATGTGGTAACTGGCGTCGTAGCGGGACAGGTTGGCAAGGAAGCCGTTGATGGTGCTGAACGCCGCCAGGTCGCTTTGCAGCTCCGGCGCACCGCGGAAGTTGCCCGAATCCAGGCCGTAGACAGCGCCGTGTTCGTAGATGATTTCCCAGATTCCGGCCTGCATCGCCGCCGACGTGCCGCTGTCGACGACGAAGCCCTGCGCGGCCGTGAAAAGCCGGCTCAGGTCGGCCGCCTTCTTGTCGCCGAAGTAGCTGTTGCCGAGCTGCTCCGCGTATTCGTAGTTGACGCCGAAGCTGAACGACTGGGTCAGCTCGGCGCACCAGGCGGTGATCGACTGGGGCGACAGCGCGGCGCTGATCGCCGTGCGCGCGGACAGCGCCGCTCTGGGCGCTTCCACCGGCCCGCTCACGCCGCCGACGAACGGTCCCGCCGCACCCTCGTAGCTTGGACTGCCATCGGTCCCCGTCATGGCGACGCTGTCGGCGCCTCCGAACTCGAAGCCGGTCATGTTCACATTGATCGCGTGCGCGGGGCCGGCGATGGCCAACAGCGCGAGCAACGGCACGTACTTCGACGACATGGAACTCCTCTGACCGGATCGACGGGGGCCGATCGCCACCGGGGGACTGTACGGGCTGATCGGCCGGTAGCGCGATTAAGATTCACAGGCGGCGACCGACCCCCCGCGTTCCGGGGGGCAGCCCGGAGCGAACCTGTCCGCTTTGCAGCACTGCGCTCCGCGGTGCCCTCACCGAACTTCATGGACGACTCGCTCGAGCAGATCGAAACGGCCATCGCGGCGCTCGAGGCGCAGCGTGCGCTGCTCGGCGACGCAGTCGTGTCGATGGCGGTCGAGCCGCTGCAGGCCAAGCTGGCCGCGAAACAGGCTGCACTCCTGCGCTCGGAGCAGCAGCTCAAATCGGTGACCGTGCTGTTCATGGACGTGGTCGGCTCGACCCGGCTCAGCCAGCAGCTCGACCCCGAGGACGTGCACGCCGTCATCGACAACGCCTTGGCGCGCCTGACCCGAATCGTCGATTCGCACCGCGGCCGCGTCCTGCAATATGCGGGGGACAGCCTGCTCGCCGTCTTCGGAGCCGACCAGACGCTCGAAGACGACGCCGAGCGCGCGGTCCGGGCCGGGCTCGCCATCCTCGCCGAGGCACCCGGGCTGGCCGCCGAGGTCGAGACCCAGTACGGCGTGGCCGGTTTCGATCTGAGGGTCGGCATCCACACCGGGACCGTGCTGCTCGGTGGCGGCGTCGACGCAGAAGGCAGCATCCGCGGCATCACGGTCAACATCGCCGCCCGCATGGAGCAGACGGCACCGCCGGGTGCGCTGCGCATCAGCCAGGAGACCTACCGGCACGTGCGCGGTGTCTTCGATGTCGCGCTGCAGCCGCCGATCGAGATGAAAGGCATCGACGGGCCGATGCGCAGCTATCTCGTGCTGCGCGCCAAGCCGCGCTCGTTTCGGATCCTCAACCGCGGCATCGAGGGTGTCGAGACGCGCATGGTCGGACGCGAAGCCGAGCTCGCCAGGCTCGTGGAGACCTTCCAGACCACGTGCGACGAGAGTTGCGTCGCGCTCGTCACGGTCGTCGGCGAGCCGGGCATCGGCAAGAGCCGGCTCGGCCTCGAGTTCACGGACTGGCTCGAATCGTTGCCCGAGCCGGTGCGCTTTTTTCGCGCCCGGCCGCGCCCCTACGGCAACAACGTGCCGTTCGGCGTGGTCCGCGACCTGCTGGCCTGGCGGCTCGAGATTCTGGACAGCGACCCCCAGGCGGTCGCGAAGACGAAGCTCGCGGAGGGCATCGGCCCATTGCTGGGAACACGTGCCGCCGAATCCACCGCGCTGATCGGCCAGTTGATCGGCCTCGACTTCGCCGACGACCCGCACATCGCCGGCATCGCCGAAGAGGCGCGGCAGCTTCGCGACCGCGCCTTCCATGCGCTGGCCCAGTACTTTCGCCTGCTGTACGGGGAAAGCCGGGCGCCGATCGTGCTGCTCCTCGACGACCTGCATTGGGCCGACGAAGGCTCGCTCGACTTCATCAACCATCTGGCCAAGGCCTGCCACGACGTGCCGATGCTGGCGCTCTGCCTGACCCGCTCGACGCTGTACGAGCGCCGGCCGCTCTGGGGCAGCGGCCAGCACAACCACGAGCGCATCGATCTGGGCCCGCTTTCCAAGCGCAGCAGCCGCGAGCTCGTCAGCGCGATGCTGAGCCGGCTCGAGACGGTCCCCGTGGCACTGCGCGACCTGCTCACGAGCAGCGCCGAAGGCAACCCGTACTTCGTCGAGGAGCTGATCGGCATGCTCATCGACGACGGCGTCATCGTCACCGGGACCGAGAGCTGGTCGGTCAGTGCCGACCGGCTCCTCGAGGTGCACGTCCCGGGTACCCTGGCCGGCGTGCTGCAGGCGCGCATCGACAGCCTGCCGGCAAGCGAGAAGGCAGCGCTGCTGAACGCGAGCGTGATCGGCCATGTGTTCTGGGACGAGGCGCTGCGCCGGATCGCACCCCAGGCCGACGACGCCCTCGCAGGCCTGACGCGGCGCGAGCTGACCTACGGGCGCGAGACGAGCGCCTTCGAAGGCACGCGGGAGTTCGTCTTCAAGCACCACGTGCTGCATCAGATCGCCTACCAGGGCGTGCTGAAGAAGCCGCGCCGCGAGCAGCATCGGCTCGCTGCCGACTGGCTGGTCCTGCGCAGCGGCGACCGGACGAGCGAGTATTTCGGCGCCATCGCCGACCACTACGAACGGGCCGGTGATACCGCCAACGCGGTGACCTATCTTCGCAAGGCCGGCGACGACGCGGCGCGCAGCTTCGTCAACGTGGCGGCGCTCGACTTCTTCACCCGCGCCCTGGCGCTCGTCGACACCGACGCCTTGCGCTTCGAGCTTCTCCAGGCGCGCCGCTGCGTCTACGCGATCGTCGGCCAGCGTGCCGAGCAGGAAGTCGACGTCGCTGCCCTCGAGCAGCTCGCCGAAGCGCTCGACGACGACACGCGGCGCGCCCTGGCCGCCGGTGCGCGCGCCTCGCTGGCGCTCGTCATGGGCGATTACCCTGGCGCGGCGAAGGCTGCGGCGCGCGCGGTCGGCCATGCCGAATCGGCCGGCAACCGCGGGGCGGCGTTGTCGGCATGGATCAACTGGGCCCGTGCCCTTCAGTTCCAGGGTGACTACGGCGGTGCCGAGGCGCACATGCGCCAGTCGCTCGCGCTGGCGCGCGAGGTCGGCGACCGGCGCAACGAGGCCACTTCCCTGACCCAGCTCGGCATCCATGCGTCGGAGCGCGGCGACTACGCCGCCGCCAAGGCCTATTACCGGGACGCGCTCGAGGTGGCCCGCGCCAACGGCGACCGCTCGATGGAGAGCGGCGTCATCAACAACCTCGGCGGCACCGAGCAGCTGCTCGGCAACTACGCTGCTGCCTTCGATCTGTTCGAGCAAGGCCGGCGCCTGTGCGCAGAGATCGGCCAGCGCGTGGCGGACGCCTATCTGCTCTGCAACATGGCGCACATCACGTTCCAGCGCGGCGCCGCCAGCGAATCGATCCGATGGGCGGAGCAGGCGAGCGATCTCGCCCGCAGCATGAAGGACCGCGACCTGCAGGCCAGCATCTCGAGCACGCGGGGGCATGCCCTCGCCGCGCTGGGCCGATGGGACGAAGCCGCCGCCTGCTACGGCGAAGCGGCCGACATCTACCGGCAGATCGGCCGGCCGACGATGCTCGCCGAACCGGTCTGTGGCCTGGCCAGGGTGGCGCTGGCGCGGGGCGACGTCGCCGGCGCGGCCGGCCTTCTGGTCGAAGTCGTCTGCCACTTCGATGCCGGCGGCACCGCCGACGGCACCGAAGATCCGATCTGGATCTACCTGACCTGTCACGACGTGCTGAGTGCCGCCGGGCAGCCGCGCGGTCGCGAGTTGCTGCGCCATGGCCACAACTTGCTGATGGAGCGCGCCCAGCCGCTCGCCGACGCCGAGCGGGCGTCCTTCCTCGGCAATGTGCCCTCGCATCGCGCCCTCGTCGCCGCCTTCTCGGCGCTCCCGGCCGACGGCTAGGCGGCGGTGGTCACGGCACGCTCGGTGTCGGCGCGCTCTGCGCCGCAGTGTCCTTGCGAGCGAGCTGTGCCTCGAGCCGGTTGACGTCGGCCGACAGGCGCGCCGCGACCAGCCCGACCAGCTCGAAGCCGAACGACGGGTTCTGGAAATAAAGCTGCCGCACGGTGCCTTGATCGACGCGCAGAACGAGGCTGTCCTCGCTGCAGCGCGCGGTCAAGGTGCGGCGCCGGTCGGGTGCGAAGAAGGCGATCTCGCCGAAGATCTGGCCCGGGCCGATGCTTTGGCCGATCTCGACGAACTCGACCCGGCCTTCGGCCAGAAAGTACAGGTGTTCGGCGATGTCGCCCCTGGAAAAAAGGATGCTGCCGGCCGGCCGTCGTTTCGATTTCATGTAGGGCTTGAGCCAGACGCCGGACATGTCGGCATCGCGGCTGGCGGCGCGGACGCGGCGGGTCAGGCGAACCATCTCGAGCGATCGGTACAGGTTGATCGGCAGCAGGGAGCCCTGCAGCATCGCCATCACCGGCGACGGGTGCAGGATTCCGAACAGGAGAAAGCCGAGATTGCTGCCGACCGCCAGAAAACGCAGCGGCACCATCGTCTTCACGAACGAGCTCGTCAGCGTCAGGCCGCCCGCGATCGCCGCCGAGCACAGCGCCACGATTTCGCTCGGCGACGAGAGCTCGCGCGACATCCACGCCATCGCCTGGGCGGACATCTGCTCGATCGACATGTGCACGCCTTTCACCGCGGCTCGGGGCCGTCGGAGCCAGCGATTCTCGTCTACGCCGGGGCCGTTCGCGGAGCCGCATCCTATGATCGCGACGACCTTTGTCGCAGCGTCAACGAGGCTTGCCATGACTCACGCGCCTTCTCCCGAAGCCCGTCGCTCGCCACCCCGGCCTTGGGCCGGGGTGGCAGCCTCGGTTGGCATCCTTGCCCTCCTTCTATGCGTTTCTTCGTCGGCCGGAGCGCAGCCGCAAGACCCGGGCGCTGCACTGCGTGCTCGCCATGACGCGCTGGCCGACAAGCTTGCCTCGAGCCCGTTCAGGCGGCCCCTCCATCTGGAATCGACACAGGAGGCCGACAAGCAGCGCGGCGAGATCTTCGTCGAGGTCGCGTACCCGTTCGCCCTGATCAAGCGCTCGATGCAGAGTGCGAGCCAGTGGTGCGACATCCTCATCCTGCATCTCAACGTCAAGCGCTGCCGAGCCGAGGCGGCCCCGGCGCAGACCATCCTCAGCGTCAGCATCGGCAAGAAGTCGGAGGAGAGCGCGGCCGACGCGAGCAAGGTCGATTTCGTCTATCGGCTCGCCGACAACAGCGCGCAGTACTTTCAGGTGCTGATGAACGCGCCGGCTGGCCCGCTCGGGACGCGCGACTATCAGATCGCGCTCGAGGCGGTTCCGATCGACGCGGACCGGTCGTTCCTGCACATGTCTTACTCGTATGGCTACGGCCTTGCCGCGCGCCTGGCGATGCAGGCCTATCTGGGCACGGTCGGCGCCGACAAGGTTGGCTTCAGCGTGGTCGGCCGCACTGCCGATGGCCAGCCCCTGCTGACGCACGGCGTGCGCGGGGTCGTCGAGCGCAACACCATGCGCTACTACCTCGGCATCGAGGCCTATCTCGCCTCGCTCGCACTGCCTGCCGAGGAGCAGGCCGCCCGGCGCATCCACGACTGGTTCGCTGCCACCGAGGAGTTCGCGCTGCAGCTGCACGAACTTTCGGCGAGCGAATACACGCAAATGAAACGGCGCGAGATGCAGCCCTGAGCGCCGACGCGACGCCGGCCCCAACGATCCGGTTCAGCGGCCGGCGCGCACCAGCCGCAGCGGGAACTTGGCCTCACCGACGTTGCCCGTCACCTTGCCGTTGGCGAAGCTGACCAGCCAGGCATTGAGGTTGTCGTCGCTGCCGGTGCGCGTGGCCCAGAACGGCAGCGCCGGCGTCTTCGGGAAGGCAATTCCGTCGATGCGCGGCTTCTTCTTCGCACCTCGATCGACCAGACCAACCAGCTCCTCCCTGCTGGGCAGTCGCCACGCGGTCGCACCTGCCGCGCCGGCCCGGGCCCGTTCTCTGGCGCCGACCAGGGTGAACTTGCTGGCCTTGCCGGCGCAGGTCTTGCCATCCCATTGCATGCCCTCGGCGCAGCGCCGCCAGGTGAGCTGGGTGCTCGTGTCGAGCACGTCCTGGCCGTCGCCGGACACCGTGAAGCGGCCTTGCGCCGCAGCGGCTGCGGCCGCGAACACGAGCAGCAGGGACGCCGACATCCGCAACGCAAGGGTGGCAAGACGTGACACGGTCATGGGGTTCTCCGGGCGAGCATCGATGCCGATGGCGACGCCAGCAGCCGCGCGATTATAGAAATCGGGCCGCGCCCGCGAGTCATGGCGCGGACGCGCGCTGCTCGAGCGCCGCCAGCAGCTTGTCGTGAATGCCGCCGAAGCCGCCGTTGCTCATGCAGAGCACGTGGTCGCCGGGCCGCGCGGCTGCGACGAGGCGGTCGACGAGCGCGTCGACCGTCGCGCTCACGCTCACCCGCTTGCCGAGCGGCGCCAGGGTCTGTGCCGCGTCCCAGCCCAGGCCGCCGCTGTGGCAGAAGACGAGATCCGCCTCTTCGAGTGCCCAAGGCAACTGCGCCTTGACCGCACCGAGCTTCAGCGTGTTCGAGCGCGGCTCGAAGGCAGCCAGGATCCGCGCCGAGCCGACCTTCCGGCGCAGACCGTCGAGGGTCGTCCGCATCGCCGTCGGATGGTGCGCGAAATCGTCGTAGACGGCGACGCCGTTCGCTTCGCCGCGCAGCTCGAGGCGGCGGCGGACATTGCGAAAGGCCGTCAGCGCCTTGGCAGACACGTTCGCCGCGACGCCGACGTGCTCGGCAGCGCCGATCGCGGCCAGGGCGTTGAGCTGGTTGTGCTCGCCGAGCAGCTGCCAGTCGATCCGCCCGACCTTGAGGCCGCCGCGCAGCACGTCGAACGCATGCGGCTCGCCGCGAGCGCGCAACATGCCGGGCTCTTCCTTCTTGCCGCCGAAGCGCTGCAGCTCGCTCCAGCAGCCCATCCGCAGGACCCGCTGCAGCGCCTCGTCGCGGGCATTGACGACGAGTCGGCCGGTGCTCGGCACGGTCCGCACGAGGTGATGGAACTGGCGCTCGATTGCCGCCAGGTCGTCGAATATGTCGGCGTGGTCGAATTCGAGGTTGTTGAGGATCGCGGTGCGCGGCCGGTAGTGAACGAACTTGCTGCGCTTGTCGAAGAAGGCGGTGTCGTACTCGTCGGCCTCGATCACGAAGGGCGCCCCCGGGCCGCCGACGCGGGCCGAGACGCCGAAGTCGAGCGGCACGCCGCCAACGAGAAATCCGGGCGCCTGGCCGGCGACCTCGAGGATCCAGGCAAGCATCGCCGTGGTGCCGGTCTTGCCGTGGGTTCCGGCCACCGCGAGCACGTGGCGGCCCGCAAGCACGTGCTCGGCCAGCCATTGCGGGCCGCTCGTGTACGGCTCGCCAGCGTCGAGGATCGCCTCGAGCAGCGGGTTGCCGCGACTGATCACGTTGCCGATGACGAAGAGGTCGGGAGCCAGCGCGAGCTGATCCGCCGTGTAGCCTTCGATGGCCTCGATGCCGAGCGCGGCGAGCTGTTCGCTCATCGGCGGGTAGACGTTGGCGTCGCAACCCGTGACACGGTGCCCGGCTTCCCGCGCCAGCGCCGCGATGCCGCCCATGAACGTGCCGCAAATGCCGAGAACGTGCAGGTGCATCAAGTCATTCTAGGCAGCGCGAAGCGGCGTCGGTCGCCGCCTGCTTGGGCGATGCGGTCCGCGTGATCCGACAACGCGCCGTCGGCACCGCGCAAACCGTGGTCTAAGGCGCGAGGCTGGCCCTGGCGGCTTCGATGCTGGCGGCGATTTCGACGTCGCCGTGCGCGGCGCTGACGAAGCCGGCCTCGTAGAGCGCCGGCGCAAGATAGACGCCACGGTCAAGCATGGCGTGGAAGAAGCGGTTGAATCGCGCTGCATCGGTGGCGATCACCTCGCCGTACTTCTGCGGCAATTCGCTTGCGAAGAAGAAGCCGAACATGCCGCCTTCGCAGTCGCCGACCATCGGCACACCGGCCGCCTCGGCGGCGTCGATCAGACCGGCGAGCAGGGTCCGGGTCCGCGCCGCGAGTCGGTCGTAGAAGCCCGGGCGGCCGACCTCGCGCAGCGTCGCCAGGCCGCACGCGGTGGCGACCGGATTGCCGGACAGCGTGCCGGCCTGATAGACCGGGCCGAGCGGCGCCAGCTGCTCCATCACGGCGCGCTTGCCGCCGAACGCCGCCAGCGGCATGCCGCCGCCGATCACCTTGCCGAAGACGCTGAGATCGGGCGCGAAGCCAGGAATCGAATTCGCATAGAGCGCCTGCGCGCCGCCGAGCCCGACCCGGAACCCGGTCATCACTTCGTCGAAGACGAGCAGCGCACCGTGCAGGCTGCACAGCTCGCGGAGCCGGGCCATGAAGGGGATGCTGGCGCGCACGAAATTCATGTTGCCGGCGATCGGCTCGATCATGACGCAGGCGATCCGCGGCCCGTGCAGGCTGAACGCCTCGTCGAGCTGGGCAAGGCTGTTGTATTCGAGGACCAGCGTGTCTCGGACCACCGCCTCGGGCACTCCGGCGCTGGTCGGATGACCGAAGGTCGCCAGGCCCGAGCCGGCCTTGACCAGCAGCGCGTCGGCATGGCCGTGATAGCAGCCTTCGAACTTGACGATCACGTTGCGGCCGGTCGCGCCGCGCGCCAGGCGCAGCGCGCTCATCGCCGCCTCGGTGCCGGAGCTGACCAGACGCACCTGCTCCATGCTCGGCACATGGCTGAGGATCGCCTCGGCGAGCTCGATCTCGCGCTCGGTCGGTGCGCCGAACGAGAGTCCCTGGTCGACCGCCCGATGCACTGCCTCTTGCACCGCGGGGTGGCGGTGGCCGAGGATCATCGGCCCCCACGAGCCGATGTAGTCGATGTAGCGGGTGCCCTCGGCGTCGACGATGTAGGCGCCGTCGCCATGGCTGATGAAGCGCGGCGTGCCGCCGACCGCTCGAAAGGCGCGTACCGGCGAGTTGACGCCGCCCGGAATGACGCGCTGGGCACGCGCGAACAGATCGGCGTTGTTCATGGCACGCGCCGGCAGGTGGCGGCGCTCACTGCGATGGCTCCGTTTTCCCCTTCGGGCGGCCGGGCAAGCTCATCGTGCCTCGGACCAGGCCCGGGCTCAGTGGATGTGCCGCGGATTCTTCGGCGCGGTCGTGGTCTCGGCCTCGTTTTCGGCCGGCTCGGCTTCGCCCGTCTCGACCTCGTCTTCCTCGGGCAAGGCCCAGAAGAAACGGTCGGGAATGACGTTGCCCATGCCGGGCCGAAAGCCCGCATCGAGAGCCTGGTCGAGGAAGGCGAGCGCCTCGCCGACCGCCGCGTGCAACTCGACGCCGGTCGCGAGCAAGGCGGCAAGCGCTGCCGCAAGCGTCTCGCCGGCACCGACGAAGGTGGTCTCGAAGCGCTCGAACTTCTCCCCGGTGATCGCGCCTTGGGCCGAGGCCAGCACGTTGTCGAGAAACTGGTCGGGCAGCGGCACGCTGGTGACGAGCACGTAGTTGGCGCCGTGCTTGTTGGCCGCGACCGCGATCTCGCGCGACGACGGCGGCCGCTCGCCCTCCCAGTCGGGCAGCAGGAAATTCGTGAGCGTCTGGTGGCTGCCGACCAGCACCTCGGTCTGCGGCAGGACCAGATCTCGAAATGCCTCGAGATAGGCCTGCTGATCGTCTTCCTCGACCCAGGCCAGGTTCGGCAGGTAGGCAATCAGGGGCACGTCCGGGTAGTCCGACAGGATCTCGGCGACCGCGCTGACGCCTTCGGTTGAGCCGAGAAAGCCCACCTTCCAGGCGGCGATGGTCACGTCCTCTAGGACGTTTCGTGCCTGCTCGACGATGACCTCGGCGTCGATGGCGTGGTGGCCGAAGATCTCGGCGGTGTCTCTCATCATGACGCCGGTCACGACCGGCAACGCGTGCGCGCCCATCGCCGCGATCGTGGCGGCATCGCCGGCAACGCCGCCCGCGCCGCTCGGGTCGCTGACGTTGAAGCTCATCACGCAAGCCGGCGCGGGTTGCTCGACGAGATCGTTGACGTCGGATTGTTGAGCCGGAGAAATGGCGGTCATGAGATGCTTGGAAGCCGCGAGGAAAGTCGTTCGTTCAGCCTCCGGCAGACCTCTAGCCGAACGTGAAGAATGTGGCGTATGTACCTAAGGAGCATCGCTTTTCCTCAAAGGCACGTGTCTACAATCTCGCTGCATTGTAGTGAAGGCACCGACTGACCCGTGAGCGACCCGAAGACCTGGATGTGCCTGATCTGCGGATGGATTTACGACGAGGCGGCTGGCGATTCGGAACACGGTCTGGCTCCCAACACGGCCTGGGCCGACGTGCCGATGAACTGGACTTGTCCGGAATGCGGCGCCCGCAAGGAAGACTTCGAAATGGTGCAGATCTGATTGCTGCCCCGGTCGCCTGTCGCAGCCCTGCCAAAGAGGAGAACGCTAGGTGACCGACGCGGCTGCAGCCGACAACCCCGGATTGAAAGTGCTCGTCATCGACGACAGCAACACGATCCGTCGCAGCGCCGAGATCTTCCTGAAGCAGGGCGGCTATGAAGTGCTGCTGGCCGAGGATGGCTTCGACGCGCTCTCCAAGGTCAACGACCACGATCCTGACCTGATCTTCTGCGACATCCTGATGCCGCGGCTCGACGGCTACCAGACCTGCGCGATCATCAAGCGCAACCGCAAGTTCGCGACCGTGCCGATCATCATGCTGTCGTCGAAGGACGGCCTGTTCGACAAGGCCCGTGGCCGCATGGTCGGATCGCAGGACTATCTGACCAAGCCATTCACCAAAGACCAGCTGCTGCAAGCCGTGCAGCAGCATCGGCGCGCCGCGTGATGCGCGGCCGCGCCGCAGCCGCGACTGCGTCTTGTCGTTCTTGAAAGAAAGCCGTTGCCATGCCGATCCAGAAGATCCTGCTCGTCGACGATTCGAAGACCGAGCTGCACCACCTCTCCGAGCTGCTCGGCAAGCGCGGCTTCGAGGTGCGCACTGCGGAGAACGGCGAAGACGCGATGAAGCGGCTCGGCGAAGAAACTCCCGACTTGATCCTGATGGACGTCGTGATGCCGGGCCAGAACGGCTTTCAGCTGACCCGGGCCATCACCCGTGACCCGCGCTTCGTCAAGGTGCCGGTCATCATGTGCACGAGCAAGAACCAGGAAACCGACAAGGTCTGGGGCATGCGCCAGGGCGCACGCGACTACATCGTCAAGCCGATCGACGCGACCGAGCTGATGGCGAAGATCCACGCCTTCGACTGAGACGCAGTGAACCAATTCCGGACCGCTCACGAAGGTTTCGCCACTGCTTTTCGGCCGAGTTGCGGAACCGCGTGAATGGCCAACAAACAAGCTTTGCGCGACCTGCAGACGCGGCTGGCCGAACGCCTGCAGGCCGCACGATCCGAGCCGCTCGGCCGCTCGTGGCTGGCCGTCGAGTGCGGCACGCGCGGCTTCTTGTTTCCCCTGCGCGATGCCGGCGAGATTTTCGCCATGACGCCGTTGGCCCATGTCCCGCACAGCCATCGCTGGTTTCTCGGCGTCGCCAACCTGCGCGGCCATCTGCACGGCGTCGTCGAGCTGGCCGGGTTCCTCGGTGTCAAGGGTGGCGAGACCGGCCGGGACCACTCCCGGCTGGTCGGCTTCAACCAGGCGCTCGACATCAATTGCGTTTTGCTCGTCGATCGGCTGTCCGGCCTGCGCAGCGAAGACGAGCTCAGCGCCGACGCCGATGACGGCGTGGTGCGTCCCGCATTCGCGGGCGCTCGCTATCGCGACGCCGCTTCGCGCGTCTGGCAAGAGCTCCATCTCGCCGAGCTGGCGAGCGATGAGTCGTTCCTGAAGATCGTCGGCTAGGCAACCTCGAGAGGGCCATATGAGCTTCGTGAACAAGATCAGAGGATGGGGCCAGAAAGGTGCGGCCTCGGAGCACGATGCGCTCGAGCACGATGCCGCGTTTGCCGATGCCTACGCCAATGCCGCCGCGGCCGACGGCGTCGCCGCCGGCGGCCTGCCGCTTTCCGACATCGAGGCTTCCGCTGCGTTCGACGTCCACGCGGTCGCGGCCGGCGAGGCAGTTTCGCCGTCGATCATTGCCGAGGCGGTCCCGTCCGGGATCGCCGATTTCACCGAGACGCGCCTGCAGGGCGCCGACAGCGGCCTGGCTCCGCTCGGTGCCGGGCTGCCGCTGATCGGCAGGCGGCCGGTCCCCGAGCAGCAGCGGATCCTGCTGGCGCTGCTCGGCATCGGCCTGGTCGGCGTGATCGTCCTGACGATCTATTCGTTCGCCTCGGCCAGCCGCGGCGCCGCTCAGGTCGCGGCGAGCGGGCAGGCGATGATGGAATCACAGCGGCTCGCCAAGTCGGTGTCGCAGGCGCTCGTCGGCAGCGCCGCGGCCTTCCCGGAGCTGAAGGAAAGCTCCGAGGTGCTCGCCAGCAATGTCCGTGGCCTGAAGTCCGGCGACGGCAGCGTGGCCCAAGCGCCGGCGGCGGTGCAGGACGCCCTCGATGCGGTGGTGCCTCTGGTCGACCGGGCCGAGAAAAATGCCGCCGTCGTGATCGCCCAGCAGAAGGCCCTGACCGCCGTCGGCGAGGCGCTGCGCGGCATCAATCGGCAGTCGTCGGGCTTGCTCGAGGCATCCGAAGCGATCCTGTCGCTGAAGCTGCAACGGGACTCGACCCCGATCGAGGTGTCGGCGCTCGGCCAGCTGGTCATGCTGACGCAGCGGATCGGCAAGTCGGCCAACGAATTCCTGACCGGCGAGGGCGTCAACCCCGAGGCCGTGTTCCTGCTCGGCAAGGACCTCAACGCATTCAGCGACATCAGCAAGGCACTGCTCGACGGCAACCCGCAGATGGGGCTTGCCGGCAGCCGCGATCCGCAGATCCGCGAGCGCTTGATCGCCTTGGCCAAGCAGTATCAGGAGACCCGCAGCCAGGGCAGCGTGATCCTCGACAACCTGGCCGGCCTGAGCGCGGCACGCGAGGCCCAGCACTCCATCATCACCGACAGCGAGCCGCTGCGGAAGAACCTCGACACGGTGCAGGACAAGCTGAGCAGCGGGACCGGCTTCGGCGGCTTGACGGCATTCATGCTTTTCACCAGCGTCGTGCTCCTGCTGGTCGGCGGGGCTGGCGTGCTTCGCCTCTACGTCACCGAGCAGGGCCAGCGCGCGTCGCTGGCGCAGCAGCGTCGGGTCGAAGCCGAAACGCAGGAGCAGGAGGCCAAGCGTGTCAACGACGCCAATCAGGCCGCCATTCTTCGCCTGATGAACGAGCTGCAGGGCGTTGCCGAAGGCGACTTGACGCAGCAGGCGACCGTGACCGAAGACATCACCGGCGCGATCGCCGATTCGGTCAACTACACGGTCGAGGAGCTGCGCACCCTGGTCTCGCAGGTGCAAGGCACGGTGACCCGGGTGGCGGCGACGACCGAGCAGGTCGAAGCCAATTCGAGCGAGTTGCTCGCGACCTCATCAGAGCAGCTTCGCGAGATTCGCGACACCGGCGAGTCCGTGCTGCAGATGGCCGGTCGCATCAACCACGTGTCGGCGCAGGCCCAGGAAACGGCGCAGGTCGCCCGGCAGTCGCTGCAGGCGGCCGAGTCCGGCCTGCAGGCGGTGCAGAACACGATCGGCGGCATGAACTCCATCCGCGACCACATCCAGGAGACGTCGAAGCGGATCAAGCGGCTCGG
>JALYXU010000163.1 GCA_030946925.1 Pseudomonadota bacterium
ATGGCTTCGTCAAGCCTCGTCTGGAGCCTGCGAAGGCGTTAGCTGAGTCCAGCAGCTTTTAGACTCCGCCGCGTCGACGTGCTGGCAGTGCGATCGGCCGGGCCTTTGGCGACCCAAACACAAAGACGAGCATGAAGAACCCCTGGCTCAAGAAGAACCCGCTCATGAGCATGTGGTTGAGTGGCGCCAACAAGGTCGCCGGTGCCGCGCGTGGCCAGGCTGCTGCCGCCGTCAAGCGTGAGACCACCCGGGCATCCAAGGAGGCCATCGCGGAGGGAAACAAGCAACTACTCGACTTCTGGGGCGCGGCGGCCGGACGGGCGACCAAGCCGAAGGTCAGGAAGCGGCGCTGAGGGCTTTGACCGGGATCAGTCTGCCCACCGCGCCGGTCGAGACAAGTAGTCTTTGGATTGCGCTTCGCCCTTCAACGGTGTCACCTTGTCGGGTCGACGCGAATCATCAGACGGCGCGCCGGGCCGTTGCCGGACCCAGGACTGCAGCCCCCCAGCCAGCACGGCGGTTGCCGCCAGCCAGCCGAGCGCCGACGCGCCGGACGTGTTGTGCCTGCGAGGTGTCGTCGTGACGGTCTTGCTTCAAAGGAGTGCACCGGCAACGACAGAGTGGTGCAATGGGGCAGCCCCGTCGATCCCCTACTTGCAAAGGCCCAGGACCTTTGCCTGCTGCGTGCAGACGGCCACGGGCCGGCGCTGCATCTCGGAGATGCAGGCAGTCAGCTCCCGCTGCATCGGCGGGTAATACAGCCATCCCTCCGGAAGCTCGGGTAGCGTCATCTGCACCTCGCGCCACTTCGGATGGCCATCGGCCTGCAGCTTCGGGAAGTTCTGGCACAGTGAACGAGCGAACTTGCCGAGCCGATCGACGGAGCCGCCCAGGGTGTAGTCGTAAGTGACGAGGAACGCCTTGACCGCGGCCGCCGGGACGTCGGCCGTCAGGAGGTTGGGGTAGCTCGAACTGCGGATGGTCGCGGGGAAATAGGTCTTCAGCGCCAGCGCACTTGCCGGATTGTCCGGATCGAACTTGAGCAGCTTGATGAGGCCTCGCGCCTCGGGCTTCATGTCCACGAGCAGCTTGGCCGGCTGGCCGAAGACCATCACGGCGACATCGATTCCACCGTCGCCGACGAGCTTGAGCAGAGCGTCTTCGTTGCTGAGGAAGCTGGCGTTCTCGTCGGGCAGCGTGGTGCCGAAGAGTTGCCGGTAGATGGTCGTCGCGGACATCGCCGTGCCGCTCCGCAGCGGCCCGACGTTGATCTTCGCCTCCTTGATCTCATGCACGAAATTCAGAGGTGAACTCGAGCGCACGACGAAGTAGATCTCCTCGTTGTAGAGCGGCATGATGACGCGCAGCGGACGGATCATCTCGCCGGCCTCGGCGTTGCCGGCAGCGGCCTGGTCGAGAAAGGCCTGGTACACGTCCGACTGGACCAGCGCCAGCTTCACTCCCGGCTCGAAGCGCAGGCGCTGCACGTTCTCCGCGGAACCGGCCGAAGCCAGGGCCTCGAGCTGGATCCCGGCCGCCGGTGCGACGAACTTGGCGAGATCCCGGCCGATCTGGATGTAGGTGCCGCGCTCGGACGCGGTCACGATCTTGAACGGAACGGCCGCAGGCGCGGCCGAGCTCCACAAAGGGAAGAGGGCAAGCAGCAGCAGGCCAATCCGTCGCCCCGCCATGCTCAGTCCCTTCCCGTCGACGACTCTGTCTCGCAAAGGCCGAGCGCCGAGGCGTTGGCACTGCACGGACGTGGAGCAGCGCCTGTCTTCGCAGTGTTGCTGCTTCGCACGGCGCTGCCCCATCGCGGCGGTTCGGCGCGGCCCCGGTTCGCGGTCCCTGCACTGGCCGCTGCGACCGGGCGGTCGTCATGACGCATCGACGGCACGGGCGCGTCGCCTTGGTCTGTCGCCGGTCCGGCTGGGCCCCGGCGGGACGATGAGATGGACGACAGGGGGACCGCCTCGACCGCTGCAACGGGCAGGTCGGGTGCGAGTCGCCCGTCGGGCTCGGCTTCGGAGCGCGGCACTGCGTCGGCTGGTGCCGGCGGCAGGCGAGCGGGAGCTGTCCCCTTCGCGATATCGCGAAGGACGCTGTTTTTCAACGGCAGCCGGGCGATTCCCTGGTTCACGACATAGGCGATGCCGGCGACGGAGGCAGCCACCACCGCGACCATGACAAGCATCGCGAGGTGTCGCCGACGCAACGCCGCCTCGGGCTCGCGGACGAGCGATGCCAGCCGCTCATTGATCAGCGCGGCGGGATCGACGCCGCCCTGTCGCGTCGACGCCGGGCCGACGCCGGCTCCGGAACCATCCGGGCTCACGCCATGGGTTGGGCATCCTGGACGGGCAGAGTCGGAGTTGGCCGCCGTGGCTTCGAAGGGCGTCGCGATCTCTCCCCATGGCATCGCAGGTTCGTTGGCCGAAAGATCCACTGCATGTCCTTGAGCTGTCTAGTTCGGAGCGGGGCTGCACCTCCCGAGACCCGAATGGGGGACAGACCAGCAGGCCCCGGCAACCGGAATGCCCGACGCCCTTCGCCGCCGCCGTGACGACCGCCGCCCACAGCGCCCTGGCTCGGGGCTATCTGCCGACCGGAAATCGCGACGAGCTGATCGCCGCGGCGCAAGCCAGCAGCGTCCTCAAGTGATCGCGTCGGGCAATGCGCCAACAGGGCAGCTGCGATGAAGGCGGCGCTCGTCGACGTCGATGGCACGCTCCTCGACAGCAACGACGCGCAGGCCCGTGCTTGGGTCGAGATGCTCTAGCCTGCTCTCTCTGTTGACGGCCACGCCCGAGATCGAGCAGTTATCGGGCGGGCACTCCGTCCATGGTCCGCATGCCGCCGACGATTTCCTTCGAGACCTGCGCCGGGCTGAGCGACCTGAGTGGCCGCCGGGTCCGCGTGAGAACTGCGACGTGCTGTCGCGCTGTGGCTCGCACGGCGTCGGTCGGCCGCCGCGGCAGTGCTGCGCCAGCGCTCCCATGATGAGTCAGCCCGCTGACGCGGCTCCGTCCTACCCGCCGCCACCCGGACTGCTTTATGCTGCACCGCAACACGCGCGTGCACATGGCAGAACTTCAATCGGCAGGATGGTTTTTTCGGCTTCAGCGGGAGCTGACGGAGGCGTACACCGCACCGGTCTGCGACAACGGCCTCATCGAGCGACTCACCGATGAGTTGGCACGCCTGCGTCGTGGCCTCAGGCACGACCCGGGAGTGGACGAGCAATCGAGCGACACCACGGTCCCTGGCGTCGTGCCGGGTTGACGCGTCCTGCGCCTTGGCGGCGCAGGCACCTGCATGCGGCTCACTGAATTGCCCTGAGCGCGCTCCGTCCCCGCGCTTCGCTGGCTTCCAGGCCCGCTGTTTGCCCCGGCCGACGCTTCAGCGCAGACGCGTGAATGAATTCCGCACATCAACCATCGGAGAGCCCATGAGCATCATCAGCTTCATTGAAAGCGCAGGCGAAAAAT
This sequence comes from Pseudomonadota bacterium, assembly GCA_030946925.1. Lineage (GTDB taxonomy): Bacteria > Pseudomonadota > Gammaproteobacteria > Burkholderiales > Burkholderiaceae_C > Schlegelella_A. The sequence continues at coordinate 3,489 of JALYXU010000163.1, forward strand.
TGTTCGGCCACGGGACGGGCTCGGCGGCGCCGACCGCTGGCCAGCCCGACATCGCATCGCTCAACGCCACCGCCGGCGCGGCAATCAAGAAGTACATCGGCTCGCAGAACCTGAACGCGGACAACCTCAACGTCGCCTACGACGGGGCGACGCAGACGGTGTCGGTCAGCGGCGTGGCCCCGGACCAAGCCACCAAGGAAAAGATCGTTCTTTGCTGCGGCAACGTCGCGGCCGTGTCCAAGGTCAACGACATGCTGACGGTGGCCAGCGGGGCGCAGCCGGAGTCGACCTACCGCGAAGTCGAGTCCGGCGACACGCTGTCGAAGATCGCCAAGGAAGCATATGGCGATGGCAACGCCTACATGCAGATCTTCGAGGCCAACAAGCCGATGCTCTCCAGCCCCGACAAGATCTATCCGGGACAAATGCTGCGCATACCAGCCCGGACCTGATTGACGCTGCATCGCTTTTCAACTTGGCTCGGCCGTCGCGTTCTTCACGCACCGCCCCTCCCTCAAAGGACACGACATCATGCGCAAATGGCTTGCTTTCTTACTGGTCGGCTATCTGTGGAAGAAGTTCGGCCGGTCGACGACATCGAACGGCGGCATGGGCTCGAGAGTTTTTCGCCGCTGACTCCTCCATGCGTATCCTGACCGTCGCGGTCCTGGCATTTGCCTCGACTGCGCTTTCGGCTTGGGCCGAATCGCCGAGCGACCGCTGGAACCTGAGCGACCTCTACGCGACGCAGGGTGCCTGGGACGCCGACGCAGCCAGGTTGCGGGCGCAGCTGAAGGAGCTGCAAGGCTGCAAGGGGCAGCTCGCGACGTCGGCGGCGCGTTTCAAAGCCTGCCTCGACCTCCTCGACGATGCACAAAAGCGCTACGGCCGCCTCGCCGTGTATGCGTCGGAATCGCACAACCAGGACACCGGCGACAACGCCGGACTCGCGCTTTCCCAGCGGTCCCAGGTGCTCGGCTCGCAGTTCGGCGAAGCCGAGTCGTTCGTCGCGCCGGAGATCCTCAGTCTCGGCAAGGCGAAGGTCGACGCGTTCCTGGTTCAGGACAAGAGCTTGTCGATCCATCGACACAGCCTTGACAACATCCTGCGAATGGCCCCGCATACGCTCGACGCGGCGAGCGAAGGCCTGATCGCGCAATACGGCCTGACGTCCGACGCTGCGCAGTCCACCTACACGATCCTGTCCACAGCCGACATGCCGTGGCCCTCCGTCAAGCTGTCCGACGGCAGCCTGGTGACACTGGATCAACAGGCCTACACCAAGTATCGCGCAGTGCCGAGCCGCGCCGACCGCAAGCTGGTCATGGACGCCTTCTTCGGCCAGTTCAAGCAGTTCGAGCACAGCTTCGGTTCGACCCTGTACAACCAGCTGAAGATCGATTCGGTCGACGCCAAGGTGCATCGCTATGCCGATGTCATCAGCCAGTCGACCGACCGGCGTGGCATCCCGACGGCCGTCTACGACACGCTGATCAGTCAGGCGAACGCCACGCTGCCGACCCTGCACCGCTACTTCAAGCTGCGCGCGAAGATGCTCGGCGTGGCCGACATGCACTACTACGACATCTATCCGCCGCTTGTCCAGACCGACCGGAAGTACAGCCTCGACGAGGCGAAGCGTCTCACGCTCGAAGCCGTGGCGCCGCTCGGCCCCGACTATGTCCAGGCGATGAGGAATGGCTTCGACAGCCGCTGGATGGATGCGTACCCGCGGGCGCGGAAGCTCTCGGGTGCGCACATGGCCGGCTACGCCTACGACGTGCACCCTTACGTACTGCTCAACTTCAACGACGACTATGAATCGGTCACGACGATCGCCCACGAATGGGGCCATGCCCTGCACTCGGTGCTGGCCAACAAGGCACAGCCCTTCACGACCGCGAACTATCCGCTCTTCATCGCCGAGATCGCATCGACCTTCAACGAAGCCCTGCTGCTTCAGCATGTCCTGAACAGCGCAAAGAGCGACGAGGAGCGGCTGCTCTATCTCGGATCGGCGCTCGAGACGCTGCGCGGAACCTTCTTCCGCCAGGCCATGTTCGCCGAGTTCGAGCGCGACGTGCATGCCAGGGTCGACAAAGGCGAAGCCCTGACGGGCGAAGGCCTGAGCAAGATGTACGGCGAACTGCTGCGTCGCTACCACGGCGAAGCGCAGGGCATCGTCAAGATCGACGACATCGACACGATCGAGTGGGCCTACATCCCGCACTTCTACCGGGCGTTCTACGTCTACCAGTACGCCACCTCGATCGCCGCCAGCTCGCTGTTCGCCGACCGCGTCCTGAAGCACGAGCCGGGCGCCAGGGACCGCTATCTCGGCCTGTTGCGCTCCGGCGGTTCCGACTACCCCTATGAGCTCGTCAAGTCTGCCGGGGTCGATCTGGCGAGCCCGGCTCCCTATCGATCGATCGCCGCCCGGATGGACCGCATCATGGACGACATCGAAGCGATCCGGGCACGGCAGCCCGGCAAGTCCTGAGTCCCGAGTCCCCCTCGTCAACCCCCGGAGATCGCCATGAGCCTGCTCGACATCCTCAACCAGTACACCGGCCGTCAACCCCAGCCCGGCCCCGACACCGCGACCCATTTCGACCAGGCGGCGCAGCAGTCGTCGCCGGGGGCGCTCGGCGGCGCGATCGCGGCGATGCTGCGCTCCGATGCGACGCCGGCCTTCGGCCAGACCATGGGCCAGCTCTTCAACCGCTCCAATCCGCAGCAGCAGGCCGGACTGCTCAACCAGATCCTGCAAAGCATCGGCCCGGGCGCGCTCGGTGCGGCAGGCGGGATTCTAGGCAGCATTCTCGGCACCGGCGGCAGCTCCGGCAGCGGGACCGGAGGCGTGCCGACCGTGACGCCGGCGCAGGCCTCGCAGTTGTCTCCGCAGCAGGTGCAGGACATCGCCACCCACGCGGAGCAGGCCAAGCCGTCGATCGTCGACGAAGTTGGCGGCTTCTACGCCCAGCATCCGACTTTGATCAAGTCGCTCGGCGCAGCGGCGCTGGCGATCGGGCTCGGCCACCTGCGCAGCCAGAGCTGATGGGTGCGGCCCAACGGCCGTGCTCAGCCGATTCACCCCGTTCGCGCGGCGCGGCCGTTCAACGCATGTCCCACTCATTCAGGAGATCGACATGCCGACCCGCCGCGCCCTGCTCACCCTTCTTGCCGCCGCCGCGGCAAGTGCCTGCACCGCCCCCGACGCCCTGGCCTTCGGCAACCTTGTCGACATGCAGATCGTCGACCGCAGCCAGGGCAGCGTGCTGCCGACGCACCGCTACCGCGGCGCGAGCTACATCGCCGGGCGGCCTGGCGATCGGTATGCGGTGCGCCTGGTCAATCGCTCCGGTTCGCGGCTCCTGGTCGTGCTCTCGATCGACGGAGTCAATGCCGTCAGCGGCGAGACCGCCGCGACCGGGCAGACCGGCTACGTGCTCGCGCCGTGGGCCTCCGCCGACATCACCGGCTGGCGCAAAAGCGATGCCGAAGCAGCCGCGTTCTATTTCACCGCGCTGCCCGACTCGTACGCCGCACGCACCGACCGGCCGGACAACGTCGGCGTGATCGGCGCGGCGATTTTTCGCGAGCGCATCGTCGAGCCGGTCCGGCGCTCGTACGACGCGCCGCCCTTCGCCAGCAGCCGTCTCGACGCCGAACGTCAGGAGCCGGAGCGGCGCGCCCAGGCAGAGAGCAGCGCCGGGGCCGCGACAAGCGACCGCACGCGCCGGTCCGCTCCCACCGCCGCCCCCACGCCGCCCGGCGAGCGCGATTCGCTGGCGAAAGCGGACAAGCTCGGCACCGGCCATGGCGAGCGCGAGTATTCGCCGACCTCGCAGACCACCTTCGAACGTCTCAGCTGGCGGCCGAGCGAGGTGGTGCAGGTGCGCTACGACAGCTACGCCAATCTCGTGGCGAGCGGCGTCATCGGCAGGCCGCGTCCGTACGAGGTCCCGCAACCATTCCCCGGCTTCGTTGCGGACCCGCGGTGAATCGTCGCTGCCCTCGGCTGGAAGCCCGCGGCCGATGAGCCCGGCCTTCAGTCCTGCTGCAGAGAGGAATCGGCAAGCGATTCTTGAGGTGCTCGGCGGCTGGCTCGGGCCGCAGGCGACGGTGCTGGAGATCGCCAGCGGCACCGGCCAGCACGCGGCTCACTTCGCAGCCGCGCAGCCCGGCTGGCGCTGGCAACCGAGCGACGCCGACCCGCAGTCGCTTGTTGACATCGACGAGCGCTGCGCCGGCTTGCCGAACGTCGCGCCGGCGCTCCGGCTCGACGTGATGGCCCCCGAGTGGCGGGGCACCCCGGCCAGCTTCGATGCCGCGTACTGCGCCAACATGCTGCACATCGCGCCGTGGCCGGCGTGCCCGGCTCTGCTGCGCGGTGTCGCACGCCAGCTCAAGCCTGGCGGTCTGCTTGTGCTGTACGGACCTTACTTCGTCGACGACGCCCCGACCGCAGCGAGCAATCTTCGGTTCGACGCCGACCTCCGCTCGCGTGACCCGCGTTGGGGCTTGCGCCGGCTCGGCGATGTCGTCGAGCAGGCCGCGAACGCAAGCCTCCGTCTCGAGCAGCGCGTCGCGATGCCCGCCAACAACCTGCTTCTCGCGTTCCGCCGCACCGCCGACGGCGGCGTCGCCTAGAACGCGGAAGCGCAACGGCATCGAGCGGGCCGCACGTCGCACCGCCACACGCGGCCGGCGGTGCCCTTGCTACAGTCGCGCCGTGTTCGAGCGCCGCCAAGCCAAGCCCCCTGCTGCGCGTCGCCGGCACGCCAGCCACGTTCCATGCCGCTGAGCCCGTGGTGGGCGCCGTGGCGACGATGGCGTGGCGGGCCATCCACCGTCGCCATGCCGCAAGGAGGCCGCAGCCGTGTCGAATACCTCGACGCCTCGGCCTCTCCGGTCTTCGACGACTCGCTGTCGCTCGATGCCCTGAACGAGCCCGTCGAGGCTTCCGACGCCGCCAGCAGCGAGACCGCGGAATCCCGTGCCCGGCAGTCGCACCGCTTTTTCTGCTGGCTGCTCGGCGAGCCCAAGCCGTCGAATGCCGACGCCTCGAGCCTCCCGCTTCCGGCCGAAGCGATCGCTCGGCTGCTCGAGAAGATCGATGTCGTGATCGCCTCCGAGCCGCTGCGTGCCGCGCTGCTGCCGCGCGCGCCGCACGTCGTGCCGCAACTGATGAAGACCCTGCGCGACGAGAGCTATTCCGCCGCCGATGTCGCGAGCCGCATCTCGAAGGACGTGGTGCTGACCACGGAAGTGATCCGCAGCGCCGCAAGCGCCCGCAAGCGCCCCGACGACGAAGGCGAAATCGATCTGGTCTGGGCGGTCGCGGCGATCGGGACGCAGGGCCTGCGCCGAGCCATCGCCAACGTCGTCCTGAAGCCGATGTTCGATGCCCGCGGCAGCAGCCTGTCGGCACGGGCAGGGAGCCGGATCTGGAAAGACGCCGACCGGAAAGCGAGGCTCTGCACTGCCCTGGCAACGCAGCATGGCCTCGATCCGCTCGACGGCTATCTCGTCGGCCTGCTCCACGACACCGGCTGGACTGCGTTGCTGCGGGCGATCGACAACTGCGCGGACATCTCGTTCAGCGTCGGTGACCTGACCCACCCCGACGTCGTCGCCCTGTTGCTGCGGCGGCGCGATGCGCTGTTCGGGGCGATCGTCGAGCCATGGAACCTGAGCGCGGCGATCAACGGCGTCGCCGAAGAGCTCGGCCGCGCCGGCATCGACGCCGCCCAATCTCCGCTCGGCATCGCCTTGCGGCAGGCGGACCAGCGGGCGGCGCGCGAGGCCTTGAAGGACTGAAGTCGGGGCCTTCTAATGCTCCGGCCGACAGAGCCCGACCAGCTCGCGCACGTCGGCGAGCGCACCGAGCTGGCGGCAGGCCGCGACGATCGCTGCAACCTTGTCTGCGCCGAGCACGGGCTCGACCAGCGCCGCGAACTTGGCGTCGAGCTGAACGTCCGAGAGCGGCCGCTGCAGCGAGCCGATCGCGTGCTCGACATGCAGGTGCAGCCGCTCGCCGTTCGCAAGCACCGCGGTGACGTCGACGCTGGCTTCCTCGATCGCCGGATCGGCCGTCGCCACGACCTTGCGGCGCAGCGCGACGACGTCGGCGCGGTTGACGATCGCATCGGCGAACTCGGCCTCGCCGGCGCGGCCGAAGAGGAGCCCCGCCGCGCAGCCGTGGTAGACGCTGAACTTGGCGGAGAGGCCGTCGACCGGCTCCTTCTTGCCGGTCAGCTCGAGGACCAGCGGATGAACCCGCAGCTCGATCCGCGCCACCTGCTCGGCCGTGACGCCTCGCTCGCGCAACTGCACGCAGGCATCGATGCTTGGGTGGATGACGATGCCGCAGGCGAACGGCTTGTAGGTGTTGAACGAAATCTCGAAGCGGCTGCCGAGCTCGTCGGTCACCTCGTGCCAGGCCCGCTTGTCGGAGACGACCTGGATCAGGCCGCGCGGCGCTTCGAGGGCCCGCTTGCTGGCCGTGAAGCCGCGCGATGCGAGCA
>JALYXU010000169.1 GCA_030946925.1 Pseudomonadota bacterium
TCATCAGCCCTTCGGGCCGCCAGACCAGGACCACCGCCATCAGCACGTAGATGCCGACGCCGCTCCATTCGGCGAACAGCACCTTGCCGAAGGTGTCGACGACGCCGACCAGCAGCGAGGCGATCAGCGCGCCGGTGATCGAGCCGATGCCGCCGATGACGACGACGACGAAGCAGACGATCAGCACGCCCGAGCCCATGCCCGGGTACACCGAGGACAGCGGCGCCGCGATCATCCCGGCGAGCGCGGCGAGGGCGACACCGCCGGCGAAGACGATCCGGTAGAGCAGCCGGATGTCGACGCCGAGGCCGCGCACCATGTCGCGGTTGCTGGCGCCGGCCCGGATCATCATGCCGAGCCGGGTCCGGTTGACGACGCCGTAGAGCCCGAGCGCGACGACGACGCAGGCCAGCGACGCGAAGACGCGGTACCACGGGTACGACATCAGCTCGCCGAGGCGAAAGCTCCCGGCCAGCCACGGCGGCACCGCCACACCGTGCACCTCGTTGCCGATCAGGATGCTGCGCAGCTCCTCGAAGACGAGGATCAGCGCATACGTCATCAGCACCTGCTGCAGGTGGTCGCGCTCATAGAGGAAGCTGAAGAAGGCCCACTCAAGGACGTAGCCGAACAGCGCCGCAAGCGCGATGCCGACGCCGAGCCTCGTCACGAACCAGTCGCCGAACCACGGCGCCAGCGCGAAGGCGAGGTAGGCGCCGAGCATGTAGAAGCTGCCGTGCGCGAGGTTGATGACGCCCATGATCCCGAAGATCAGCGTCAGGCCGCTGGCGACCAGGAACAGCAGCAGGCCGTACTGGACGGCGTTCAGGCACTGGACGAGGAAGGTGGCGAGGTCGATGGCGTCACTCTCCCGCCCGCTCACTCCCTCTCCCGCCCGGCGGAAGAGGGGGCCAAGTCATCAGAGCTTGCAGCCGCGTGCCGGATCGGCAAGCGCCTTCACGGCGACCGAGCGGAATTCGTTGTTGTTGCCCTTGACCTGGCGCAGGTAGATGTCCTGCACTGGATTGCCGGCGGCGGAGAGCGTGAACTTGCCGCGCGGGCTGTCGACCGTGGTCTTGCGCATCGCCGCGGTCAGCTGGTCGCGCTTCGCGAGGTCGCCGTTCACCGCCTTCAGGCCGGCGCCGAGGATCTGCGCCGCGTCGTAGCCCTGCACCGCGTAGACATCGGCGTTGGCCTTGTAGGCGATCGCATAGGCCTTGCGGAATTCGTTGTTGCGCGGCGTGTCTAGGTTGTCGGCGTAGTGAAGCGTCGTGAACATGTTCTGCGCCGCCGCGCCCTGCGCCTCGATCGTGCCGTCGGTGAGAAAGCCGGGACCGTAGAGCGGGATCGTCTTGTCGAGGCCCGCCGCGGCATAGTCCTTGACGAACTTCACGGCGCCGCCGCCGGCGAAGAACGCATAGACGGCGTCGGGCTTCTGTGCCGCGATCTCGGTCAGCAGGGCCTGGAACTCGACCGTGGGGAAGGGCACGTTCAGATCCTTCATGACCTTGCCGCCGCTTTTCTCGAGGCCCTCGGCGAAGCCCTTCACCGACTCTGCCCCTGCCGCGTAGTTCCAGGTGATCGTCATCGCCCGCTTGACGCCCTTGTCGCCGGCGACGATGCCCATCGCGTAGCCCGGCTGCCAGTTGCTGAACGAGCTGCGGACGATGTTGGGTGCGCACATCGCGCCGGTGATGGCGTCGGCGCCGGCGTTCGGAATGACGAGCAAGGTGTTGCTGTCCTTGGCCGCCTTGGCCATCGCCAGCGCGACGCCGGAGTGGACCGTGCCGACCAGCACGTCGACGTTGTCGCGCTTGATCAGCTTGTTGACGTTGTCGGTGGCCTTGGCCGGTTCCGATTCGTCGTCGACCTTGAAGTACTGCACTTCGCGGCCGCCGAGCTTGCCGCCCTGCTGCTGCACGTACAGCTTGAAGCCGTTCTCGATCGCCGTGCCGAGCGCCGCGTAGGTGCCCGAGTACGGCAGCATCAGGCCGACCTTGATCGGCCCGCTCGCCGGTTGCGCGAAAGCGCCTGCCGCAGCGAGAGCCGCGAGCGATGCGGCGATGGATGTGAGGGCGGTTCTGGTGGCGTGCATGGCAGATCTCCGGGTCATGGAACGTGGTGTTCGAGGATGAAGCGGCCGGCCTCGCGCGACAGCGTCGCCGGCTGGTCGCGATGCGGCGAGTGTCCGCAATCCGGGATCGCCAGCAAGCGGGTTTTCGGCAATCGACGGGCGATCGCTTCGATCTGCGCGAGCGTGCCGTATTCGTCGTCCTCGCCTTGCACGGCGAGCACCGGCGCCGTGATCGAGGCGATCTCGGGCTCGATGTTCCAGCCGCGGAATGCCGGGTTCAGCCAGGCGTCGTTCCAGCCGCGAAACGCCGAGTCGGGGTCGTCGTGGTGGCGGGCGAGACGGGCGCGCAGGCCGCCGGTCTCGTAAGCGTCGCGGGCCCGTTCGATGCTCGCGACCGAGACCGCTTCGACGAACAGGTGCGGCGCAACGGCGACGACGCCGGCCACCGCATGAGCCGCCGCATGCAGCAGGGCGATCGAGGCGCCGTCGCTGTGCCCGAACAGCCACGGCGTGTCGATGCCGACCGCGGTGAAGAGGGCGGGCAGGACCTGGTCGGCCTGGCGGTGCATGAAATCGGGCGCCCAGCGCTCGTCCTGCGGCTTGGGCGTCGAGCGGCCGTAGCCGGGCCGCGAGAAGACGAAGCCGCGCAGGCCGTGCGCGGCGCAGAAGGACCGGGGGAAGTCTTTCCACATCGCCACCGAGCCGAGACCTTCGTGCAGGAAGACCACCGTCGGCACGGCAGGCGGATTCGGCCGGGCCGAAGACGCGGTGGCCGTGTCGAGCGGCGCACCGGCATCGCCGCCGACTGCAGCACCGACCCATCGGTACTCGATGCGCTGCGCCGCGCCGCGCCAGGCGATCGTCGCAAAGCCGGCGTCGCCTGCGCTTTCGTTCACCGGCCGGTCCGCTCGCGCTCGCGCAGCCGGAACCGCTGGATCTTGCCGGTGGCCGTCTTCGGCAACTCGTCGACGAACTCGAACGAGCGCGGATATTTGTACGGCGCGAGGCGCTCCTTCACGAACGCCTTCAGCTCCGCGTCGGTCGTCGCATGGCCCGGCTTGACGACGACGAAGGCCTTGCTCTTGGTCAGGCCGTCGGCGTCCTCGATGCCGATCACCGCCGACTCCAGCACGGCCGGGTGCTGCATCAGGGTCGACTCGACCTCGAACGGCGAGACCCAGACGCCGCTCACCTTCAGCATGTCGTCGCTGCGGCCGGCGTAGGTGTAGTAGCCGTCGGCGTCGCACGAGTACTTGTCGCCGCTGCGGGTCCAGACGCCCTGGAAGGTGCCCTGCGAGCGCTCGCGATCGGCCCAGTACATGAGCGCGGCGGTCGGGCCCTTGATGAACAGATCGCCGACCTCGCCGGCGCCGACCGGCCGGCCATCGTCGCCGCGCAGCTCGACCTCGTAGCCGTCGACCGGCTTGCCGGTGCTGCCGTAGCGGACGTCGCCGGGCCGGTTCGAGATGAAGATGTGCAGCATCTCGGTCGAGCCGATGCCGTCGATGATGGCGACGCCGTATTTCGTCTCGAAGCGCTGGCCGATCTCGGCCGGCAACGCCTCGCCGGCCGACGAGCACATCCGCAGCGCGACGGCCTGACGCGGCGGCAGGGCCGGCGACGCAAGCATGCCGGCGAAGCCGGTCGGCGCGCCGAAGAAGACGGTCGGCCGTGTCGCCGGATCGGCCGCGGTCCAGCGCCTGAAGACGGCATCGGGGGTCGGCCGCTCGGCCATCAGGACGACGCTGGCGCCGACCGAGAGCGGGAACGTCAGGGCATTGCCGAGGCCGTAGGCGAAATAGAGCTTGGCCGCCGAAAAGCAGACGTCGCGCTCGCCGAGCCCGAGCACCGGGCCGGCATAGAGCTCGGCCGTCCACCAGAGGTTGGCGTGGCTGTGCACGGTGCCTTTCGGCTGGCCGGTCGAGCCGGACGAGTAAAGCCAGAACGCCGGGTCGTCGCGGTGGCTGGAGGCGGCCGATGCGAGCGGCTGATGCGCGGCGATCAACGCATCGAGCGCGAGCGCGCCGCTCGGCAGCACCGCCGGCGCGTCGGCGACGATCACGTGCTTCACTTCGTGCGCAGCGCGTTGCATCGCCGTGGTCAGCGTCGGCAGCAGCGCCGCCGAGACGAGCACCGCCTGGGCCCGGCTGTGCACGAGCATGAAGGCGTAGTCGTCGGCGGTCAGCAGCGTGTTGACGGCGACCGGCACGACGCCGGCGTAGAGGCAGCCGAGAAACGACACCGGCCACGGGTTGCTGTCGAGCATCAGCAGCAGCACCCGTTCCTCGCGCCGCACGCCCAGGCTCAGCAGGCCGGCGGCGAGGCGACGTGCCTGCGCCTCCAACTCTCCGTACGTCATGCGGCTGTCGTCGTCGACGAAGGCCAGCTTGGCAGCGCGGCCGGCGTTGAGGGCGAACAGGTGCGCCGCGAAGTTGAAGAGCGCCGGCGGAGTGGTCGTCATGAAGCAATATACTGCATCATGCCCGCAGTCAAGAAGCGCCGTCGCGCGCCGGCGGCGGTTGCCGCCAAGGAGCCGTTCCTGATCGCCCTCGGCGAGCGGGTGCGCTTGCTGCGGGCCCGGCGCGGCATGACGCGAAAGGGCGTGGCGCTGGCCTCCGGCGTCTCGGAGCGGCACCTCGCGAATCTCGAATACGGCATCGGCAATGCCTCGATCCTGGTCCTTCAGCAGGTCGCCATCGCGCTCGATTGCGCGCTCGCGGAGCTGGTCGGCGACGTCACCACCAGCTCGCCCGAGTGGCTGATGCTGCGCGAGCTGCTGCAGAGCCGAAACGAGGCCGACGTGCGGCGCGCCCGCGTCGCCCTCGGCAGCCTGTTCGGCAACGGCAGGGTCGATCCGGCGCGTGGCCGGCGGATCGCCCTGGTCGGCCTGCGCGGTGCCGGCAAGTCGACGCTCGGCGCCCTGCTGGCCGATGCGCTCGGGGTGCCGTTCGTCGAGCTCAGCCGGTGCATCGAAACGATTGCCGGCTGCAGCATCCGCGAGATCCACGACCTCTACGGCACCGCCGCCTACCGGCGCTACGAACGGCGGGCCCTCGACGGCACCATCAAGGCGCACAAGGCCGTGGTGATCGCCACGCCGGGAGGCATCGTCGCCGAACCGGCCACCTTCGAGCGGCTGCTCGCGCACTGCACCGCGATCTGGCTGCAGGCCTCGCCCGAAGAGCACATGGGACGGGTCGCCGCGCAGGGCGACACCCGGCCGATGTCGGCGAGTCGCGAGGCGA
>JALYXU010000193.1 GCA_030946925.1 Pseudomonadota bacterium
GGCGAGAACCGTCGTCAGGGTGGCGGCGAGGGCCAGGGCGATGGCGGCCCATTTCAGCAACGAGTCGAAAGCGAACAGTCGCCGCACCCGGTCGAGCCACGTCGCCGAAAGGGTGCTCCCGGACGACAGCATCGAGACCACATCGACGGGGTTGCGGTCATCGCGGAGCGCCGAACCGAGGCGATCCGCCGCCAGCCAGGCGAACCGCGTGTAGACGAAGTAGAAGAAGAGCCTGGACAGCAACGCGATCACCACGACGGGTCCGAGCCCGCTCCGCAGCCAGTTGTGAACGATCTTTGCGGACGCAGCGGCATCGGCTGCGTGCAGGAACCCGCCCAGGCTCGTCGCAGGGTCGAGAGAGACGCTGAGCTCGATCGCCACGAGCCAGACCCACGCGAAGACAGTCAGCGTCGTGGCGAGCGCGAAAGCCACTCCCTTGTCCGACTTCCTGGCCCAGAGGGAACGAACGAACGACACGGCAGTTCCTTCCTGCGTTGGCTCGGTGGCGGCCCGCCGAGAAGTTTCTACCTGGCGAGTTGCCGGACCTGCTCGTCCTTGAACTCCGCTTCCCGGTACAGCTGCCTCAGAAACGCAATCAGCCGGGGATTGCTGAAGTCGTTGTGGTTGTCGACGATCGGCGCGCTCGTCCGGATGTTCCAGATCGGCGAGTTCATCGCCGCGTCGCCGAAGCGCCGGCTCGTCTCGAGGCCGAGCAAGTCGATGCTGCAGAAGGTCCGCGGAAACAGGCCTCGCGCGTCGTAGCCGTTGCGTTCAAGGCGCTGCAGGAAGGTCGCCGACTCGCGCGCCTCGATCTCGAGACGATCCTGGAACGGCGCGTTCGGCGTGTTCCAGCCAAGGCAGGGCGGTTGGCCGTCGCTGCTGGTCCCCGCACCCCGAGGCTCGCCGTATCTGCGTGCCGTCAGGGTGTGGGTCAGGAAATCTTCGTCCTGCCCCAGTGTCGAAAGGTTCGCGCGCTTTTCGCGGTCGTCCGCCGAGATCGCGTAGTTCTCCCACACCGCGCCGAGCGAACGCCCGATCGGAAAGAACTGACGCGTCGCCTGGTCGTCGGTCGACGTGATCGCCACGAAGAGCGGCGCGTGGTAGTGGGGCAGGTCATGGCCCTGCACCGTGCGAAGCAGAGGCTCGAAACGCGTTGCCTCGATGGCAGGGTTGATGACCACGACCAGGTCGCCTTCGCGGGACAGCGTCGGACGCGGTCCACCGGTCAACCTGGCGAGCTCTTCTGCCTGCTGCAGATCGACGACATCCCGAATGAGTGCCTGTGCGAGCGAGGTGTAGACGATCAAGCCGCCGAAGCTGTGGCCGGCGATCGACAGCCGCATTCGCTTCTGGCACTGGCTGTGCGAGACCGGCAAGGCGGCCGCGTTCGAGGTCGCCGCGCCCGAGGCAGAGAAGACCCGTCCCTTCTGGATCTTCTCGTTCCACGCCGAATTCGCCATGTCCTGGATCGCCCGCAACTGCGAGAAGAGAACGCGCACGTCGCCGAGGGCGACCCGCTCGGCAGCGCTCTTGCGGTTGTAGAAGGTCAGGTTCTCGATCGGCTCGCCGAGCGTTGTCGCGGCGCCGCGCCAGCCCACGTACAAGCCGATGACGTGTCGGCGGCAACCCGTTGCCTGCTCCACCTCGTTCAAGGAATCGAGAAGCGAGCGGAAGCGCTCGACGTTCGTGTCGTCCGTTCTGGCGGTGTGCTTCCATCCGTGCACGAAGACGACGACGCTGATCGACTCGGTGCTGCCGGTGATGACATCGCGCAGGTCTCGAACGAAGGTATCGAGCTGCGCGCTGGCGTTGCCGTAGCGTTCGCCGGCGGGATAGATCCAGCCCTGGTCATCGAACTCGGTGAAGTAGAGCCGGTAGTTCGGGGCGTCCTCGCGAATTCGCGCCTCGCAGCGGTCGGGAACCTTGCCTCCGGCGTCTGCCGTCGCCGCATCCTCCCGAGAAGGCGCGCACGGCGCGTTGGTGCTCGTGTACGGCGCGGCCACCCTTTCGGTTCGGTAGGCCTTGAGGTCGGCGCAGCCCAGCACGGCGGCAGTGGCACAGATGAGAGTCGTCGTCACCAGGAGCCGCATGTCATCCTCCCTGTGGGTCGGGTTTTTGGTCGCCCGCCTCTTCGAAGGTCGACACGCTACTCAAGCTCGCGCGGCTGGTCAAGGATCGGTGACCCGATCGGTCGTTGTCGACCGCGATTAAGCTTTCGAGATGGACGCCCAGGTCCAGCAAACGACGACCGAGCGATGACATCCGCAGCTGCGACCTCGACTCCCGCCCTGGCGACCCACCCGGCGCGGCCTGCCTTGCTGCTCGCCGCTCTCGGCGTGGTGTATGGCGACATCGGCACCAGCCCGATCTACGCTTTCCGGGAGTCGCTGAAGGCCGCGGGGGGCGCGGGCCAGACGACGGTTTTCGGCGTCTTGTCGCTGGTCTTCTGGGCGGTGCTTCTCGTGGTCGCCTTGAAGTACGTCGTCTTCGTGATGCGCGCGGACAACCAGGGCGAGGGTGGCACCATGGCCTTGCTGTCGCTTGCCCTGCCCGTCGCCGGGCGGCTGCGAGGCGCCCTGCTCGTGGTCGGCCTTGCCGGCGCCTCGCTCTTCTTCGGCGACGCGATGATCACCCCGGCCATTTCGGTGCTGAGCGCGATCGAGGGACTCGAGCTCGTCACGCCCGTCTTCAAACCCTACGTGCTGCCGATCGCCGCGGGCGTTCTCATCGGCCTCTTCGCGATTCAGAGCCGGGGCAGCGGCAAGGTCGGCAAATGGTTCGGTCCGATCATGGTCGTCTGGTTCGGGGTCCTGGCCTTCGCCGGACTCGCTCACATCCTCGATCACCCGGGCGTCCTGGTGGCACTCGACCCGCGTTATGCCTTCGCTTATGTCATGCACGCCAACGGCTGGATCGCCTTCACCGTCCTCGGATCGGTTTTTCTGGCACTCACGGGCGGCGAGGCGCTGTATGCGGACATGGGGCACTTCGGGCGCCGCGCGATTCGAATCGACTGGTTCGTCCTGGTCTTGCCGGCCCTGGTCCTGAACTACTTCGGTCAGGGCGCATTGGTTCTCGCGACGCCGACGGCAGTCGCCAACCCGTTCTTCCTGCTCTTTCCGGGACACCTGCTCACACCCGTGCTCGTGCTGGCCACGGCAGCGACCGTCATCGCCAGCCAGGCCGTGATCTCCGGCGCGTTCGCCCTGGTGCAGCAGGCCATTCAGCTCGGCGCCTTGCCGAGGCTCGACGTCCGGCAGACCTCGGACGAATCGATCGGCCAGGTGTATGTGCCGCAGGTCAACTGGCTGCTCGCCGCCGCGGTCCTCGCCCTGGTCTTCGGCTTCGGCAGCTCGGCGGCGCTCGCCAACGCCTACGGCATCGCGGTCGCCGGCGACATGCTGGTGACGACGCTGCTGGTGGCGACCGTGGCCCGCGGGGTCTGGGGCTGGCCGTGGTTCGCCGTGGTTCCCGTGATGGGCGCTTTCTTGCTGCTCGACGTCACCTTCGTCTCCGCCAACGTGCACAAGATCCCGGACGGCGGCTGGTTTCCGCTGCTGGTCGGCGCCCTCGCGTTGACATTGATGTTGTGCTGGCGGCGGGGCCGGGCCATCGCGCTCGCCAAGCGCGACGAGCGCGTGCGGCCCCTGGCCGAGTTCATCGAAGGCCTCGCCCGCCCCGACGCGCCCAAGCGCGCGGCCGGCACGGCCATCTTCCTGACCGAGCAGACCGGCACGCTGCCGAGCGCCCTCGCGCTCAACCTCAAGCACAACGGCGTCGTCCACGAGCACGTCGTGCTGCTCAAGGTGAGCACCGATCGGGCGCCCCGGGTGGCCGAGTCGGATCGGCTGTCGGCGCAGGTCTTGTCTTCGGGGTTTCAGCAGGTGCAGCTCCGCTTCGGCTTCGCCGAGAAACCGGACGTGCCGACTGCTTTGACGGCCTGTCGCGAGACGCTCGGCTTCGACCCCGCGACGGCGTCTTATTTTCTCGGCCGCGAGACGCCCGTTCCGTCGCTGCATCCCGACCTGCCGCGATGGCAAGAGCGCATCTATGCGTTTCTCACCCACAACGCCGTTCGTGCGCC
>JALYXU010000147.1 GCA_030946925.1 Pseudomonadota bacterium
AGCCCGGGCGGCTCGCCGACCAGCAACCCGATCGGCGCGAACCCGGTCGGCGCGGTGGGCCTCGGCGGCGCCGCAACTTCTGCAGCGGCGGCGCCGATCTCGGCATCGGCCGGGCCCTCGACGGGCGGCTTCATCCAGGCCGACCCGGCCACCAATTCGCTCATCGTCACGGCGCCCGAGCCGCTCTACCGACAAGTGCGGGCGATGATCGACCAGCTCGACGAACGTCGGGCCCAGGTCTACATCGAGAGCCTGATCGTCGAGGTGACGGGCGACAACGCCGCCGACTTCGGCTTCCAGTGGCAGGGCCTCCTGACCGGTGGCAACCGGAACAACGGCATCGTCGGCGGCACCAACTTCGGCACCACCGGCAACTTGCTGAGCATCACCCAGGCGCAGCTCGGCGCCAGCAGCAGCACCACGACCGGCGGTGCCGGCGCGAGCGCCGGCATCAGCCTGGGCGAGGGCCTCAACGTCGGTCTTGTGCACAACTTCTTCGGCACCTACGGCCTGGCCGCGATCGCCCGGATCCTGCAAAGCCAGACCAACACCAACATCGCCTCGACGCCGAACCTGGTCACGCTCGACAACGAGGAAGCGAAGATCGTCGTCGGCAGCAACGTGCCCTTCGTCACCGGCCAGTACACGAGCACCGGAACCGCCGGCGCGCTGTCGAACCCGTTCCAGACCATCGAGCGGAAGGACGTCGGCATCACGCTGCGGATCCGGCCGCAGATCGGCGAGAACGGCACCATCCGGATGACGATCTTCCAGGAATCGTCGAGCCTGTCGTCGCAAGTCGCGCCCGGCACCTCGAACGCCGGTCCGTCGACCAACAAGCGGTCGATCGAGTCGAACGTCGTCGTCGACGATGGCCAGATCCTGGTCCTCGGCGGCTTGATCGAGGACCGCTACACCGACAACCGCTCGAAGGTGCCGCTGCTCGGCGACATCCCCTATCTCGGTGCCCTGTTCCGCAACGAGAGCCGGACCAAGACGCGGACCAACCTGATGGTGTTTCTGCGCCCGGTCGTGATGCGCGACGCCGACACCGCGAACCGGCTGTCGCTCGATCGCTACGAGCAGATCCGCGGCTTCCAGAAAGACATGCAACCGTCGCGAAGCCTGCTCGTGCCGATCAACGATTCGCCGGTGATTCCGCCGATGCGCGGCATCGACGATGCAGCCCGGCCGCTGGCCGCGCCGCAAAGCTCGCCCGGCACGGCGCCGGGTGCTCTAAAGGGCGCGAAGCCGATGCCGAGCGAGAGCTCGCCGCCTGTCGTCGTGCCGGTGATCGTGCCGCCGCCGGCGGTCGATCCGAGCGTGCCGCCGGCAGCGGCGGGCGCCTCGGCGCCGCGGCCGGCACCCAACTGAGGGGAGAGAGCCGCATGGGCGCACGCCACCCGCTTCCCTACGCCTACGCCAGAGCGCACACCGTGCTGCTCGAGGACGACGGCGCGCGACTCGTTCTCTGGGCACCCGAAACCGTCGGCTTGCCGGCGTTGTCGGAAGTGCTGCGCCTCTACGACGTCGACAGCTTCGAGCGCGAATCGGCCGACACGCTGGTCGGCCGCATCGCCGCGGCCTATGCCGGCGGCGAGTCGAGCGCCGCGGTCGTGATCGGCGAGGTCGAGAGCGCGGTCGACCTGTCGCGGATGATGCAGGAGCTGCCGGCGATCGAGGATCTGCTCGAGGCTTCCAACGACGCGCCGATCATTCGCATGCTCAATGCGCTCCTGACGCAAGCCGCCAAGGACGGCGCCAGCGACATCCACATCGAGCCCTACGAGCGATCGAGCTCGGTGCGTTTTCGCGTCGACGGCACCTTGCGCGAAGTCGTGCAGCCGAACCGCGCGCTGCACGCCGCTCTCATCTCGCGCCTGAAGATCATGGCCGAGCTCGACATCGCCGAGCGACGGTTGCCGCAGGACGGCCGCATCTCGCTGCGCATCGGCGGCCGCGCCGTCGACGTTCGCGTCTCGACGCTGCCCTCGGCACACGGCGAGCGCGCGGTATTGCGCCTGCTCGACAAGGCCGAATCCAAGTTCACGCTCGAAGGCCTCGGCATGAGCGGCGACGTGCTCACGACCTTCGACGCGCTGATCAAGCAGCCGCACGGCATCCTGCTCGTCACCGGGCCGACCGGCTCCGGCAAGACGACGACGCTCTACGCCTCGCTGGGCAGGATCGACACCGCCGGCACCAACGTCCTGACCGTCGAAGACCCGGTCGAGTACGAGCTGTCAGGCATCGGCCAGACCCAGGTCAACACCAAGATCGATCTCACCTTCGCGAAGGCGCTGCGGGCGATCCTGCGCCAGGACCCCGACATCATCATGATCGGCGAGATCCGCGACTACGAGACCGCGCAGATCGCGATTCAGGCCTCGCTCACCGGCCACCTGGTGCTGGCGACAGTGCACACCAACGACGCGCCGAGCACGGTGACGCGGATGATCGACATGGGCGTCGAGCCGTTCCTCCTCTCGTCGAGCCTGATCGGCGTGCTGGCGCAGCGGCTGGTGCGAAAGCTTTGCCTCGATTGCCGCAAGCCCGGTGCGCTCGGCCGCTATCACCCGGTCGGCTGCGCCCAGTGTGCGATGACCGGCTACAAGGGCCGCACCGGCGTCTACGAGCTGATGAAGGTCGACGACCAGATCCAGGCCCTGATTCACGGCCGCGCCGCCGAGTCGCAGATCTTCGTCGCCGCCGAGGCGGCCGGACTGAAGTCGATGCGCGAAGACGGCGAGCGCCTCGTCGCCGAAGGCATCACGTCGGCCGAGGAAGTCATTCGCGTCACCCGCGAGTGAACAACTAACCGATGCCGGCGTTCCGTTTCGAGGCGCTCGACGCGCTCGGCAAGTCGGCGAGCGGCTTGCTCGAAGCCGACAACCCGCGGGCGGCGCGCTCGCAGCTGCGAGCGCAGGCGCTGGTGCCGTTGGCGGTCACCCAGGTCGTGTCATCGGGCGCGGCGACGACCGGAATCGGCCGTCTCTCCGGCCGCGTCTTCGACGCCACCGGACTGGCGATCTGGACGCGCCAGCTCGCCGGGCTGGTCGGCTCCGGGCTGCCGCTGGAGCGCGCCCTCACGGCGCTCAGCGACGAAGCCGAAGTCGCCAAGCAGCGCGAGCTGGTCGCGCATCTGCGCAGCGAGGTGAATTCCGGTTCGCCTTTCGCGCAGGCGCTCGGCAGCGCACCACGCGAGTTCGACGACGTCTATCGCGGCGTCGTCGCCGCCGGCGAGCAGAGCGGCGCGCTCGGGCAGGTCCTGGAGCGGCTTGCCGACGACCTCGAGGCGCGCCAGGAGCTGAAGGGGCGCCTGATCAGCGCCACGCTCTATCCGGCGATCGTCTCCGTGATCGCGTTCTTCATCGTCATCTTCCTCGTCACGTACGTGGTGCCGCAGGTGGCGACTGTCTTCACCAGCTCGAAGCGGGCCTTGCCGTTTCTCACCATCGCCATGATGACGATCAGCGCCTTCCTGCGCAGCTGGGGCTGGCTGCTCGTGTTGCTCGCCGGGGCCGGCGCCGGCCTGCTCGCGGTCAGCCTGCGCAATGCGGCCTTCCACGAACGCTTCGACGCCGGCTGGCTCGAGCTGCCCTTGATCGGCCGTCTCTCGCGCGGCTACAACGCGGCCCGCTTTGCCGGAACCTTGTCGATGCTCGCCGGCGCCGGCGTGCCGATCCTGAAGGCACTGCAGGCCGCCGCCGAGACGCTGTCCAACCGGGCCATGCGCGCCGACGCCATGGACGCGCTGGTGCAGGTCCGCGAGGGCGCGCCGCTGGCCTCGGCACTCGCCGGCAAGAAGCGCTTTCCCGGCATCCTGGCCATGTTCGCGCGGCTCGGCGAGCAGACCGGCCAGCTGCCGGTGATGCTCGAGCGCGCCGCCAAGCAGCTGGCGGCGGATGTGCAGCGACGGGCGCTGCAGATGGCAACGATCCTCGAGCCGCTCTTGATCGTCGGCATGGGCGCTGTCGTCATGACGATCGTGCTCGCGGTGCTGTTGCCCATCATCCAGCTGAACAACTTCGTCAAGTAGCTTCGGCCGGCGTCGATCAGAGCGGAATGCGCTCGTCGATGACAGCTTGTCGGAAGCTCCCGGAGAGCTCGCCTGCCTCGACGAGATCGACCCGAAACGGCAAGTCGCTCGCCTCGAAGGCATCGCGCAGGGCGGCACGTTCCTCCCACGTCAGCGACGGCTGCCGTTCGAGCAGCAGATCGATGTCGGAGAACGGACGGTTGCGGCCGTTGGCTCGCGAGCCGAATACATAAGCTTGGGCGCCGGGCGCCGCGACGGCGACGATTCGCAGCAGCGTTTCGCGTTGCCCGCTGCTGATCGCCGCCGCGCGCTGGCCATGCGCTTGCACATCGTCGCCACGCTCAGTGCTCAACGTTCGCCTCCAAAGCCGCTGCCAGCGACCGCGCGTCGGCGGCGAATTCGGCGGCCGCCGAAGCCCGCTCGTTGGCTTTGATCTCGTTGTACGCGTGGCTGGTCGAATTGCGCGCTTCGCGCCAACGGCGCCAGCGACCCGGATCGGCGATCATGCCGGCGCCGGCCGCCAGACGCATGAGGTCGTTGAACGACAGATCGACGACCTGATGCGCATCAAGCGATCGCTCGATCAGCACCCGTCGGGTCGAGCGAATTGCAAGCCCGTAGGTGAATTCGAAGGACTGGACGACAGCGGAACGCAGGTGACGTTTCAGAGGGGAAGTGGCCGGCTCGGCGACCCAGAAAGCGAACGCTTCTTCGAGAACGCCGAGTGCGCGAACGAAAGGCTGGAGTTCGATGCGGCTGGCCACGACCCTCGATTGTCGAGGCTGCGGCAAGCTCCGTCAAAGCCAACGCGCACGCGCTAGGCTGCGGCGCGTGCCGGGCAGAACGACAGCGCCGCCAGATATGCGATTTCGCTTCCGACCCGCCACTTATCATCGTTCGATGCCTGCGTCGCTCGAAGGTCAGCTCGTCGTCGCGATCTCGTCGCGGGCCCTGTTCGACTTCGAGGAAGAGAACCGGCACTTCGAGGCCAACGACGACCGCGCCTACATGGCGCTGCAGCTCGAGCGGCTCGACACTGCCGCCAAGCCGGGCGTCGCGTTCTCGCTGGCCAAGAAGCTGCTCGCCTTCAACGATGCGACGACGCAGCGGGTCGAGTTCGTGATCCTGTCGCGCAACGATCCTGTCTCGGGCATGCGCGTGTTCCGTTCGGCGCAAGCCTACGGCATGGCGATCCAGCGCGGCGTCTTCACCCGCGGCAAGTCCCCCTGGCGTTACCTGAAGCCGCTGGCCGCGAACCTGTTCCTCTCCACCAACGAGGCCGACGTGCGCTCGGCGCTCGAGGCCGGCGTGCCGGCGGCGCGTGTCTATCCGCACTCCGCGCGCGCCTCCGACGCGCATCCGAACGAAGTCCGGATCGCGTTCGACGGCGACGCCGTCCTGTTCTCCGACGAGGCCGAGCGCGTCTACCAGTCGAGCGGCCTCGATGCCTTCCAGGCCCACGAGCGCGCGCAGGCGAGCACACCGCTGGCCGCCGGTCCGTTCAAGCCCTTGCTGCAGGCGTTGCAGCGGCTCCAGCACGAGCCGGTGCACGGCATGGGCATCCGCACCGCGCTGGTCACGGCGCGCAGCGCGCCGGCGCACGAGCGGGCCATCCGGACGCTCATGGAGTGGAACGTCGAGATCGACGAGGCGATGTTTCTCGGCGGCCTGGCGAAAGGCGAGTTCCTGCGCGAGTTCGAGCCCGACTTCTTCTTCGACGATCAGACCGGGCACATCGAGAATGCCGCGCCGCACGTGCCCTCGGGGCATGTCGCGTCGGGAGTGTCGAACAGGTAGCGGGGATGGGCTTTGCCGCATGGAATGTGAAGATCTGCGAAGGCGTGTAAAGTTTTCCACAGGTTCCGACGACATTCCGATGCGACCCCAGCCCACCGCGAACGCGGCGTCCAACGCCGGCCTCAGCGTCTTGATCGTTTGTGAAAATGCGTCGGCTGAATATGGCGGCGAGGCCATCCTGCCACTCCACTACTTCCGGCTGCTTCGCGACCGCGGCGTCAAGGTCTGGCTGGTCGCGCACGCCCGCACTCGCGCCGAGCTGTCGGTCTTGTTCCCGGGCGAGCAACGCATCCGCTACGTCGAGGACAGCGCGTTGCACAAGCTGATGTGGCGCCTCGGTCAATGGCTGCCGACGCAGCTCGCTTACATGACGGTCGGCTTCGTCGCGCGCCTTGCGGTGCAGGTGAGCCAACGTCGGCTCTTGCGCAACCTGATCGCCTTGGAAGGCATCGACATCGTGCACCAGCCCACTCCGGTGTCACCGCGCGAGCCGTCCCTCATCTGCGATGTCGGCGCGCCGGTCGTGATGGGGCCGATGAACGGAGGCATGGGGTATCCGCCCGCCTTCGGGCCCCACCGGGGCTGGTTCGAAAAAGCGCTGTTTCGACTCGGTCGCAGTCAATCGGCGCTGCTGAATCGTCTGGTGCCCGGCAAGCGCAGGGCAGCGCTCCTGCTGGTTGCCAACGAGCGCACTCGCGCCGCCTTGCCCGAAGGCGTATGCGATCAGATCGAGTTGATGGGCGAAAACGGCGTCGAGCTCGACCTGTGGACTTTTCCCGATCGCCCTGCGCAAGCGGATCCGCAGCAGAACGCCGTGACCTTCGCATTCGTGGGCCGCCTGGTCGCCCTGAAGTCGGTGGACCTGTTGCTGGAAGCCTTCGCCATCGCCTCGGCGTCGGCGCCGATGCGCCTGGTCGTCATCGGTGACGGCGAGGAGCGCGAGCGGCTGCAGTTGCAGGCGGACACCCTGTTTCCCGCGGCGGCGGGTGGCGGCGCGCGAGGACTTGTCCGCTTCACCGGCTGGCTCACGCAAACGACATGCGCCCGCGAGCTGGCCAAGGCGCAGTGTCTGGTGATGCCCAGTGTGCGCGACTGCGGCGGCGCGGCCGTCCTCGAAGCGATGTCGATGGCCAAGCCGGTCATCGCCACGGCCTGGGGCGGAGCGCTCGAGTACCTCGACGACTCATGCGGCATCCTGGTCGAGCCCACTGGTCCTCAGGCTCTGATCGATGGCCTGGCCAAGGCCATGGTGCGCCTGGCAACGTCTCCGTTCGAGCGGGCGACCATGGGCCGCGTCGCGCGACGCAAGATTGAGCGTCACTACGACTGGGAAGCCAAGGCTGAGCACATCCTCGCCCTCTATCGGCAAGTGCTGCAGCCTTCGCTGAGGGTCCAGCCCGTGATGACGGCGGCCTGACCCACCGTTGCAGTCGATCTCGAACCGGCTACGCTCGGCTTTCGCGCGCCGATTCCTGCTGAGCATCCGGCGGGCCACGCACCGGCTTCCGGTTCAGCTCGAGACGTTGCGACAGGGACGCGTCTTGGTGATCGCGCCGCACATGGACGACGAGGTGATCGCCTGCGGCGGATCGCTGCTGCAGCATCGAAATCTGCGCAGCGACGTGCGCGTCGTCTTTGTTTCGGACAGCTCCGGACCGGACCACGATCCGGTCGTCGCCGAGAATCTGCGCCGCGTTCGGCGCGCTGAGATGCTGCAGGTCCGCGACGTGCTGGCGCTGGGGTCGGTCGTCGAGCTGTGCTTTCCCGACGGTTCGCTGCTGAAGCATGAGCACGCGATCGCAAGCCGCTTGGCAGACGAGCTGCACACATTTCGGCCCAGCCAGGTGCTCTG
>JALYXU010000220.1 GCA_030946925.1 Pseudomonadota bacterium
ATATTGCTTTTCGAAAGCTCGATCTCGTCCTTGGTGCGGCTCATGTGCTTGAGCCGCTTGTAGTGGTTGTAGACCGCCACCGAAAGCGTCCGCTTTGCAACTTCTTGCCCGATGACGTACTGGTCGAGGCTTCCCTTGATCTCGCTCGGAATGGGCAGGTCCGATTTCGTCGACTTCGAATCGGCGGACTCGGCAGGCACCTCGTCGCGGATGATGTCGTTGCAGAGCTCGATGCACTCGTCGCAGATGAACACCGACGGGCCGGCGATAAGCTTCTTCACCTCGTGCTGACTCTTGCCGCAGAACGAGCAGTAAAGAACCTTTTCGCTCGAAGAACCTTTTTTCTCGGCCATGAGGGGCGTGCGGGGCGGCAGCGAGGTGACAGCGCGAATCGATGATAGTGGAAAAGAAAACGCTGCCGTCGCCTGGAAATGGCCCCTTCTTCGCGTTGTTACCGGGCCACGGCCGTGTGACGTAGAGCCGACTTGATCCCGCGCGACCCCCGTGTTTCGGGGGGCCCTCGACGTGTCAGCGTGCCACCGGCAAGGCGCTGCGCTCGGTCAGGACCTTGTCGATCAAGCCGTACGCCTTGGACTCCTCGGGATCCATGAAAAAGTCACGTTCCATGTCGGCGCGAATCTTCTCGATCGGCTGGCCGGTGCGCTCGGCGTAGATCTTGTTCAGCTGCTCGCGCGTCTTCAGGATCTCGCGGGCATGGATCTCGATGTCGGTCGCCTGGCCTTGGGCACCGCCCGAAGGCTGGTGGATCATGACCCGCGAATTTGGCAACGCGAAGCGCTTGCCCTTGGCGCCGGCCATCAGCAGGAATGAACCCATGCTCGCGGCAATCCCCATGCACAGCGTCGAGACGTCGGGCTTGATGAACTGCATCGTGTCGAAGACCGACAGGCCCGCACTGACGCTGCCGCCGGGAGAATTGATGTAGAGATTGATGTCCTTGTCCGGGTTCTCGCTTTCCAGGAAAAGCATTTGCGCGACGACGATGTTGGCCGTCTGATCGGTGACGGGACCGACCAAGAAAATCAATCGCTCCCGGAGCAGACGGCTGTAGATGTCGTAGGCGCGCTCACCTCGTCCCGACGTCTCGATGACGATGGGGACCATCCCCAGACCAGTGGATTCAAGTGCGCTCATGCAGATCCTTCGTGACGGTGCTGGTCGACATATCGGGGCCGATTATCCGACGGCAAGAGGCTGGCTCTGGCGCCTCGCAGCCGAAGTGCAGCTGCGCCCAGGTCCAGCGCCGATTCAGCCTGCCATCAGCTCATCGAAGGGCACCGACTTTGGCGTCACCCGGGCCCGTTCGAGGACGTGACTGGCGACATTGTTCTCGACCACGACCGCTTCCACGTCGGCCATCCGCTGCTTGTCGGTCAGATACCAGCGCATCACTTCGTTCGGCTTCTCGTAGCTCTGGGAAAGCTCCTCGATGTGGGCTTGCAGCTGTTCCGGCTTGGCCTGCAAGTGCTGGCTGCGCACGAGCTCGCCGACGACAAGGCCGAGACGTACTCGGCGCTCAGCTTCGCCCTGGAACATCTCGGCCGGAATCGGCGTGGTCTCGGCATCCTTCACGCCGCGCTTTTTCAGGTCAGCCCGCATCTGCTCGACCATGCGCTCGGCCTCGCCGGCGACCAACGCCTTCGGCACCTCGAGCTCCGACGCCTTCACGAGCGCCTCCATGACACTGGCCTTGTTGCGCGCCTGGACGCGGAACTTCACCTCGCGCTCCAGATTCTTGCGCACGTCGCTGCGGAGCGATTCCACGGTCCCGCCGGCAATGCCGAGCGCTTTCGCGAACGACTCGTCGACATCGGGCAGATGCGGTGCTTCGATCTTCTTCAGGGTCACGGTGAAGTCGGCCTCCCTGCCCGCGACGTCCTTGCCTTGATAGTCGGCCGGGAACTGCAGCGGGAAAGTCTTCGAGTCTCCCATCTTCATGCCGCGAACCGCGGAATCGAATTGCTCCAACATCTGGCCTTCGCCGATCACGAATTGGAATGCATCGGCTTTGCCACCGTCGAACGGAACTCCTTCGATGGTCCCGGCGAAATCGATGGTGACGCGGTCGCCGGCGGCCGCCGGCTCGTTGGCGGGCCGCTGCTGGAAGGTCCGCCGCTGCTTCCTGAGAATCTCGATGGTCTTGTCGACCGCGGCATCCGTTACCTCGGTCGACACGCGCTCCACTTCGGCAGCGGACAAGTCGCCGATCGCGACTTCCGGATAGACCTCGAAGGTGGCGTCGAAAGCCACCTCGCCCTCGGCTGCGCCCTCCTTCTCCGTGATGCGCGGGGGTCCGGCCACGCGCAGCTTGGCCTCGTTGACGGCGTCCGAAAAAACCTTGCCGACCTTGTCATTCAGGACTTCGCTGTGCACCGAGTAGCCGTAGCGCTGCGAAACCACCGACATCGGCACCTTGCCTGGCCGGAAGCCGTCGGCCCGGACCGTTCGCGACAAGCGCTTCAGGCGCGACTCCACTTCCGAGGTGATTGCCGATGTCGGCAGGGAAAGGGTGATGCGGCGCTCGAGCTTGTCGAGCGTTTCAACGTGGACGGGCATGATGCTTTGCAGTCAAGAGGTTGCTGGTGCGCGGGGCGGGACTCGAACCCGCACGCCGATGAAGGCGTCAGGACCTAAACCTGGTGCGTCTACCAATTTCGCCACCCGCGCCTCGGGACATCGACGACGATGCGCCCACGATGCGCAGCCGCGGCACGTCCCCGCTGTCCTGGCCGATAGTCTAGCGGCTCGTCCCCACGAAGGCAGGGCCGTCCGGTCGCCATGGACAATCGCTCGTGGCCATCGATCACTACGAAAACTTCCCGGTCGCTTCGTGGCTCTGCCCCGCAGCCTTGCGCCCGGCGATCGAGGCGATCTACGTCTTTGCGCGAACTGCCGACGACATCGCCGACGAGGGCGACGCGCCGGCGTCGCAACGGCTGGCCGACCTGGCCGCATATCGCGACGATCTGGCCAGGGTCGCCGCGGGCGATGGACCATCGTCGCGCTGGCCGCAAGTGTTTGGGCCGCTGGCGCCAGTCCTGGAGCGGCACCGGCTGCCGGAGGATCTGCTCGCATCGTTGCTAGGCGCCTTCGTTCAGGATGTGACGGTCCGCCGTTATGCAGACCGCCCGGCGCTGCTCGACTACTGCAGGCGTTCCGCCAACCCGGTCGGGCGGCTCCTCCTCCATCTTTACGGCATCGACGACGCCGCCGCCGTCGCCCGCTCGGACGCGATCTGCACGGCCTTGCAGCTCGCCAACTTCTGGCAGGACCTGGGCATCGATAGCCGACGCGGTCGGCTCTATGTTCCGGAGACCGATTGCCGTCGGCACGGGGTCGACCCCGACGATCTGCTGGCCGGCCGCGACGGCCCCGCCGCGCGGGCGCTGGTGCTCGATCTGGCCGGTTGGTCGCGCCAGCTGATGCAATCCGGCGCACCGCTTGTCCACGGCATCCCCGGCCGGGCGGGCTGGGAGCTGCGCTGCGTCGTCCAGGGCGGCCTGCGCGTTCTCGAACGCATCGAGCGATTGAGCGGAGCGACGCTGACCGAGCGCCCGACGCTCGGACCTCGCGACTTGCCGGCGATCGTCTGGCGTGCCCTGCGCATGACGAACCGCGGAACCCCCGCCGACCGGCCCCGGCCGGTGGGCTGAGCACCCCGCACCGGCCGACGATGACGCCCGAACAGTACGTGCAGAACAAGGCCGCAGCGAGCGGCTCGAGCTTCTACTACGCATTCCTGTTCCTGCCGCCGCCGCGGCGCGCGGCGATCACGGCCTTCTACGCGTTTTGCCGGGAAGTCGACGACGTCGTCGATGAGGTCCAAGACCCCGGCGTCGCCGCTGCGAAGCTGGCCTGGTGGCGCAGCGAAGTCGCCTCGAGCTTCACCGGCTCGCCGAGCCACCCCGTGATGCGTGCGCTGCTGCCGCACACCAGCGTTTACGGCATCGCCCCGGAACATTTGCTGGCCGTCATCTCGGGCTGCCAGATGGACCTCGACCAGTCGAGATTCCTCGATTTTCGCGGGCTGTCGACGTATTGCGACCTTGTCGCGGGCGTCGTCGGCGAGGTCGCAGCCAACATCTTCGGTCGGAGCCGCGAATCGACCCTCCATTACGCCCACCGCCTCGGCTTGGCGATGCAGCTGACCAACATCATCCGGGACATCGGTGACGATGCCAGGCGAGGCAGGATCTACCTGCCACTCGACGAGCTGAAACGGTTCGCGGTCAAGCCGGCCGAGCTTCTGGAACGCAAATACAGCGAGCGTTTCAGCGCGCTGATGGCGTTCCAGGCCGAGCGCGCGCACCTCTGCTACGACGAGGCGCTGGCCTCTCTGGACGATGCCGACCGGGCCGCGCAAAAGCCCGGCTTGATGATGGCCAATATCTACAGGAGTCTGCTGCGCGAGATCGAGTCGGACCGCTTCCAGGTGCTGCATCAGCGCATCTCGCTGACGCCGATCCGCAAGCTCTGGATCGCGATGCGCACCAACTGGCGCGGCCGCTGATGGCCCGACGCCGCCGCGTCGCCGTGGTCGGCGCAGGCTGGGCCGGTCTGGCCGCGGCACTCGAGTGCGCCGCGAGCGGCCTCGATGTCTCGGTTTTCGAAATGGCGCCGATTGCGGGCGGACGGGCCCGCGATGTCGGCACGCCGGAAGACGGCCTCGACAACGGCCAGCACATCTGCATCGGCGCCTACGTGGAAACGCTGCGCATGGTGAAGATGGTCGGGGTCGCCGAGTCCGAGGCGTTCGTCCGCCTGCCGCTGCAGCTTGTCGATGCGGCAGGCCGCGGTCTGCGCCTCGGACGCGGCCCAGCCCGATGGGCGTTCGCGCGGGCGGTCTTGACGCGTCACGGCTGGAGCTGGCGCGAGCGTGCGGCTTTGCTCATTCGTGCCGGCGCATGGGCACAAGGCGGCTTCACCTGCGATGCTCGGTCGACCGTCGCCGATCTTGCAGCGGGGCTGCCGCGGCGCCTGCGCACGGACCTGCTCGATCCGCTCTGCATCGCCGCGCTGAATACGCCAGCGGAGGAGGCGAGTGGGACCGTCTTTCTCCGCGTCCTCCGCGATGCATTGGCGGGCGGCGCCGGCGCCTCTGACTTGCTGCTGCCGCGACGACAGCTCGGGGCGGTGCTGCCGCAGCCCGCCGTGGCGCATCTGCGACTCATCGGCGCCAGCGTCAGCCTCGCGCACCGGATCGAGCGCATCGAAACGCACGGCGGGCAGTGGGAGGCCGACGGCCAGCTGTTCGACCGCATCGTGCTGGCCTCGAGCCCGATCGAGGCGGCCCGCCTTGCCGCGCCCGTCAATGCCGCGTGGGCGGAGCGCGCAGCCGCCCTGCGTTACGAGCCCATCGTCACCGTCTACGCCAGCAGCGCCGGGACCCGTCTTGACGAGCCCATGCTGCTGCTTCAGGCCGATGCGGAGCGGCCGGCCCAGTTCGTCTTCGACCGTGGCCGCCTGGGCGGTCCAGAAGGCACGCTGGCTTTCGTCATCAGCGGCGCGGCATCGTGGGTCGAACGAGGCATCGAAGCCACCGAGCGAGCGGTGCTCGCGCAGGCCAGCTCGGCACTGGCCGGCCAGCTGCGCGGGCCCCTTTTGCACGTGCGAACCATCCAGGAAAAGCGGGCGACGTTCCGGTGCATCCCCGGGCTCCAACGCCCGCCTATGCGTGTCGCTCCCGGCTGTGTCGCGGCCGGCGACTATGTCGACGGCCCCTATCCTTCGACTCTGGAAGGCGCGGTACGCAGCGGCGTTGCGGCCGCCCATGCAGCGATTGCCTGAGGCTCTGCCTCGGCGAGAATCGGCCTCATGCGGAAGGTCGACGATCGCGCCATCACGATCCAGGTGCTGTCACGCGCGTTCGCGCTGCTGGACCTGCTCGCGTCGCACCAGGAGCCGGTGCCGCTGAAGCGCATCAGCGAGCAAAGCGGCCTGCATCCGTCGACCGCGCACCGGATCCTGAACGATCTGACGATTGGCCGCTACGTCGATCGGCCCGGCCCCGGCAGCTACCGGCTGGGCATGCGCTTGCTCGAGCTCGGAAATCTGGTCAAGGCACGGCTCGATGTGCGCGAGGCGGCGCTCGCGCCGATGCGCGAGCTGCACAAGCTGACCCACCAGCCGGTCAATCTGTCGATGCGCCAGGGCGACGAGATCGTCTATGTCGAGCGCACTTACAGCGAGCGTTCGGGGATGCAGGTGGTTCGAGCCATCGGCGGACGGGCACCGCTGCACCTGACCTCCGTCGGTAAGCTGTTTCTCGCCCAGGACGACGCGCAACGGGTTCGCGCCTACGCCGCGCGGACGGGCCTCGCCGGCCACACCAGAAACAGCATCACCGACCTGCCGACACT
The DNA here is from genome assembly GCA_030946925.1 of Pseudomonadota bacterium. Classification (GTDB taxonomy): domain Bacteria; phylum Pseudomonadota; class Gammaproteobacteria; order Burkholderiales; family Burkholderiaceae_C; genus Schlegelella_A. The sequence continues at coordinate 6,381 of JALYXU010000220.1, forward strand.
CGAGCGCGAGCTGTCGAAGGTGAACCAGTACGGGTCGGCCCGAGATGACGAAGAGCTGGAGCTGGGGGTGCGCTGCATGGCGGCGGGGATCGTCGACGATCAGGGCAAGCTGATCGCGGGTCTCTCGATCTCGGCACCCGCCGATCGGCTCGAGGACAGCTGGCTGGAGCGCCTGTGTGCGACCGCCGCGCAAATTTCGGCCGCCCTCGGCCACCAAGGTGATTGACCCCGGTTAGCGGATCAGACTTTCGGCTTGCCGACGCTCAGCACAGGGACCACCTGCGTCGATGCGTTGATCCACTGGCGAACCCGTTCGGCATCGCCGATCCGCGAATACTTGCCGGCCGAATCGAGGAAGACCATGATGAGCTGCCGACCCGCCAGCTTGGCCTGCATGACAAGGCAGCGACCCGCCTCGGTGATGTAGCCGGTCTTCTGCAAGCTGATGTCCCACTCCGGGCTCTTGAGCAGGCCGTTGGTGTTGCGAAACTGGACCGAACGGTTGCCGACCTCGACCTCGTATTCCGGCGAGGTCGAGAGCTCGCGAATGATCCGGTGCTCGTGTGCCGCCTTGACCAGCGTGACCAGGTCGCGTGCGCTCGACTGATTGAGGCTCGACAATCCGGTGGGCTCGACGTAATGGGTATCGGACATGCCAAGGCCGCGTGCCTTTGCATTCATCGCCGTGACGAAGACGCCCAGGCCGCCGGGAAAGGTCCGTCCCAGCGCGTGTGCGGCCCGGTTTTCGGACGACATCAGTGCCAGATGAAGCATCTCTTCACGCCTCAGCGTGGTCCCGACCTTGAGGCGGGAACGGCTGTTCTTCTCCATGTCGACGTCGTCGTCGGTGATGGTGATCGGCTCGTTCAAAGGCAGGTTGGCCTCGGTCACGACCACCGCTGTCATCAGCTTGGTCAAGGAGGCGATCGGCAGAACGGTCTGCGGGTTCTTGCTGAACAGAATCTCGTCGGTTTCCTGGTCCATCACCAGTGCCACACCCGATTTCAGCTCCAGCAGATCGGCTGCGTTGTGCAGACCCTGCAGCTGGCCGAACGACGGGTGCGCCGGCTCGAACCGGACCAGAGTGGCAACGCGCCGCCCGTGCCGATTCCGATGCACGATCACCAGCTGGCGGGTGCGGGCAACGCTCGGCGAGTGAACGTGCTTGGCCACGCGAACGCGGGTTTTGGCGTTCCCCTCCGTGGCGGTCGCCGGGGCTGCCACGGCAGCGCCAGCAGCACCGAGGCAGATCAGGAACGCCATGCAAGTCAGCTTGCGGATCATCGCCACGTCATCCTCTCAGGGGTACCGAACAAGTTTAGGGGACGCAAAAAAAACCCGCAAGATCAAACGCTTGCGACTTGTATCTAAAGTGAGACTACAGACACGGAACGGCCTCCCGCACGCCGGCTCAGCCCTGCGCGGCAATCCGCTCGGCCTTGCTGTGCAGCTTGTTCAACGCCGCAAGATAGGCTTTGGCTGACGCGACGACGATGTCCGGATCGGCACCGACGCCGTTGACGACCCGGCCGCCGAGCTGCAGCCGCACCGTCACCTCACCCTGCGACTCTGTGCTGCCGCTGGTGATCGCATTGACCGAGTAGAGGAGCATTTCCGCTCCGCTTCGGACCTTCGACTCGATCGCCTTGAGGCTGGCGTCGACCGGACCGTTGCCATCGCTGCTCGCGCTGTGCTCGACGTCGCCGGCGGCGAAAGCGACGCTGGCTTGCGGCCGCTCGCCCATTGCCGAATGTTGCGACAGGGAGCGCAGCCGGTAGTGCTCGTGTTCCGCGATGACCGATTCGTCCATCACCAGGGCCAGGATGTCTTCGTCGAAGATGTCGCTCTTGCGGTCGGCGAGCTCCTTGAAGCGGACGAATGCGGCGTTGATGTCGGCCTCCGATTCCATGCCGATGCCAAGCTCCTTCAAACGCTGCTTGAAGGCATTTCGGCCGGACAGCTTTCCGAGCACGATCTTGTTGGCGGCCCAGCCGACGTCTTCGGCGCGCATGATCTCGTAGGTGTCGCGCGCCTTGAGAACGCCGTCCTGGTGGATGCCGGAGGCGTGCGCGAATGCATTGGCGCCGACGATGGCCTTGTTCGGCTGGACCACGAAGCCGGTGGTTTGCGAAACGAGGCGGGATGCCGACACGATCTGACTGGCGTCGATGCCGACGTCGAGGCCGAAATAATCGCGGCGCGTTTTCACCGCCATCACGACCTCTTCCAGCGAGCAATTGCCGGCCCGCTCACCCAGGCCATTGATCGTGCACTCGATCTGTCGGGCCCCCCCGAGCTTGACGCCGGCCAGCGAATTGGCGACGGCCATGCCCAGATCGTTGTGGCAATGCACCGACCAGACGGCCTTGTCGGCATTGGGTATGCGCTGCCTCAGGTCGAGCAGGAAGGCGCCATAGAGCTCGGGAATGGCGTAGCCCACCGTGTCCGGGATGTTGATGGTCGTCGCCCCTTCGTCGATCACCGCTTCGAGCACGCGATACAGGAATTGCGGGTCGGAGCGATAGCCATCCTCGGGCGAGAACTCGACATCGCCGGTCAGGTTGCGCGCAAACCGAACCGAAAGCCTGGCCTGCTCGAACACCTGCTCGCGCGTCATCCGCAGCTTCTTCTCCATGTGCAGATCACTGGTGGCCAGGAAGATGTGGATTCGCGTCGACTCACCCCCCTTGAGGGCGTCG
>JALYXU010000231.1 GCA_030946925.1 Pseudomonadota bacterium
CGTAGAACGGCGTGATCGAATCGCCCTCCTCGACGCCGGTGTCGATGCGCACGTGCGCCGATGGATGCGGCGGCGTCAGGTGCACGAGCCGGCCGGTCGAGGGCAGGAAGCCGCGCTCCGGATCCTCCGCGTAGATGCGTGCCTCGATGGCGTGGCCGTGGATCGCGAGCTGCTCCTGCCGCATCGGCAAGGGCTCGCCGGCGGCGACGCGCAGCTGCCACTCGACCAGATCGAGGCCGGTGATCATCTCGGTGACCGGATGCTCGACCTGCAGCCGCGTGTTCATCTCCATGAAGTAGAAGTGGCCGTCCGGGTGGGCGATGAATTCGACCGTGCCGGCGCCGACGTAGCCGACCGCTTTTGCCGCCGACGTGGCGGCCTCGCCCATCGCGGCGCGGCGCTCGGCCGTCATGCCCGGCGCAGGCGCTTCCTCGAGCACCTTCTGATGCCGGCGCTGCACCGAGCAGTCGCGTTCGAACAGATGGACGCAGGCGCCCAAGCTGTCGGCGAAGACCTGGATCTCGATGTGCCTGGGCTGCAGCACATACTGCTCGACCAGCACCCGGTCGTCGCCGAAGGCACTGCTCGCTTCGCGCTTGCACGATGCCAGCGCGGCGTCGAAGTCGGCGGCCGCATCGACCCGGCGCATGCCCTTGCCGCCACCGCCGGCGCTGGCCTTGATCAACACCGGATAGCCGATCCGGCCGGCTTCCTGCGCCAGCAATGCCGGATCCTGGTCGTCGCCGTGATAGCCGGGCGTCAACGGCACGCCGGCCCGCTCCATCAGCTGCTTGGCCGCCGACTTCGAGCCCATGGCGCGGATGGCCGCGACCGGCGGGCCGATGAAGACGATGCCCGCTGCGGCGCAGGCCTCGGCGAAATCGGCGTTTTCCGAGAGAAAGCCATAGCCCGGATGCACGGCCTGGGCGCCGGTGGACTTGCAGGCGGCGATGATCTTCGCCGCGAGCAGGTACGACTCGCGCGCGGCCGAGGGCCCGATGTGGACCGCTTCGTCGGCAAGACGGACGTGACGCGCATCGGCGTCGGCGTCCGAGTACACCGCGACCGTGGCGATGCCCATCTTGCGTGCGGTCTTGACGACGCGGCAGGCGATCTCGCCGCGGTTGGCAATCAGGATCTTGCTGAACATCGCTCGCCCCGAAGCCCGGTCATGCGCAACCTCATCGTCATCTCCATCACATCCGGAAGACGCCGAACTTGGTCGCCGGGATCGGCGCGTTCAGCGTCGCCGCCAGCGACAGGCCGAGGACCCGGCGGGTGTCGGCCGGGTCCATGACGCCGTCGTCCCAGAGCCGGGCACTGGCGTAATACGGGTGGCCCTGGTGCTCGTACTGCGCCAGCAGGGGTGCCTTGAAGCCGCGCTCCTCCTCGGCCGACCACTGCTGGCCGCGCGACTCGATGCCGTCGCGTTTGACTGTGGCCAGCACCGCCGCGGCTTGCTCGCCGCCCATCACGCTGATGCGCGCGTTCGGCCACATCCACAGGAAGCGCGGCGAGTAGGCGCGGCCGCACATGCCGTAGTTGCCGGCGCCGAACGAGCCGCCGATCAGGACCGTGAGCTTGGGCACCTGCACGGTGGCGACGGCCGTCACCATCTTCGCGCCGTCGCGGGCGATGCCGGCGTTCTCGACCTTCTTGCCGACCATGAAGCCGGTGATGTTCTGCAGGAACAGCAAGGGCACGCGGCGCTCGGCGCAGAGCTCGATGAAGTGGGCGCCCTTTTGCGCGCTCTCCGAAAACAGGATGCCGTTGTTGGCGACGATGCCGAGCGGCATGCCGTAAAGGTGCGCGAAGCCCGTCACCAGCGTCGCGCCATAGCGGGCCTTGAACTCGTCGAGCCGCGAGCCGTCGACGATCCGGGCGATGACCTCGCGCACGTCGTAGGGCTTCCTGGTGTCCTGCGGGATGACGCCGTAGATCTCCTTGGGGTCGTAGAGCGGCTCTTCGCTCGCCTCGAGCCGCAGCGTCGCCGGCTTGCTTCGATTGAGGCTGGCGACGATGCGCCGGGCGATCGCCAGCGCGTGGCGGTCGTCGTCGGCGAGGTGGTCGGCAACGCCCGAGAGGCGCGTGTGCACGTCGCCGCCACCGAGCTCCTCGGCGGTGACGATCTCGCCGATGGCCGCCTTCACGAGCGGCGGCCCGCCGAGAAAGATCGTGCCCTGGTTCTTGACGATGACGGTCTCGTCGCTCATCGCCGGCACGTAGGCGCCGCCTGCCGTGCACGAGCCCATCACGACGGCGATCTGGGCGATGCCCAGCGCGCTCATGTTGGCCTGGTTGAAGAAGATCCGGCCGAAGTGCTCGCGGTCGGGAAAGACCTCGTCCTGGCGCGGCAGGAACGCGCCGCCGCTGTCGACGAGGTAGACGCACGGCAGCCGGTTCTGCAGCGCGATCTCCTGCGCCCGCAGGTGCTTTTTCACCGTCATCGGGTAGTACGTGCCGCCCTTCACCGTGGCGTCGTTGGCGACGACCATCACCTCCTGGCCGTGAACGCGGCCGATGCCGGCGATCATGCCGGCCGCCGGCGCTTCGCCGTCGTACATGCCGTGCGCCGCGAGCTGGCCGATCTCGAGGAACGGCGTGCCCGGATCGAGCAGCCCGTCGACGCGCTCGCGCGGCAGCAGCTTGCCGCGCCCGACGTGCCGCTCGCGCGACTTGGCATCGCCGCCGAGCGCAATCTGCGCCGCCTTGGCGCGGAGATCGGCGACCTGCGTCTGCAAGAAGGCGGCGTTGCTGCGGAACTCGTCGGAGCGGGTGTCGATGCGCGACTGGATCGCGGCCATGGTCTGCTGCTTTTTGGATGTGCTGCCTGGAGCGAAGCTTAACGGGCTGCAGCTCGAGGTCGCACCCGGCAGGCCCGCATGGAGCAGGCGCCGCCTGATCTGCTGCGTAACGGCGTGGCGGGGGCGATACTTCGGACGACAACCTCCCGAGATGCCGTCCGAACCGAATGGCTGCTGCCCGAGAGCGACCGCAATGAGCGAAGAATTCGTCGACGTCCTGGTGGTCGGCGCCGGGATCTCCGGCATCGGCGCTGCCTATCACCTGCAAACGCTCTGCCCGGATCGCAGCTACGCCATCGTCGAAGCCCGCAACGATCTGGGCGGCACCTGGGATCTGTTCCGCTACCCCGGCGTGCGCTCCGATTCCGACATGCACACGCTCGGCTACTCGTTCCGCCCATGGACCGACCCCAAGGCCATCGCCGGCGGGCCGACCATCCTCGACTACCTGCGCGAGACGGCGCGGCACTACGGCATCGACCGGAAGATCCGCTTCGGCCACAAGATGCTGCGGGCCGACTGGTCGTCGCTTGATAGGCAATGGCAGGTCGAGCTGCGGCGCGACGAAGACGGCAGCACGGCGACGATCCGCTGCGCCTTCCTGTTCATGTGCAGCGGCTACTACGACTACGCCAACGGCCACCAGCCCGACTTTCCGGGCCAGGCCGGTTTCGCCGGGCCGATCGTGCACCCGCAGCAATGGCCGGAACATCTTGACTACGCCGGCAAGAAGATCGTCGTCATCGGCAGCGGCGCCACCGCCGTGACACTGGTCCCGGCTCTGGCCGAGAAGGCGGCGCATGTGACCATGCTGCAGCGCTCGCCGACCTGGATGGTGGCCAGGCCGTCGGTCGACCCGATCGGCAAGCGGCTCCGGCGGCGCCTGCCGTTGCGACTGGCGCTGCACCTGACGCGCTGGAAAAACGTCCTGCTGACAATGTACGTGTACCGGCTCTGCAAGCGCCGTCCGGCGCGCATGCGCGAGCTGCTGCTCTCGGGCGTCAGGCAGGCGCTGGGGCCCGCGGCCGACGTCGCCAGGCACTTCACGCCCCGCTACAACCCCTGGGAGCAGCGCCTCTGCCTGGTCCCTGACGGCGACTTCTTCCAGGCCATCAACGACGGCCGCGCCTCGGTCGTGACCGACCGGATCGAGTCGTTCAGCCGGAACGGTGTGACGCTGGAATCCGGCGCCACGCTCGATGCCGACATCGTCGTCAGCGCCACCGGCCTGAAGCTGGCCATGCTCGGCAATGCCGAGCTCTACGTCGACGGCAGGCGCGTCGAGCCTTCGGCCACCGTCAACTACAAGGGCCTGATGTACAGCGGCGTGCCGAACATGGCCAACACCTTCGGCTACACCAACGCCTCGTGGACCCTGAAGGCCGACCTGACCGCGCAGTACGTCTGCCGGCTGCTCAATCACATGCGAAAGACCGGCACGCGGCAGTGCACGGCGCCGGCGGCCGGCCCCGGCACGGCGCTGCTGCCGTGGGTCGATCTTTCCTCGGGCTACTTCCAGCGTGCCGCCGACCAGTTGCCGAAACAGGGCACGACCCGGCCCTGGAAGCTCAATCAGAACTACCTGAGCGACCTGGTGGCGATGCGCTGGTCGGCGGTCGACGACGGCATCCTGCAGTTCACGAAATAGACGACCATGACCTCAGCCTCGATCGAAACCGACTACCTCGTCATCGGCGCCGGCGCCACTGCCATGGCCTTCGTCGACACGCTTCTGAGCGAGAGCGACGCCAGCATCGCGATGGTCGACCGCCATCACCGTCCCGGCGGCCACTGGAACGACGCCTACCCGTTCGTCAAGCTGCACCAGCCGTCCGCCTTCTACGGCGTGGCGTCGCGCGAGCTGAGCAGCTGGACCAAGGACCGGACCGGCCTCAACAAGGGTCTGTACGGGCTGGCCTCGGGTGCCGAGGTGCTCAGCCATTTCGATCAGGTGATGCAACAGCGCTTCCTGCCCTCGGGCCGCGTCCAGTGGGCACCCATGAGCGAGTACAGCGCCGGCCCCGGCGACACCCATTGGCTCCGCTCGCTGACCAATGGCGACAGCCGCCAGATCGAGGTGCGCAGGAAGGTCGTCGACGCCAGCCATGCGCAGACGGCGGTGCCGTCGACCCATGCACCGAAATACGCGGTCGCCGACGGCATCAGCTGCATCCCGCTGAACCGCCTGCCTGACATTGGCCGCCCGCCCGCCGCCTACACCGTGGTCGGCTCCGGCAAGACGGGCATGGACGCCTGCCTGTGGCTGCTGCAGAACGGCGTGGCGCCGTCGCGCATCCGCTGGGTCATGCCGCGCGATGCCTGGTTGCTCGACCGCGCCAATGCCCAGCCCGGTGCCGACGACTTCGAGCGCTCGATCGGCAGCACGATCGCCCAGTTCGAGGCCATCGCCGCGGCCTCGTCCTGGTCCGATCTGTTGGATCGGCTCGAGACAAGCGGCCTGTTGCTGCGCATCGATCCATCGGTGCAGCCCAGCACCTACCGATGCGCGGTCGTGTCGCAGGCCGAGCTGGCGCAGTTGCGGCGCATCGACGATGTCGTGCGCCTCGGCCACCTGCGCAGCATCGAAGCTTCGCGGATCGTGCTCGACCGCGGCACCCTGCCGGCGGACCCCGACACGATCTACGTCGATTGCAGCGCTGGTGCGATCGTCATGCCGCCCGCCGTGCCGGTGTTCGATGGCGAGCGCATCAACCTGCTGATGGTGCGCTGGTGCCAGCCGCTGTTCAGCGCCGCGCTGATCGCCTGGGTCGAAAGCCACCTCGACGATGCGGCGGCAATGAACGCGTTGTGCACCGTCGTGCCCAGCCCGGAGAAGCCGAGCGACTGGCTGCCGATGTGGGCAGTGACGCTTGCCAACGCCTCGCGCTGGCGGCAACACGAGGGATTGCACGCCTGGCTGTCGCAATGCCGTCTGAACAGCTTCGTGGCCATGATGCGGGGCGTCAAAGCCGACGACACGGCGAAATCCGCATTGATCAAGGAAAGCGGAAAGAAGGCCGCCGAGGCAATGGCCAACATGCCGGCGCTGCTGGCAGCCATCGCCTGAGCATGGCCGACCACGAAGTGAACCAAGCCGCGCTGCAGACACTGCAGGTCAACGGCATCCGCATGCGCGTGGCCAGCCAGGGCAGCGGCCCGCTGGTCCTGCTCTGCCACGGCTTTCCCGAATCGTGGCACTCCTGGCGACAGCAGCTCGCGGCGCTGGCCGGCGCCGGCTACCGGGCGGTGGCGCCCGACATGCGCGGCTACGGCGGCACCGACGCACCGCCGGACGTCGAGTCGTACACGATGCTGCATCACGTCGGCGACATGACCGAGCTGGTGAAGGCGCTCGGCGAGACCGAGGCCGTGATCGTCGGCCACGACTGGGGCGCGCCGGTGGCGTGGACCGCGGCGATGCTCCGGCCCGATGTGTTTCGCGGCGTCGTCGGCATGAGCGTGCC
>JALYXU010000151.1 GCA_030946925.1 Pseudomonadota bacterium
CCGAGTCGCTCGGCGCGATCGGCCTGGCGGCGCGCGAGAAGCTCGACAACCTGATCTTCGTCGTCAATTGCAACCTGCAGCGGCTCGACGGACCCGTGCGCGGCAACGGCAAGATCATCCAGGAGCTGGAGAGCGAATTTCGCGGCTCCGGCTGGAACGTCATCAAGCTGATCTGGGGCAGCTACTGGGACCCGCTGCTGGCGCGCGACAAGGACGGCACGCTGCGCCGCGTGATGATGGACACCGTCGACGGCGACTACCAGGCCATGAAGGCCAACGACGGCGCCTTCGTCCGCAAGCATTTCTTCGGCCAGGATCCGACGCTGCTCGCGTCGGTCGCGAAGATGAGCGACGAGGACATCTGGCGCCTGCAGCGCGGCGGCCATGATCCGCAGAAGGTCTACGCCGCATTCCACAAGGCGGTGCATCACGAAGGCCAGCCGACGGTGCTGCTCGTGAAGACCGTCAAGGGCTTCGGCATGGGCAAGAGCGGCGAGGGCAAGAACACTGCGCACCAGACCAAGAAGCTGGTCGACGAGGACGTCAAGCTGTTCCGTGACCGCTGGAACATTCCCATCTCCGACGAGCATCTCGGCGACATCCCGTTCTACCAGCCGGAAGCGCACACGCCCGAGATGCGCTACCTGCACGAGCATCGCCAGGCGCTCGGCGGCTACCTGCCGAAGCGTCGCACCAGGGCCGACGAACAGATCAAGGTGCCGCCGCTCGAGACCTTCAACGCGGTCCTCGAGCCCACGGTCGAAGGCCGCGAGATCTCAACGACGCAGGCCTTCGTCCGCTTCCTCACGCAGTTGCTGCGCGACAAGGACCTCGGTCCGCGCGCCGTGCCGATCCTCGTCGACGAAGCGCGCACCTTCGGCATGGAGGGCCTGTTCCGCCAGATCGGCATCTACAACCCCGCTGGCCAGAACTACACGCCGGTCGACCGCGACCAGGTCATGTACTACCGCGAGGACAAGAGCGGCCAGGTGCTGCAGGAAGGCATCAACGAGCCCGGCGGCATGAGCAGCTGGATCGCGGCGGCGACGTCGTATTCGACGAACAACCGCATCATGGTGCCGTTCTACGTCTACTACTCGATGTTCGGCTTCCAGCGCGTCGGCGATCTCGCGTGGGCCGCCGGCGACATGCAGGCGCGGGGCTTCCTCCTGGGCGGCACCTCGGGCCGCACGACGCTCAACGGCGAAGGCCTGCAGCACGAGGACGGCCACAGCCACATCCTGGCGAGCACGATCCCGAACTGCATCAGCTACGACCCGACCTTCGCGCACGAGGTCGGCGTGATCCTCCATCACGGTCTCGTGCGGATGGTGGAGAAGCAGGACAACGTCTACTTCTACCTCACGCTGCTCAACGAGAACTACGCGCAGCCGGGTCTTCGTGCCGGAACGGAAGAGGAGATCGTCAAGGGCATGTACCTCCTACAGGAAGGCGCGAAGAAGGCGCCACGCGTGAACCTGCTCGGCAGTGGCACGATCCTGCGCGAGAGCATGGCCGCGCGCGACCTGCTCGACAGCGACTGGGGCATCGCCGCCAACGTCTGGAGCTGCCCGAGCTTCAACCAGCTGGCGCGCGACGGCCAGGACTGCGAGCGCTGGAACCTGCTCCATCCGACCGAGCGGCCGCGCGTGCCGTTCGTGGCGCAGCAGCTCGAGAAGTTCGGCGGCCCGGTGATCGCGTCGACCGACTATATGAAGAACTACGCCGACCAGATCCGCGCCTTCCTGCCCAAGGGCCGCGCCTACAAGGTGCTGGGCACGGACGGTTTCGGCCGGAGCGACTTCCGCTCGAAGCTGCGCGAGCACTTCGAGGTCAACCGCCACTACGTCGTCGTCGCGGCGCTGAAGGCGTTGGCCGAGGAGGGCAGCGTGCCGGCGACGAAGGTCGCCGAGGCGATCGCGAAGTACGGGATCAACGTCGACAAGATCAATCCGCTCTACGCCTGAGCGCGAGGACACGACAACATGGCAGCAGTGGAAGTCGAGAGTGGCCAAAAATGGGGGGCAAAGGCGCTGAAGTGCGACCATGACCAGCCTCTAGTCAGGAGGCAGCCATGCGCATCACCATCCACGCCACGATCGAGAACGCGGGCGCTGCCTCCGCGCCGCAGGTGGTTCAAATCGGCGAGGTCA
>JALYXU010000251.1 GCA_030946925.1 Pseudomonadota bacterium
CGACAGTGGGACGGGTCGCGCCGTCGACGCCCGCTCTCGCGCCTGCCGCGCCAACGACGCCGGCTGTCGCCACGGCCGAGCCGCTGCCACCGGATCCGGCGCCCGACGCGGAACTGCCGATCGTCGCCGCCTCCCTGGTGGGGGCGACACCTTCGGCGGCGGTCCCGGCACCTGGGTTCTGGGTGCAGATCGGGGCCTTTCGGGAGGCGGCCGGCGCCGACGGATTCGTGCGGCGCGTCGTCGCCGAGGCCGACTGGCTCGGGCCGCTGCTCGCGACTTTCGCCGATGCCACGCTGTATCGGGTCCAGGCCGGCCCGTACGTCAATCGTGACGAGGCCCGGAGCGCGGCAGCGCGAATGCGCGAGGCGCTGGGCCTGGTGCCGATGCTCGTCGAGCGGCGCTGACCGACCGAGACGTCGATTCACGGGAGCGTGATGGCAACCGGCAGCAGCGACATCGTCTTCGTCGTCCCCGGTCAGGCCGGCGCGATGCCGACGCCACCCACCGTCGCTCGTGGTGGCCGCCTCAAGGCGAGCGTCCGGGTCGGCATCGCCCGCGCCGGCGTCGAGGCGGTCCGGGTCACGGCGCGGCCCGGCGACGACGTCGTGATCCTGGCCGTCGCCAACGGTCCGACCTTGGTGCTGCACCCCGAAGACGCGCGCGATTTGATGCATGCGCAGGCGGCCACCACGACGCGCAGCAGCATCGCGGCTGCTGCGAGCGGCGCCGACGAGGTGGCCGTGCCCGCCCAGCTCGGCTGGCCCGGACTCGAATCGCAGTCGACCCGCGGCGCAACTGCCGGCTGGCTCGGCCAGGCGCTTCTGACTGGCTTTCACGTGCTCACGGGTCTGGCCAAGGACTCGGCGATCACGCTCGCGACGGCCGCCGTCACCGCCAAGCTCGACGGCAAGGTCGAGAGTGGCGTGTATCGCCTGGACCCGGGCCTCCTGGCACCGCTCAAGGGCAGCGGCCGAAAGCTCGACCAGGTGCCGGCCGCTGCCGACGGCGGGCCGCTGCTGGTGCTGGTGCACGGCACTTTCAGCGACACGCCCGGCACCTTCGGCAAGCTCTGGACCTTGCACAACCCGGTGGTCCGGCAGCTCTTCGCGAGCTATGCCGGCCGGGTCTACGGCTTCGACCATCCGACGCTCGGCCTCAGCCCGATCGGCAATGCGCTGGCGCTGGTGCGGGCCATGCCCGCCGGCGCCCGGCTGCACCTGCTGACGCACTCGCGAGGCGGTCTGGTCGCCGAGCTGCTGGCCCGCGCCTGCAGCGGCGACGACATCGACGCCGGCGCGCTCGCCGCTTTCTCCGGCGCCGACTACGCCCAGCACCGCAGCGACCTGCGCGCCCTCGTCGACACCGCGAAAGCCAAGGCGTTGCGCCTCGAGCGCGTCGTTCGCGTCGCCTGTCCGGCGCGCGGCACGCTGCTGGCGTCGAAGCGGCTCGACGCCTACCTCTCGATCCTCTCGTGGTCACTCGAGCTGGCGAGCATTCCGGTGGCGCCCGAGCTGGTCGCCTTTCTCCACGAGGTGGCGCGCCGCCGCGCCGATCCGGCCGAGCTGCCCGGCCTCGAGGCGATGACGCCGGGCAGCCCCGTGCTCGGCTGGCTCGACGCCGCGCCGGAGCCGATCGCCGGCGAGCTGCGCGTCATCGCCGGCGACCTGCAAGGCGACTCGATCGCGTCATGGGTCAAGACACTGCTGTCCGACGCGTTCTTCTGGACCGACAACGACCTCATCGTGCAGACGCGCTCCATGTACGGCGGCGCGGCGCGGGCGCCGATCGAGAACCGGGCCGGCGCCACTTTCCTCCTCGAGAGCGGCGCCAAGGTCTCGCATTTCAACTACTTCAGCAACGACGACACGGTGCAGGCGATCCTCGCTGCACTCGCCGAAGATCGGCCGGCCGCCTTCGCCTCGATCGGCCCGCTCTCCTGGGCCGGCGTCGATGCCGGCGGGACGCGGGCTGCGGCGGCGACGGTGGCCCCGGCACGCGGCGGCGGGGGCGCGC
>JALYXU010000257.1 GCA_030946925.1 Pseudomonadota bacterium
GGACCGGGTGGGGCGATCGGGGCGCGATCGGGCCCGGTTTCCCGGCCCGCGCCTCGGCGCCGCAGCGCGCGCGCCCCGATGCGTCAGCCGGCTGACCGAATCGCCTGGATGCTCCTGCTCGAAAGCGGCTGGTGGGAGACACTGAGCGGCGCCGACCACGCCGCGCTCTGCGCCCTCCCCAGCTGGCACGGCGAACTGTTCCGCTTCCTCGATCGCCAGGCGACCGAGCACGGCGCCCAGCCCTGGGCGGCGCTGCGCGAGCGGCTGGCGGGCGAGCACTGGGCGGCGACGGCGCTGGCCCTTGTCGACGCCGAGGACCCGTCGATCGAGCCGCTCGCCGAGGACCTGCCGCGCTCGCTCGAACAACTCCGCGCCGCTCCCGAGCGGCAGGACGCCATGCGTGTTCTCGGCAGGATCTGACCAAGGACGGAGCCTTCGTTGTATAATTGAAGGCTTTCGCGAACGCGGCAGCGTGACGGCAGTACCTCCGGCCCCGGCCACCCTCTTGATCGAGGGTCATCCCCAAAAGGCCAAATTCCCCGCAAGGGCTGCATCCTCGGACGGTCGAACCCCTCGCGGTTGCGTCGTCAGTCACCCCGCACCGGCCCGACCGGCGTTCGACCCAGGGGGTCGCGCCGCGCGGGCCGCTTTGCGCACACAGACACGACCTTGAATTCCGCATGAAAGTGCGCAGTTCGATAGCTGGGCTCGCCGCCGCGGAGCCCTTGACCATTCGAGGAACCGCATGACCGCCAAGAAGCCCACCCAGTCGCAAGCCGCCAGCCCGGCTGCCAAAGCCAAGCCCGCCGCCGTCGAGGCGAAGAAGAAGGCGGCGCCGGTGGCGAAGGTTGCCGAGCCCGTGGCCAAGGGCAAGGGCGCGGTCGCTCCCAAGGGCGCCGCCGCCAAGGGTGTCGCGGCAAAGAAGGGCAAGGCCGACGACAAGGCCGCCAAGCCGGACGCCTCGGACGTCGACCTGTCGGATCTCGAAGCGGACCTCGAAGGCGAGCCGGTCGTCGTCGCCGAGGCCGACGTCGCCGCCAAGGCCAAGCCGCTGCGCATGAAGGTCTCGCGCGCCAAGGAGCGCGCGCTGATGCGCGAGTTCGGCCTCGACGAGACCCAGCTCACCGAGGAAGAGGTCGCCAAGCGCCGCCAGGAGCTGAAGACGCTCATCAAGATGGGCAAGACGCGCGGCTTCCTGACGCACCAGGAGATCAACGACCACCTGCCCGAAAAGCTGGTCGACCACGAGATCCTCGAGGCGATCGTCTCGATGCTCAATGACATGGGCATCGCCGTCTACGAGCAGGCACCCGACGCGGCGACGTTGCTGATCGCCGGCGGCGGCGCGACGACGGCGACCGAGGAAGAGGCAGAGGAGGCGGCCGAGGCGGCGCTCTCGACCGTCGACTCCGAATTCGGCCGGACCACCGACCCGGTGCGCATGTACATGCGCGAGATGGGCACGGTCGAACTGCTGACGCGCGAGGGCGAGATCGAAATCGCCAAGCGGATCGAGGGCGGTCTGCAGGCGATGATGCTGGCGATCAGCGCCTCGCCCACGACCATCGCCGAGATCCTGGTCTACGCCGACCGGATCGCCTCGGGCGAGATGAAGATCTCCGAGGCCGTCGACGGCTTCGTTTCCGAGGGCGAGGCCGACGACTACGTTGCCGAAGAAGACGTCGACTTCTTCGACGAAGAAGACGATGACGACGGCAACGGCGGCTCCAAGGCGCTGACCAAGAAGCTCGAGGAGTTGAAGACGGCGGCGCTCGTCAAGTTCGATTCCCTGCGCATCAATTTCGAGAAGATGAGAAAGGCCTTCGAGAAAGACGGCTACCAGTCGCCCTCCTACAGCCGGGCCCAGCAGGCCATCAGTGCCGAGCTGATGACGATCCGATTCACCGTCAAGACCATCGAAAAGCTCTGCGCGATCCTGCGCTCGCAGGTGGACGACGTACGCCGCTACGAGCGTGAGCTGCGCAAGATCCTGGTCGACAAATGCGGCATGCCGCAGGACTACTTCATCAAGAATTTTCCGCCGAACATCCTGAATCTGAAGTGGGCGGAAAAGGAAGTGGCCGCGGGCAAGCCGTACAGCATCATCCTCACCCGCAACCTGCCACCGGTGCAGGAGCTGCAGAAAAAACTGACCGAGCAGCAGGCTCGGGCCGTCGTTCCGCTCGACGATCTGAAGCGCATCAACAAGCGCATGAACGAAGGCGAGCGCTCGTCCCGCGACGCCAAGAAGGAGATGATCGAGGCCAACCTGCGCCTCGTGATCTCGATCGCCAAGAAGTACACCAACCGCGGCCTGCAGTTCCTCGACCTGATCCAGGAAGGCAACATCGGCCTGATGAAGGCGGTCGACAAGTTCGAATACCGGCGCGGCTACAAGTTCTCGACCTACGCGACCTGGTGGATCCGCCAGGCGATCACGCGCTCGATCGCCGACCAGGCGCGCACCATCCGCATCCCGGTGCACATGATCGAGACGATCAACAAGATGAACCGGCTCTCGCGCCAGCACCTGCAGGAGTTCGGCTTCGAGCCCGACGCGCCCACGCTGGCCGAGAAGATGGAGATCCCCGAGGACAAGATCAGGAAGATCATGAAGATCGCCAAGGAGCCGATCTCCATGGAAACGCCGATCGGCGACGACGACGATTCCCACCTGGGCGACTTCATCGAGGACACCAACAACACGGCGCCGATCGAGGCGGCGATGCAGGCGGGCCTCCGCGACGTCGTCAAGGACATCCTCGACTCGCTGACGCCGCGCGAGGCCAAGGTGCTGCGCATGCGCTTCGGCATCGAGATGTCGACCGACCACACGCTCGAGGAAGTCGGCAAGCAGTTCGACGTCACGCGCGAGCGGATCCGCCAGATCGAGGCGAAGGCGATCAGGAAGCTCAAGCACCCGAGCCGGTCCGACAAGCTGCGCACCTATCTCGACACGCTCTGATCGCCTGCAGCGTTGCTGCATGAGCCGAGGGGTCCTGGCAACTGCGCCGGGACCTTTCGGCTCGATCGAGCGGCTATAAACTCGATCGGGATGCGTCGACCGATCCTTCCGGCATGACACAGGTCTACGAACGTACCGTTCTCTTCGCCGACTTGCGCGGCAGCACCTCGATGTACGAGACGCTCGGCAATGCCGACGCCACGGCTGTCGTGACGCGCAGCGTCGCAACGCTGGGCCGGGTTGTCGTCGCCCACGGCGGTCAGGTCGTCAAGACGCTCGGCGACGGTTTGATGGCGGTGTTCGAGCACCCGTCTTCGAGCGTCGCCGCGGCCGACGAGATGCATGACGCGCTGTCGCGGACGACCATGTCCGGCGAAACCGGCATGGACGCGACGGCCCAGCCGGTGCCGCTGATGCTGCAGGTCGGCATGGCCAGCGGCGAGGTGGTGGCGATGTCCGGCGATGTTTTCGGCGATGCCGTCAACGTCGCCGCGCGCCTGCTCGATCACGCCGGCGACAACGAAACACTTGCCACCCAGGGGGTCGTCGACGGTCTCGAAGGCGTCGAGCGCGCCCGCTTTCGCAACCTCGACCGGATGCAGCTACGCGGCCGCGTCGAGCCGGTGCACGTTCACCTTCTCGAGGCGGTGCGGCGCTTCGGCGATACCGCCGCCACCGCCTTCGGGGACATGCCGGCCTCCGCCGATCCGGAGGGCATTCGCCTGGTCTGGCTCGACGTCAACCGGATCTATGCCGGCACCAGCTTGCCGGTGATCCTCGGCCGTAGCCCCCAGGCGACCTACATCATCGACGACAACCGCGTCTCGAGATCGCATGCCCGAATCGACTGGCACGGTGGAACCTTCCAGCTCACCGACCTCAGCTACAACGGCACCTATGTCCGCTTCGACAACGATCCGGAGATCATCAGCCTGCGTCGCGGCGCCTGCACGCTGCACGGCTCCGGCGTGATCGGTCTGGGCACGCCGCCGAGCGAGGCGATCAGCCCGTGCGTCCGCTTCGAGGTGATGCGTTTCGCCGACACGCAGCGGCAGGCGCCGTTCGAGTTCGGTCTGAAATCTTGAGGCGCCGTTTCCGCCCGCCGCTCAGGCGGTTGCGCCGATGAGATTCACGAGGGAGCCGGCGCACGTTCACGGCTCTGCGACCCGGACCGCCGTTCTGCTCTGCAACCTCGGTACGCCGGAGGCGCCGACAGCTTCTGCGGTTCGCCGCTATCTCGGCGAGTTCCTGAGCGACCCACGCGTCGTCGAGATTCCTCGCTTCCTCTGGTGGCCGCTGCTCCATGGCGTCATCCTGCGCGTCCGGCCTGCGCGTTCAGCGCGCAAGTACGCCAGCGTCTGGACCCCGGCCGGTTCGCCGTTGCGGGTCTGGACCGAGAAACAGGCGCTGCTGCTCGGCGGCTATCTGGGCCAGCGCGGTCACAGCGTGGCCGTTCGGCACGCGATGCGTTACGGTCAGCCGTCGATCGGCGGCGCGCTCACGGCGCTGCGCGAGGAAGGCGTTGATCGGGTTCTGGTGCTGCCGCTCTACCCGCAATACGCGGCCTCGACGACGGCCAGCGTCAGCGACGCGGCAGCTGCGTGGATGCGAAAAAGCCGCAACGTCCCGGAGCTTCGCTTCGTCAAGCACTATCACGATGACGCCGGCTACATCGGCGCGCTCGCTCAGCGCGCGGCCGACCACTGGAGTGTCCACGGCCGACCCGACAAGCTGGTCCTGAGCTTCCACGGCCTGCCGCAGCGCAGCCTGGCGCTCGGCGACCCGTACCACTGCGAGTGCCTGAAGACGGGCCGCTTGCTCGCGGAGCGCCTCAAGGTTCCCGATGACGCCGTCGTCGTCACCTTCCAGAGCCGGTTCGGCCGCGCCGAGTGGCTGCGGCCCTACACCGAACCCACGCTGGTGGCACTGGCGCGCGAGCGGATCTCGCGGGTCGACGTGATGTGCCCCGGCTTCGTCGCCGACTGCCTCGAGACGCTGGAAGAAATCGACCAGGAGGCCCGGGCCGCCTTCCTCGCCGCCGGGGGCACGGGCTTCGGCTACATCCCTTGCCTCAACGACCAGCACCAGTGGATCGAAGCTCTGGCCGACATCGCCATCCGGCACATGCAGGGCTGGAACACGGACCAGCCGTCGCCGATTTCGGCCACGCTGGCGGCGCAGCGGCAGCGTGCGATCGAGGCCGGCGCAACTCGCTAAGATTGTTGGGGTTCTGGCTGGTTGCGGCATTCTTGCGGCGCGGCGATAGTCGTGCCGGAAGCGTTGGCCGGGTCCCCAGTCGCGCCTCTCATCAACGTGAGAAAGACATGACTCAGTTTCGTTCCCTCATCCTCGGAAGCATCGCCGCACTGGCCGGCCTGCACGCAGTCGCACAGGTCCCTGCTGGCTACCCGGCCTCGTACGCGGAGACCATCGCCGCGGCCAAGAAAGAAGCGAAAGTAGTCGTCTACAGCACGACCGACACGGCTTCCGCCAATCCGCTGATCAAGGACTTCCAGGCTCTCTATCCCGGCATCTCGGTCGAATACAACGACATGAACTCGACCGAGGTCTACAACCGCTTCATCAGCGAGAGGGCGGCCAACGCCGGCTCGGCCGACGTGCTCTGGAGCTCGGCGATGGACCTGCAGATCAAGCTGGTCAGCGACGGTGGCGCCATGGCCTACGCATCGCCGGAGATCGCCAATGTTCCGCAATGGGCGGTCTGGAAGAACGAAGCCTTCGGCACGACCTACGAGCCGCTGGCGTTCGTCTACAACAAGCGCCTCCTGAGCGGCGACGAGATCCCGCAAAGTCACGCTGACCTGCTGCGCGTCTTCACGACCAAGACCGAGAAGCTCAAGGGCAAGGTCACGACCTACGACATCGAAAAGTCAGGCGTCGGCTTCCTGCTCATCACCCAGGACAGCAAGTACAACCCGAAGTTCTGGGACATGGTGAAGGCGCTCGGAGGCCTCGGCCCGCGGCTCCAGTCGAGCGCCGGAACGATGATGGAGCGGATCAGCTCCGGCGAGAACCTGCTCGGTTTCAACATCTTCAACTCGTATGCGGTGCTGCGAGCTAAAAAGGACCCGTCGCTCGGCATCGTCTTGCCGAAGGACTACGCGCTGGTGATGTCGCGCGTGATGTTCGCCTCGAAGACGGCGAAGAACCCGAATGCAGCCAAGCTCTGGCTCGACTACATCCTGTCCAAGCGCGGCCAGAACATCATCGCCAATCAGGCCGAGCTCGGCTCGATTCGCGCCGACGTCGAGGGCGAGATGACGGTCGCCGGCTACACCAAGATGCTCGGCGGCAATGCCAAGCCGATTCCGGTCAGCGCCGAGCTGCTCGGCTTCCTCGACCAGACCAAGCGGCTCGACTTCATCAAGCAATGGCAGGCGGCGATGAAGGCGGGCAAGTAGGTCAGCACGCACGCAGGCTTGCCTGTGCGCGTCGGCCTGGCTCGCGGCGGTGTCATCGGTGCCACGGCGCTGGCCGTGTTCCTGCCCCTTGGCCTCATTTTCTATCAGAGCCTGCTGGATGCGCCGTTCTTCATGCCGCACAAGCTCGGCGTCGGCGCCTTCCATTTCATCTTTGACGACGGCGACTTCTGGGACGCACTGAAGAACTCGCTGATCATCGCCGGCTCGATGGCGCTGATCGCGGTGCCGCTCGGCGGCATCCTCGCCTTCCTGATGATTCGCACCGACTTGCCCGGGCGCGGCTGGATCGAGCCGCTGCTGCTCATCCCGGTGTTCGTCTCGCCGATGGTGCTCGGCTTCGGCTACGTGGTGTCGGCCGGCCCGGTGGGCTTTTACTCGGCCTGGGCGAAAGAATTGTTCGGCGGCGTGCCATGGAACGTCTATTCGTTGACCGGCATCGCAGTCATCGCCGGCCTGACCCACGTCCCGCACGTCTATCTGTATTCGTCTTCGGCCTTGAAAAGCCTCGGTTCCGACGTCGAGGAGGCGGCGCGCATGACAGGGGCATCGCCATTCCAGGTGGCTCGCGACGTCAGCCTGCCGATGGTGACGCCGTCCCTCCTCTTCTCCGGCGTGCTGGTCTTTTTCCTGGGCTTCGAAGTCTTCGGCTTGCCCTTGGTGCTCGGCGATCCCGAAGGCCACCTCGTCCTGGCGACGTATCTGTTCAAGCTGACCAACAAGCTCGGCACGCCGTCATACCACCTGATGGCGGCGGTCGCCGTCTGCATCGTTGCCATGACATTTCCCCTGGTCATGCTGCAGCGCTTCCTGCTGCGCAATGCAGGCAAATACGTCACCGTCAAGGGCAAGGCCGGGCGGCAGCGGCCGCTGCCGCTCGGCAACTGGCGCTGGATTGCGGCGATCGTGCTGATTCTCTGGCTGCTCCTGACCGTCGTCGTGCCCCTGTCCGGCATCGCCCTGCGCGCGCTGGTCACGAACTGGGGCGAAGGCGTGCGACTGGCCGACGTGCTGACGCTCGACAACTTCCGCGAAGTCTTCACCCAGCCGACGCTGGTCCGAGGCATCACCAACACCATCCTGATCGGCGTCATCGGCGGCGGCCTGGCGGTCGTCTGCTACACGGCCGTGGGCCTGGCCACGCACCGCAAGGCCGACGGCTGGTCGCGCTTTGTCGACTACCTCGTGCTGGTGCCGCGGGCAATTCCCGGCCTGCTCGCCGGCTTGGCCTTCCTCTGGGTGTTCCTGTTTTTCCCGCCGCTCGCGCCCCTGCGGTCGACCATCATCAGCCTCTGGATCGCCTACACGGTGGTCTGGCTCGCCTACGGCATGCGGCTGGTCTCGAGCTCGCTGCTGCAGGTCGGGCCCGAGCTCGAAGAAGCGGCGCGCAGCACCGGTGCAACGCGCGGCCAGGTCAGCCGCGACGTCACGCTGCCGCTGATTCGCTACGGGCTGCTTGCCAGCTGGTTGCTCGTCTTCATGATTTTCGAGCGCGAGTATTCGACCGGTGTCTATCTGCTCGGCCCGGGCACCGAGGTGATCGGCTCGCTGCTGGTCTCGCTGTGGGGAACCGGCGCCGCCGACATGGTGGCCGCCCTCTCGCTGATCAACGTTGTGCTGGTGGGCGTCGGCCTCACGGTGGCCTTGCGCTTTGGAGTGAAATTGCATGACTGATGCTGCCGTGGCGATGCCGACACAGCCGATCGACCCTGTGGCGAATCAAATCAAGCTGCGCGTCGACGACCTTCATCTCGCCTATGGCGACAACGCCATCCTGAAGGGCGTCTCGATGCAGCTCGCTCAAGGCGAGGTCGTGTCGCTGCTCGGGCCGTCGGGGAGCGGAAAGACGACCTTGCTCCGGGCAATCGCCGGCCTTGAGCTGCCGCATCGAGGCACGATCCGGATCGAGGACCGTGCCGTCTTCGACCCCGCCGCCCGGCTCGAAGTGCCCGCCGAGCAGCGCAACCTCGGACTGGTCTTCCAGTCGTACGCCCTCTGGCCGCATCGCAGCGTCTTCGACAACGTGGCGTACGGGCTGAAATTGCGCAAGATAAGCGGCGCGGAGACCCGGACGCGGGTCGATTCCGCCCTCGGCAACCTGGGCCTCGGTCACCTTGGCGACCGCTTGCCGCACCAGCTCTCCGGGGGCCAGCAGCAACGCGTTGCGATTGCCCGGGCGCTGGTCTACAACCCGCCGGTCATCCTGATGGACGAGCCGCTGTCCAACCTCGACGCCAAGCTGCGCGAAGAGGCACGCGCCTGGCTGCGCGAGCTGATCCTGAAGATGCGGCTCTCCGCCCTGGTCGTGACGCACGACCAGAACGAGGCGATGGCAATGTCCGATCGCATCCTGCTCCTCAACAACGGCGTCATCGAGCAGGAGGGCACGCCGCAACAGCTCTACGGCCGTCCGGAAACGCTCTTCGTCGCCGATTTCATGGGCAGCAACAACCGCATCGAGGGCAAGCTTGCCGAACGACGTGGCGACGCCGCGAGGATCGTCGGCGACGGTTGGGCGCTCTGGGGCGAGGCGCGCTCCGGTGCGGTCGAAGGCCAGGCTGTCACCGGCATGGCTCGACTCGAGCAGGTCCGGCTCGCGCAGGGCGACGCCGAGAACACCGTCCGCCTGCCCCTCGTCACCTCGATGTTTCTCGGCGACCGCTGGGAGTACCTGTTTCACCGCAACGACCTGCGGCTGCGCGCCTATGGGCCGGTTGCCCTGCCGCCGGGCGAGCAATGGCTCGAGATCCCGCGCGACGGCTTTTGGATCTTCTAAGAGGATGACCGGTTTCGAGGCACGCAGCTTGCCGCGAGAGGGCTCACTGTGAAAAGTCCTTCACCGCTGATGGACAAGCTGCGCCTCGACAAGTGGCTCTGGGCGGCCCGTTTCTTCAAGACCCGGGCGCTTGCCGCCGAACAGATCGGCAACGGCCGCGTCGAGGTCAACGGGCAGCCGGCAAAGTCGTCACGCGAGCTGCGCGAGGGCGATGTCGTCGATCTGCGCCACGGCGGCTGGGCGAGAACCGTGGTCGTCCGGGCGATCAGCCGCATGCGTGGCCCGGCGTCGTTGGCGCAGACCTACTACGACGAAACGGCGGAGAGCATCGAGCGCGGCCGCGTCGCCGCCGCCGAGCGGCGTGACCGCCCCGAGCCAGCGCTGGCGATCGAGAGCGGGCGGCCGACCAAGCGAGATCGCCGGCGGCTCGCAGATTGGGACCGTTGGAGCGTCTCGATCGAGCCGGATTGAGCTGAAATTGCGCGGTCCGGCGAGATAGCCCTTGAAACGAAAGGGGATGCGCCTCAAGTCGTCTCGATGAACGACGAGAACTTCCCTTCTTCTGCCGATCCGTCGAACCCGGCCACGGATCAGGTTTCGCCCGCGGTGGGCGCCGTGCCATCGGATCTGGATACCCGCTACGTCGAGCTGTCGGACGCCTTCCTCAGAGCCAAGGCCGAGGCCGAAAACACCCGTCGCCGCGCCGAGGAAGAGATGTCGAAGGCGCGGAAGTACGCGGTCGAGTCTTTCGCCGAGAGCCTGCTGCCGGTCAAGGACAGTCTCGAGGCGGCGATCACGATCCCGGCGGCGACGCCCGAGCAGATGCTCGAAGGTGTCCACGCGACGCTCCGCCTGCTGGGTGCGGCACTCGAGCGGAACAAGGTCGTCGAGATCAATCCGCCGCCGAGCACGAAATTCGACCCGCACCAGCACCAGGCGATCAGCGTCGTGCCCGCACCGCAGGAGGCCAACACGGTGGTTGCGGTCCTGCAAAAGGGCTACCTCATCGCCGACCGCGTCCTGCGTCCGGCGCTCGTCACTGTCAGTGCACCGAGTTGACCGCGCGCCTTGAAACAGGCTGAGTGATCCACAACTCGCACCCAACGGCTTTTTTCTCTGGAGATCAGAACATGGCAAAGATCATCGGCATCGACCTCGGCACGACCAACTCGTGCGTGGCGATCATGGAAGGCAACACCACCAAGGTGATCGAGAACAGTGAAGGTGCGCGCACCACGCCATCGATCATTGCCTACCAGGACGGTGGCGAAATTCTGGTCGGCGCCTCGGCCAAGCGGCAGGCGGTCACCAACCCGAAGAACACCATCTACGCGGTCAAGCGCCTGATCGGTCGCAAGTTCACCGAGAAGGAAGTGCAAAAGGACATCGACCTGATGCCCTACAAGATCGCCGCCGCCGAAAACGGCGACGCCTGGGTCGAAGTTCGCGGCGAAAAGCTCGCGCCGCAGCAGATCAGCGCCGAGATCCTGCGCAAGATGAAGAAGACGGCCGAGGACTACCTGGGCGAGAAGGTCATCGATGCCGTCATCACGGTGCCGGCTTACTTCAACGACGCGCAGCGCCAGGCAACCAAGGACGCCGGCAGGATCGCGGGCCTCGAGGTCAAGCGGATCATCAACGAGCCGACGGCGGCGGCACTGGCATTCGGTCTCGACAAGACCGAGAAGGGCGACCGCAAGATTGCTGTCTACGACCTTGGCGGCGGGACCTTCGATGTCTCGATCATCGAGATCGCCGACGTCGACGGCGAGAAGCAGTTCGAGGTGCTGTCGACCAACGGCGACACTTTCCTCGGTGGCGAGGACTTCGACCAGCGGATCATCGACTACATCATTTCGGAGTTCAAGAAGGATCAGGGAGTCGATCTGTCGAAGGACGTGCTGGCGCTGCAGCGTCTGAAGGAAGCGGCCGAGAAGGCGAAGATCGAGCTTTCCAGCAACAGCCAGACCGACATCAATCTGCCCTACGTGACTGCCGATGCCTCGGGTCCGAAACACCTGAGCATCAAGCTGACGCGGGCCAAGCTCGAAGCCTTGGCGGAAGACCTGATCGAGCGCACCATCGCGCCGTGCCGGATCGCGATCAAGGATGCCGGCGTGAGCGTCGGCCAGATCGACGATGTGATTCTGGTCGGCGGCATGACGCGCATGCCGAAGGTCCAGGAGAAGGTGAAGGAATTCTTCGGCAAGGAGCCACGGAAAGACGTCAACCCGGACGAGGCCGTCGCCGTCGGCGCTGCCATCCAGGGCCAGGTGCTGGTTGGTGACCGAAAGGACGTGCTGCTGCTCGACGTCACGCCGCTCAGCCTCGGCATCGAAACTCTTGGTGGCGTCATGACCAAGATGATCCAGAAGAACACGACGATCCCGACCAAGTTCGCACAGACCTTTTCGACCGCCGACGACAATCAGCCAGCGGTGACGATCAAGGTCTACCAGGGCGAGCGAGAAATGGCCACCGGCAACAAGAGCCTGGGCGAATTCAACCTCGAAGGCATCGCCCCCGCGCCTCGCGGCATGCCGCAGATCGAAGTCACCTTCGACATCGACGCCAACGGCATCCTGCACGTCGGCGCGAAGGACAAGGCGACGGGCAAGGAAAACAAGATCACGATCAAGGCCAACTCGGGTCTTTCCGAAGCCGAGATCCAGCAAATGGTGAAAGACGCGGAGCTCAACGCCGCCGACGACCGGAAAAAGCTCGATGTCATCCAGGCCAGGAATGCGGCAGATGCCATGATCCACGGCGTCAGGAAGAACATGACCGAGCACGGCGACAAGCTCGACGCGGCCGAGAAAGAGAAGATCGAGACCGCCTTGAAGGACGCCGAGGAGTCGCTCAAGTCGGAAGACAAGGCGACGATCGAGGCGAAGACCGAGGCGTTGATGACAGCGAGCCAGAAGCTGGGCGAGAAGGTCTACGGCGACGCGGCCGCGGCGCAGGCTGCGGCCGGCCCGGCGGGAGGCGAGGCACCCGGCGCCTCTGCGCAGGGCGAAACCCGCGCGGCCAAGGCGGACGACGACAACGTCGTCGACGCCGAGTTCAAGGAAGTCAAGAAGGCCTGAAGGCCTCGGGCCGGCCGGCAGGGATCGGGACGCTGCGCTTCCCGCCCTGCCGGCTTCGGTCATTGGGGAGGGCGCGCGACGGCGTGCGAACGGGAGCTAGCGAGATGTCAGCATGAGCAAGCGCGATTACTACGAGGTGCTCGGCGTCACCAAGAACGCCTCCGACGAAGACATCAAGAAAGCCTATCGCAAGCTGGCGATGAAGCACCATCCTGACCGGAACCAGGGTGAAACCTCGAACCGATCCGAGGAGCATTTCAAGGAGGCCAAGGAAGCCTACGAGATGCTCTCCGACGGGCAAAAACGAGCTGCCTATGACCAGTACGGCCACGCCGGGGTCGACCCCAACCTGGGCCGCAGCGGAGCCGAGGGCTTCGGCGGCTTTGCCGAAGCATTCGGCGACATCTTCGGCGACATCTTCGGCGCCAACGGCCGGCCACGGGGCGCCGCCGGCCAGCAGGTCTATCGTGGCAGCGACCTCAGCTACGCCATGGAGATCACACTCGAAGAAGCCGCGCATGGCAAGGAAACGCAGATCCGGATTCCGTCCTACGAGACCTGCGACATCTGCAAGGGCAGCGGCGCAAAGCCCGGCACCAGCCCGATCTCCTGCACCACGTGCCATGGTTCTGGTGCGGTGCAGATGCGACAAGGCTTCTTCAGCATCCAGCAGACCTGCCCGACTTGCCATGGCACCGGCAAGCTGATCCCCGAACCGTGCCTGACATGTCACGGCCAGGGCCGCCTGAAGAAGAACAAGACGCTCGAGGTCAAGATTCCTGCCGGCATCAACGAGGGCATGCGGAT
>JALYXU010000158.1 GCA_030946925.1 Pseudomonadota bacterium
CGCGGCTGCTGCTGCTCGACGAGCCGTCGTTCGGCCTGGCGCCGCAGATCGTCCAGCACCTGTTCCAGATCCTGCGCGAGATCCATGCGCGCGGCGGCATCGGCATGCTGCTGGTCGAGCAGAACGCAGCGCTGGCGCTGCAGCTCGCCGACCACGCCTATCTGCTCGAGACTGGCCGGGTCGTGATGTCCGGGCCTGCCGAAGCGATCCGCAGCGACGAGTCGGTGCGTCGCTCGTACCTCGGCTATTGACGGCCGCGCCAGCCGTGAACCTGCTGCTGCATCAGATCCTCTCCGGCCTGGCAACCGGCGGCATCTACGCCAGCGTCGCCCTGGCGCTGGTCATGATCTACCAGGCGACCCATCTCGTCAACTTCGCGCAGGGCGAGCTGGCGATGTTCTCGACCTACATCGCCTGGGCCCTGATCCAGGCCGGCGTGCCGTACTGGGCCGCCTTCGCCCTGACCGTCGGCTTCGCCTTCGTGCTCGGCGTCGTCATCGAGCGCGTCATCATCCGGCCGGTCGAGGAGGCGCCGATCCTGGCCATCGTCATCGTCTTCATCGCTTTGCTGGTGATCTTCAACAGCCTCGCCGGCTGGATCTTCTCGTACACGATCAAGCCGTTCCCGAGCCCGTTCCCGGCGGAGCCGCTGTTCGGCAACTCGTACGTCTCGTCGCACGAGCTCGGCTCGATGGCGATCACGCTGATCGTCTTGTTGCTGCTGTTTGCGTTCTTCCGCTTCACGCCGCTCGGCCTGGCCATGCGCGCCGCCGCGCAGAACCCGGTCTCGAGCCGGCTGGTCGGCATCCGCGTCGGCTGGATGCTGGCGCTCGGCTGGGGTCTGGCGTCGGCGATCGGCGCCATCGCCGGGATGATGGTCGCGCCGACCGTCTTCCTCGAGCCCAACATGATGGGCGGCATCCTCCTCTACGCCTTTGCCGGCGCCTTGCTCGGCGGCATCGACAGCCCGGGCGGCGCCGTCGTCGGCGGCTTCATCGTCGGCATTCTCGAGAACATCGTCGGCGCCTACGTCGGCAGCGAGCTCAAGCTCACCGTCGCGCTGGTCGTCATCGTCGGCGTCCTCGTCGTGCGGCCGGCGGGCATGTTCGGACGCGTTCATGTCAGCCGGGTCTGATCGATGAGCCTTTTGTCGCAGGCATCGGCTTCCGTCGAAGGGTTGAGCGTGCGGGCAATTAGCGTGCGAAAAACGAGCGCGCAAAGCCGCGTCCGCATGGCTGGCTGCGCTTCGACTGCGGCGGGCGTCGCTGCGCGCCGACTGCCCTGCGGTGCCCGGTGCCTGCGGGCTCCCGCAGAACTCGCCCTTTTTGCGGCCGCGACTTTGCACGCTCGGCCTCGGCAGGTCCGCCACCCACCCGCGCCTTTGCGCGCTCGATCTCCGCAGGTCCGCCTCCCGCCAGCGCGTTGCACGCTCGGCCTTCGCCAGGCCGAAGTACGGAGCGGAGCCCAGCGCCGAACTCGCTCAAGAAGGTTGCCATGCTGAACGCACCCGCCAACGTGTTTGAGCGGAACCGCCTGGTGGCTCTTGCGCTCGGCCTCGCATTCGCGATCGCCTTGCCGTTCGTGCTCGGCAGCTACCACGTCTTCCAGATGACCTTGGTGCTGGTCTATGCGATCGCCTTGCTCGGGCTCAACATGCTGACCGGCTTCAACGGTCAGATCTCGCTCGGCCACGGCGCCTTCTATGCGATCGGCGCGTACACCGCCGCGATCCTGATGGACAAAGCGGGGTTGCCGTACTGGGCAACGATCCCGATCGCCGGCGTGGTCTGCGGCGTCGCCGGGTTCCTGTTCGGGCTGCCAGCGCTGCGCCTAGAAGGGCTCTACCTCGCGCTCGCCACCTTCGCGCTTGGCGTCGCAATGCCGCAGATCCTCAAGCACAAGAGCCTCGAGGCCTGGACCGGCGGCGCCCAGGGCATCGTCATCGTCAAACCCGATCCGCCGTGGTGGGCGCCGGTCTCGCAAGACCAGTGGCTCTACCTGTTCACGCTGGCCTGGGTCGTCGTCCTGTTCGTGCTGGGCTGGAACCTGCTGCGCGGCAGAATCGGCCGGGCCATGGTCGCGATCAGGGATCAGCCCATTGCTGCGCAGGCCATGGGTGTCAATACTGCGATGGTGAAATCGCTCAGCTTCGGCGTCTCGGCTGTCTACACCGGTATGGCCGGCGCGCTCGGCGCGATCGCGATCCAGTTCGTCGCCCCCGATTCGTTCACGATCTTCCTGTCGATCACGCTGGTCGTCGGCGTCGTCGTCGGCGGCCTGGCATCGATCTCGGGCGCCTTCTTCGGTGCCCTCTTCATCCAGTTCATTCCCAACCTCGCCGATCAGATCTCGAAGGCGGCGCCGTGGGCCATCTACGGCGTCATCCTGATCGCCTTCATGTACGTGATGCCGTCCGGCGTGGCTGGCTTCGTTCGGATCGTGCGGACGAAGCTCTTCACGGGGCGGCGACGCGGAGCCGCTGCAGCGCAGCCGCCGATCGAGCTTCGCGAGTCCTCCAGCAACGCATCTTCATCACCAGGGAGCCAGACATGAAACGACCCCTTCTTCGCATCGCCGGCCGCAGCCTCGCAACCGTCCTGCTGGCGGTCACCGTGCTCGGCGCGCCAGCCGTATGGGCGCAAGCCGCCAAGTACGGGCCGGGGGCATCGGCGACCGAAATCAAGCTCGGCCAGACCATGCCGTACAGCGGCCCGGCCTCGGCTTACGGCACGATCGGCAAGGTGCAAGCCGCCTACTTCAAGATGCTCAACGAGAACGGCGGCATCAACGGCCGCAAGATCAAGCTGCTCAGCCTCGACGACGGCTACAGCCCGCCGAAGACGGTGGAACAAGTGCGAAGGCTGGTCGAGCAGGAGGAGGTCCTGGCCCTCTTCCAGACGCTCGGCACGGCCCCCAATTCGGCGATCCAGAAGTACGTCAACGCGAAGAAGGTGCCGCACTTGCTGCTAGCCACCGGTGCGTCGAAGTGGGGCGACCCGAAAAACTTCCCTTGGACCATGGGCTTCAATGTCAGCTACCAGGCCGAGGGCCAGATCTACGCCAGGTGGCTGCTGAAGAACAAGCCCGGCGCGAAGATCGCCGTGCTTTATCAGAACGACGACTTCGGCAAGGACGTGCTGAAAGGCGTCGAAGACGGCCTTGGCGCCGCCAACATGAAAATGATCGTCGCCAAGCAGAGCTACGAAGTGACCGATCCGACGGTCGACTCGCAGATCCTCAGCCTGCAGGGGTCGGGCGCCGACACCTTCATCAACATCACGACGCCGAAGTTCGCGGCGCAGGCGATCAGAAAGGCCTGGGACTCGGGCTGGAAGCCGCTGCACATCGTCAACAACGTCGGTGCCTCGGTCGGCTCGGTGCTCGTGCCGGCCGGCCTCGAAAAATCGGTCGGCCTGATGACGCTGCAGTACTACAAGGACCCGAACGATCCGCAATGGAAGGACGATCCGGCGATGCTCGAGTGGCGTGGCTTCATGGGCCGCTACTACCGTGACGGCGACCCGAAGGATGCGAGCAATCTCTACGCTTACATCACCGCGAAAACGATGGAGCAGATCCTGCGGCAGTGCGGCAACGACCTGACCCGGGAGAACGTGATGAAGCAAGCCGCCAATCTGAAGAACGTCAAGAACCCGTTGTTGTTGCCCGGCATCACCATCAACACCAGCCCGACCGATTTCTTCCCGATCGAGCAAGGCCAATTGGCCCGCTTCACCGGCACGCTCTGGCAGGGTTTCGGCGAAATTCTCAGCGCATCGCAGCCCTGACTATCGAGCTCGACGAATCGCACGCCGCCGGGTTCGCCCCGGCGGCTTTTTTTTTTGCTTTCTTCCTGGGTTCAGGAACGTGACGAATTCGCGGTCTTTTTTGGCCATGCTGTCGCCCGCGTTCCACCTCGGCTACACCGGCCGCCGCGTTTGGCCGATATTCAGCGTATGGGCAACGTCGAACTGAAGTCACGAGCGCACAGTCTGGTCGATGACGTGGTGTGCCAGGGCGTTCGCTACCTCTTCGAGCTGAGCGCCTTCGAGGGCGGCTGCCACGCCACCGCGCTGGTGCGTTCCGGCCGCGCCGCCGACCCGGTGCTCGGTGGCTTCTACCCGAGCATGGACCGCATGCTCGCGCAGGGCCCGGCCGACCTTTGCCGGCAAGGCGTGCCGCCGGCGGTCGTCTCGTACGTCAAGGAAAGCCTGAGCCTGTTCATGGCTTACCGCTGACGCGGTCCGGCTGACTCGGGT
>JALYXU010000276.1 GCA_030946925.1 Pseudomonadota bacterium
GGCGTACTCGGCGCGGATGCGGCTGTTCAAGCCGTCGCTGGCGATGACGAGGTCGGCATCGGCATAGGCGGCGGCCGACTTCACGTCGGCTTCGAACACCAGCTCGACGCCGACCTCTTCGCAACGCGCCTGCAGGATATTGAGCAGGCGCTTCCTGCCGATGCCGCAAAAGCCGTGGCCGCCCGAAGTGATCTTCGCGCCGCGGATGTTGACCTCGATGTCGTCCCAGTGGTTGAAGGCGCCGAGGATCTGCGCCGCGCTGGCCGGGTCGGCCGCGGTCAGGTTGCCGAGCGTCTGGTCGGAGAAAACGACGCCCCAGCCGAAGGTGTCGTAAGCCTTGTTGCGCTCGACGACGCGAACCCGATGCGCCGGGTCCTGCTGCTTCATCAGCAACGCGAAATACAGCCCGGCCGGGCCGCCGCCGATGCAGACGATGTTCATCACCCGTGATATTACGTTCCCGCGGCGACCGCCCCGGCCCCCAGAATCGCGAGCAAACATCGAGCAACCGGGGAGCAGGGAACCATGAAGGACGAACTCGTCTATCCGCGGGAGAACTCGCTCGGCGCGATCACGCTGGTGCTCGGCCTGATCGTCTGGGTGCTCATCGTTGTCGGCACGCTCGGGCTGGCCCTCGTCTATCTGCTGTTCGGCTTTCTCTTCTACGTGTTCGCGCAATCGGCCGTGATCTCGTGGATCCGCGGCCACGGCGTGCTGCTGTCGCAAGCCCAGCTGCCGGATCTGCGGGCCCGCTTCGACGCCTGCTGCACCAAGCTCGGCGTGACCGAGCCGCCGGAGGCCTACCTGCTCCATGGCAACGGCATGTTCAACGCCATCGCCACGCGCTTTCTCGGCCGCCACTACATCATCCTGCTGTCCGACATCGTCGACGCGATGGACGAGCGGCCGGACGGCATCAACTTCTACATCGGCCACGAGCTCGGCCACGTCCGCTTGAAGCACCTGACCGGCCAGCTCCTGCGCGCGCCCGTGCTCTGGCTGCCGCTGATGGGTGCCGCCTATTCGCGGGCCAAGGAATCGACCTGCGATCGGCACGGCCGTGCCTGCTGCGATTCGCCCGAGACGGCCGGCCGGGCCCTGGTCGCGCTGGCTGCCGGCGCCGAGCGCTGGAAGCAGGTCGACCTTGCCGCGTACGCGGGACAGGCGGCCCTCTCGAGCGGCTTCTGGATGTCGTTCCACGAGCTGATCGGCGGCTACCCGTGGCTGACGAAGCGGGTCGCCCGCGTTCTCGACCCGGCCGCGCCGATGCCCAAGCGCAACCCCTTCGCCTATGTGTTGGCGTTGTTCGCGCCTTACGCGGGACGGGCCGGCGGCGGTGCGGCCGGCTTGCTGATCGTCGTTTTCATCATCGGTATCCTGGCCGCGATCGCGATTCCTGCGTATCACGACTACACCGGCCGCGCCGTCCTGACCGGCGCCTACATCGGCTCGGCGCCGGCGCGAGAGTCCGTGGCCACCTATTACAAGGAGCACAAGGCCGCGCCCGCCTCGCTCGAGCAGGCCGGCGTGCCGGCCGCGCTGCCGACCGGCGACAAGCTCTCGCTCGATTCCGACACGATGGTGCTGACGGTCGAGACCTCGAAAGGCCAGCTTCTGTTCACGCCGCAGGCCGCGGCCGATGGCACCGTGACGTGGGAATGCTCGGTCGGCGAAGGCGTTGCTGCCGCGCAGGCGCCGAGCGCATGTCGCGACAGCGCCAGCCCGTCGATGACGTTTCCGAAGTGATGCCGGTCGAAGCGGGGCGGCGCAGCCGCTCGGCCAGCCGAGCCAGGAGTCAGCCGACCCGTTCCGCGTCGTAGCCCTGCTCGCGCATCGCCACCAGGATCCGCTCGATGTGCGCGGCGCCGCGCGTCTGCACGACGACTTCGATCTGCACCCGCTCGACCGAGAGCGAGGAGAACGCGCGCTGGTGCTGCACCTCGTCGATGTTGGCGCCGAGCCTCGCCAGCAGCGCCGCAACGTCGGCCAGCGCGCCGGGAACGTCGCGCACGTCAACGCGCAGGCGTGCCAGCCGGCCCGACTTGACCATGCCTCGCTCGATGATCTCGGCCAGGACCAGCGGCTCGATGTTGCCGCCGCAGAGAACCAGGCCGACCTTGCGGCCGGCGAAGCGCGGCTTGTCCTTCAGCACCGCGGCCAGGCCGACCGCGCCGGCGCCTTCGACCACCGTCTTCTCGATCTCGAGCAGCATCAGGATCGCCTGCTCGATGTCGTCTTCGGAGACCAGGACGACATCGTCGACCAGATCGCGGATGACCGGCAGCGTCAGGACGCCGGGCGACTGGACGCCGATGCCGTCGGCGATCGTCGCCAGCCGGCTCTCGCGGGCCTGGCCGTGCTTGGCGTTCCATGCCGCCGGGAAGCGCTCGGTCTGCACGCCGACGATCCGGATGTTTGGCCTGATCGCCCGCGCGGCGATGGCCACGCCGGCGATCAGGCCGCCGCCGCCGAACGCGACAACGAGCGTGTCGAGCGTCGGCTGCTGAGCCAGCATCTCGATGCCGATCGTGCCCTGCCCGGCGATGACCGCCGGGTCGTCGTAGGGGTGGACGACCGTGAGGCCGCGTTCGGCGGCGAGCTTCAGACCGGCGACGCGGGCATCCTCGAAGGTGTCGCCCTCGAGCACGACCTCGGCGCCGAAGCCACGCGTGTTCTCCACCTTCACCGACGAAGCGAAGCGCGGCATGACGATGGTCGCGGCGATGCCCATCCGCTCGGCGTGGTACGCCACCGCTTGCGCATGGTTGCCGGCCGAGACTGCGAGCACGCCCTTGGCCCGCTCGTCGGCGCTTAGCTGGGCCAGCTTGTTGAGGGCGCCGCGCTCCTTGAACGAGGCCGTGAACTGCAGGTTCTCGAACTTGAGGAAGACCTCGCAGCCGCAGATCGCCGAGAGCGTGCGCGACGGCAGGCACGGCGTCG
>JALYXU010000292.1 GCA_030946925.1 Pseudomonadota bacterium
GACCTGTGCGATCACGCACGGCTCCGGCAGCGTCATCGACTTCCCGATGATCCAGGACCTCGCGGCGCTGCTCTGGGTCGTCAATCTCGGCTGCATCGACCTCAACCCGTGGTACGCGCGCTGCGACGATGTCGATCGTCCGGACGTTCTCCACTTCGACCTCGATCCGGTGCCGGAGGCAACCTACGGACAGGTGGTCGAAACCGCGCAACTCGTGCGCACGGCGCTCGAAGGCCTCGGCATGCAGCCGCTGGTCAAGACCACCGGCTCGCGCGGCTTGCATGTCTACGTCGGCATCGTCCGCGGCCCGCTGCAAAAGGAGGTGTGGCGCTTCGCCAAGCGCTTCGCATTCGACATCGCCGGGCTGCGGCCGGACCTGATCACCGCCGAATACCGGATCGCCAAGCGGCCGGCCGGGCGGGTGCTGGTCGACTACAACCAGAACGCCTGGGGCCGGACCCTGGCCTCGGCCTATTCGCCCCGGCCGCGACCGCTGGCGACGGTCTCGGCGCCACTCACCTGGGACGAGCTCGAGGCCGGTGCCGGCATCGACGACTTCGACTTGCGCAACATGCCCGCGCGGATCCGGAGCGTCGGCGACCTCTGGGCGCCGCTGCTGGCCGAGACGGGCCGCTTCGATCTGGCAGCGCTGCTGCGCGCGATGGGCTGAGCGGTTCGCCGCGGCCGCGCCGCGCTCTGCCGACGGCTCTTGAAAACGAGCCGGCCGGCGCCCACTTCCTCGTACACGGGCACTGGGCCCGCGCCATCCGCAAGAGGAGCGAACATGTATCCATCGATGCTGAAGCCATCCGGCGATCTGCTCGCCGATTTCGCACAACTGCAAGACCGGTTCGAGAGCTTGCTCGGCGGCGGCCGAGACGCTTCGAGCATCCGGGCGGTGGCCCGGGCCGGCGCGTTCCCGGCATTGAACGTCGGCACCTCGGCCGATGCGCTCGAGATCTACGCGCTGGCACCCGGCATCGACCCGGCCTCGGTCGAGGTCTCGGTCGAAAAGGGGCTGCTGACGATCGCCGGCGAGCGCGCCACGCAGCAGCGCAAGGGCCAGGCCGAGGTCAGCGTCTATGCCAGGGAACGCTTCGACGGGCGCTTCCGCCGCGTCGTCTCGTTGCCGGAAGACGCCGACGCGTCGCGCGTCGAGGCGAGCTACCGCAACGGCGTCCTCAGAGTCCTCGTGCCGCGACACGAATCGAGCAAGCCGCGGCAGATCTCGGTGAGCAACTGACAGACCTAGCAGACCAAGCCTTCGGAGAACAGCGATGAGCACAGACATGACACAAGACCGGGCCGCCGACAGGACCGCCGACGGGGCCGCCACCACGAAGCCGCGCAGCCAGAAAAGCGAGCTGAGCCTGCTGCCGCCCGTCGACATCGTCGAGGACGCATCCGGCATCACGCTGACCGCCGACCTGCCCGGCGTCGACCGCAGCGAGCTCTCGATCGGTGTCGACGGTCGCACCCTGACGATCGAGGCGCCGCTTCGCTTCGGCGAAGCAGATTCGCTGGTCTCGGTCTACGCCGAGGTGCGCGCCAACCACTACCGGCGCAGCTTCGAGCTCAGCAGCGAGCTGGACACGGCCGCAGTCGAGGCCAGCCTCAAGGACGGGGTCTTGACCTTGCATCTGCCCAAGCTCGAGCGGGCCAAGCCGAGGCGGATCGACGTCCGCGTCGGCGAGTAGCGATCGCGGCGTGGTGCTCGCAGCCCTGACAATCCGGGGGCTGTGAGTGCCATGACCGCCGATGACGAGCCTGCCCGCTGACGCAGCCGTCCGGGTGCTCGCGGAGCGCCGGAATCGCTGGTCGTTCGCGGTCGGCTGCATCGCCACCACGGCCGGCGTCCTGCTGCACCTGCCGATGTACTGGATGGGCCGCGACAGGGGCTTCCGCCTCGCCGACATGCCGATGGACGCCGGCATGCGGTGGGGCATGGCATTGATCGTCGGTGAGCAGCAAGGACGCTCTGCTGGCAGCGATCGCCGTGACGGCGGCCGGCCTGGCCGGCGTGATCTTCCTCGAGCTGTCGCCGGCGGCCCAACTGAGCCCGGTCTGGGTCATTGCCTTGCTCATCGTCGGCAGCAATGGAGTCATCGCCATGCTGCTGCCCTATGCTCAGAAAGCTACCCGCTGCAGATCCGCGGCCGGGCGACCGGCTGGGTCGCGGCCTGCACCAAGGCCGGCGGCCTGGCCGCGCAGTTGCTCGGCATCCTCGCGCTGGCCCCGACCTTGCTAGTGGGCGCGTGGGCCCTCCTCTTGCCAGTCGTCGGCGCGCTGTGCCTGATCGGCCGGTATGGCCCGGAGACACGCGACGGCGACCTCCGCGATGTCGACGCGGCTTCGCTGGCGTCGCCTTAGTTTGCGAATGGCGCTGCGCTCGCTTTTTTGCATGGCAATGAAAGGTGAACCATGGACACCCTCGACGACATGCGGCGACGACACCTCCTGACAGGCGAGCAGCATGCGGAGATCGGCGCCTGGGTGGCTTCGGAAAAGTCGCCCGAGGGGATCATGGCGATGCCCGCGCATTTGTGGCGTGCGCTGTCGCTGGCCAGCGTGCTGATGAACGTCGACGCCGATCTGACCCAGCCACCGGCGCTGGTGGACTCGCTGGAATGAGCGTCGACAACGTGGGCGGAGCCGAGCCGAAGACAACGGCGAGCAAGCTCGCGGCGGCGTTTCATCACGCCGGACATGCCGTCGCCGCGCACCTGTCGGAATTTC
Organism: Pseudomonadota bacterium; assembly: GCA_030946925.1. GTDB lineage: Bacteria > Pseudomonadota > Gammaproteobacteria > Burkholderiales > Burkholderiaceae_C > Schlegelella_A. The sequence continues at coordinate 2,737 of JALYXU010000292.1, forward strand.
ATGCGCTGGCCTTGCCGCTGCGCATCGATTCCTATGGCACCGGAGAAGTGACCGCCGCGCTCAGCCGGCGCAAGCTGATCGCCGCCAACAAGCGGGCCGAAGTGTCGGCGCGGGCCGATCCCGAGGTCGCGACGAGCATCGCGACGATCCTTTGCGCCGGTCTGGCCAGCGAGCAGATCGCGGCGGCGCGTCGCCTTCCGGTCAAGCCCGATCGCGAACGCTCCACCGGCGATCTCGAGATGGCTCGGGCCGAGCTCGCGCACGCCGGGATCGGCGGCGGGACGCAGCCCTACGAGGAAGCCGCGACGGCGCTGCTGACCGAACATTGGGCGCACGTGCAGAGCGTTGCCGAGCGTCTGGCTGTCGCCGAAGAGATGGCGCCGCACGAGATCGCCGCGCTGCTCGCGAGCGCCTGACCCGGACCCGGCGCTGGCTCGTCACTCGAGCTTGATGTTCGAGTCCTTGATGACCTTGCGCCACTTGACGATCTCGGCGCGCACGAAAGCGGCGAATTCGTCCGGGCCGGCGGCGTCGACTTCGTAGCCGGACACCGCCGCGTCGTTCTTGATCGCCGGCGAAGCCAGCACCTTCGCGGTCTCCGCGGCGAGGCGGGCGATCACCGGCCGCGGCGTGTTGGCCGGAACGAACAGGCCGTTCCATCCCGATGCCTCGACGCCGGCGAGGCCGGCTTCGCCAAGAGTCGTGCGACCCAGTTTGATAAGGATTTACTTATCTACGTAGTTAGCCAACTGACCGAGGCGCTCAATCGTGGGCGTCTGGACGCCAACAGCCGCACAGTGCGTTTTCGCCTCTACGCTATCTGGTCTCGACCAACAAAGCCAACGGGAGGCAAGGAGTACCAGCGACTTCAGGACGTGCACCCAGCCGCGAGCGGTTTGATCGTTGACTACCTCGAGGCCATGGACGCGGGTTGGAGACGACAGGGGCCCTC
>JALYXU010000310.1 GCA_030946925.1 Pseudomonadota bacterium
TAGCCGTGCATCGAGCCCGAGATGTCGACCACGAAGATGTAGTCGCGCGGGTTGATCTGCGCCGCCGGAACCGCTTGCGGCGGCTCGACCATTCCCAGGAAGAAGTTCTCGCCGTCGCCGCGAAACAGCACCAGGCCGGATTCGACGTGGTCACCGGCGAGGCGATAGGAGAGGATGAAATCGCGGTCGTTGCCCTTGCCGAAGCCGCTGCCATCCTTCATCAGCGCGGTTGCATGCGCGGTGCCGGCGCCGTCGACCTCGATCTTGTGCGATGGCGACGTGATTTCCTTGATCGCGACGGGCGAGTCGAGCGTCACCTTCATCGCGAAGGCGGTCTGGCTCGGCACGCCACTCTTGAGGTAAGGCGTGGCGATCCATTTCTCGGCGACGGCGGCGCCCTGCGGCGAGTTGTAGCGCGGGCCGACCACCGTCGGAAAGACGAAGCCATAGAGCGCGTCCTGCGGCGTCAGCAGCTCGGTGTAGCGCAGCTCGACCGCGACGTCGTCGCCGGGCAGGATGTTGGCGACGTTCATCTCGAACACGTTCGGCCGGTGCTGCTCGAGCAGCGCGCTGGTCTTGCCCTCCTTCTTCGCCGTCTCGTACTCGATCCGCGCCTTCTGCTTCTCGCGGATCTGGGCGATCAGCAGCCGCTCGCCGAGACGAACGTGCATGGCGTAGATGGCGGCCGAGGTCGAGCCGGGAAAGACATAGCGGGCCTCGATCGCGCGCTGGCCGTCGTTCCGGTAGTGCTGCGTCACCGTCACGTCGGCGATGACGCCGGCGATGTGGACGTCGACCGTCGTCGACTTCAGCGGCAGCCGATCCGTCGACGGGTCGTTGCTGTCGACCTGGAAGTAGGGGCTCTCGGCTTTCGCCGCGTCCGAGTCGAAGGCGTTGGCCGGCGACCAGGCCAGCAAGGCGGCGCTCGCCATCACGGCGACGACGACGCCGACGACGACGCGGCCAAGGCCGCTCTGCGGCGTCAACGGACACTCGAGGAACTGCATCGCTCTTCTCCTTCGCAAGCCCGCGGAAGCGCGGGGCATGGAACGAAGCTTCGAACCGTGCAGCGAAGGCAGTTCGAAGCGGAGCCGAAGCGATCGGCCGGCGGCAACGCGACATGTGAAGCGCGCGTGAAGGCCCGGCGAAGGCGGCTATGCTGGGGCCGGTCTCCAACGCCGTCTGGTTGCTCTCGGGCGATCGGCGCGGCCGTCGACGAAGGCATGCCGATGAGCGCTCAGCACCCCTCCTTTTCCTTGCACGGGCCGGCCGAACCGCGGACGCCACTGGTTCTCGACTCGCCGCATTCCGGAACCGATTTCCCCGCCGATTTCGCTGCCGTCGTCAGCGAGTTCGATTTGCGCGATGGTGAAGACTGCTACGTCGACGCGCTCTGGATGCCGGCCACCGAGCGCGGCGTCGGCATGCTCGCGGCGAGCGTGCCGCGCACCTACATCGACTACAACCGGCACGCCGGCGACATCGACCTCGAGCTCATCGAAGGCGGCGCCTGGCCCGACGAATTCGCACCGAGCGGCAAGGCTGCTCTGGGCAAGGCGCTGATCTGGCGAACGCTCGACGACGGCCGACCGATCTACGCCCGCAAGCTCGGCGTCGCAGAGGTTCGGCGCCGCATCGAGCACTACCACCGGCCGTACCACCACGCGCTCCACAAGCGCATCGAGGCCACGCATGCGCAGTTCGGTGCGAGCTGGCACATCGACTGCCACTCGATGAACGCGGTCGGCGGCGCGCAAGGCGAAGGCGGGGCGGGCAAGCGGCGCGCCGACATCGTCCTCGGCGACCGCGACGGCAGCACCTGCGATGCCGCGTTCACCGAATTCGTTCGCGCCCACCTCGCGGCGCTCGGCTACGACGTCAGGGTCAACGATCCCTACAAGGGCGTCGAGCTGGTGCGGGCCTATTCCGACCCGGCGACGTCGCGAATGAGCCTGCAGCTCGAGGTCAACAAGCGGCTCTACATGGACGAAGCGACGCGGACAAGGACGACCGGCTTCTCCACCCTGCAGGCGCACATTGCCTCGCTCGTCGACGCGGTGCTGGAATACACCGCAAAGGCGCTGGCGCGGTAGCCCGCCGCCGCGGGGCCGAACGGATGCCGCAGCGGATTCAGCTCCGTCGCACGCGCGGCTGGAGGATGCCGGCCAATGCCGTCAAGGTCGACCGCACCACCCGTTGGGGCAATCCTTTCTCGGCCGCCGAATGCGGCAGCGCGGCAGTGGCGGTCGAGCGCCACGCGCACTGGCTGCGCGG
>JALYXU010000317.1 GCA_030946925.1 Pseudomonadota bacterium
GGACCGCGTCACCGCCAGCCAGCGGTCGAGTTGCTCGCGGTCGCCAAGCAGCTCGGCGCTGGCGCCGCGGTGGACGATGGCGCCGCGGTCGAGGACGACGGCGTGTTCGGTGATCGGCAGGATCTGCTTCGGGTTCTGCTCGACGATGATTGCGGCGATGCCCTCGTCGCGCACGACGCTCGCGATCGATGCGAGCAGGGTCTTGACGATGATCGGTGCCAGGCCTTCGAGCGGCTCGTCGAGCAGCAGCAGCTTCGGGTTCAGGACCAGGGCGCGCGCCACCGCGAGCATCTGCTGCTCGCCGCCCGAGAGCTGGTTGCCCATGTTGCGCTTCCGCTCCTCGAGCCGCGGAAACATCGCGTAGACCCGGGCGGTCGTCCACGGCCCCGGCCTTGCGACCGCGCTCAGGTTCTCGGCGACCGTCAGCGACCTGAAGATGTTGCGCTCCTGCGGCACCCAGCCGATGCCGGCGGCGGCGCGGGCATGCGGCGGCAGCGCCGTGATGTCGCGGCCGCCGAAGACGATCCGGCCGCCGTGGCGACGGGTCACGCCGACCAGCGTGTCGAGCAGGGTCGTCTTGCCGGTGCCGTTGCGACCGAGCAAGGCCAGCGACTGGCCTTCCTCGAGCGCGAAATCGACGCCCTGGACGACGACGGCCTCGCCGTAGCCGGCCCGAAGTCCCTCGACGCGAAGCAGCTCAGCCATGGGCAGGCGCCGGGCCGGCAGCCGGCACGGTGTCGGCCGCTCGCGACGTCGAATCAGCCTTGGCGTCGAGGTCGCCGCCGGCCTCCGCGTCGTCCTCGCCGAGATAGACGGCCTTGACCCGCGGATCGCTGGCGATCGTCGCCGCATCGCCCTCGGCGAAGACGGCGCCGCTCACCAGCACCGTCACCTGCCGCGCGAAGTTGAAGACGAGGTCCATGTCGTGCTCGATGAGCAGGATCGAGACCTCCGGCGGCAACGCGGCGATGGCTTCGAAGATCTCCTGGCGGTCGCCTGCCGGAACGCCGGCGGCCGGCTCGTCGAGCAGCAGCACGCGCGGCCTGCACGCCAGTGCCGTGGCGATCTCGAGCAGCCGCCGCTTGCCGTAGGCCAGCGCGGCAACCGGCCGGTCCATCACGTCGGCAAGACCGAAGCGCTCGAGCAGGCCCTGGCACTCGGCCGCCACCGCTGCGTCGCTGCCGAGCGGTCGCCACCAGCCGGCGCTGCCGCCGCGCCGCACCGAGACCGCGAGCGCGAGCGAGCCGAGCGGCGTCAGCCCGGCGAACAGCTGGTTGATCTGGAAGGTGCGGACGATGCCGAGCCGGACCCGCGCATGCACCGAGAGCGCGGTGATGTCGGTGCCGTCGAGGAGGACCTTTCCCGAGCTCGGCGCGAGCACGCCAGTCAGCAGGTTGATGAGCGTCGTCTTGCCGGCGCCGTTCGGGCCGATCAGCGCCTGCCTCGCGCCTCGTTCGATGCGTAGCGACACGTCCTGCGTGGCGGCGATGCCGCCGAAGCGCTTGCACAAGGCGACGGTCTCGAGGACCGCCTCCGGCGCCGCACTCACCGGCGCCTCCCCGCGAACCAGCGCCACGGTCGCACGAAGCGCTCGCGGCCGACCAGGACCAGCACGACCAGGAACAGGCCGAGCCAGAAGTTCCAGTACTGCGGCGTCCAGGCCGAGACGACGTCGTGCAGCAGCTTGAAGACGATCGCGCCGACGACGCCGCCATACAGGTAACCGGTGCCGCCGATCACGAGTACCAGCAGCACCTCGGCGCTGCGGTGGAAATCGAATACGTCGAGCGAGGCGAAGCCGCTGGTCTGCGCCAGCAGCGCCCCGGCTGCACCGGCGATCGCCGCGGCGACCGTGTAGACAGCGACCAGGCGCAGCCGCACCGACAGGCCGATGCTCGCAGCCCGCAGGCGGTTGTCGCGGAGGGCCTGGAGCGAGAAGCCGAACGGCGAGCGGACGATCCGCCTTGCGAGCAGCAGCACCAGTGCCAGCACGGTCAGCGAATAGGCGCAGCCGACGCGTCCCGACAGGTCGAACTCGAAGCGGCCGAACGGCGTCAGGAGCGGTCCCATGACAACCCCGCGCAAGCCATCGGCGCCACCAGTCAGGGTCTCGAGCTGATTGGCAAGCTCGTAGAGGATCGAGGCGACGCCGAGCGTGACCATCAGCCGGGTCAGGTCGGTGCCGCGCAGGATCAGCACGCTGGTCAGTGCGCCGAGCGCTGCGCTCGCGGCGATGGCCACGGCCAGGCCGAGCAGCGGGTCGTTCATCGTGTTCTTCGCGAAGATCGCCGCCGCGTAAGCGCCGAAGCCGAAGAAGGCGGCATGGCCGAGCGAGACGATGCCGGCGTAGCCGAGGATCAGGTCGAGCGAGACCGCGAACAGGGCGACGATCGCGATCTCGTTGACGAGCAGCGATTGCCGCGGCAGCAGCAGCCAGGCCAGCGGCAGCGCCGCGAACAGGGCCAGCTCCCACCATCGCCACGACGCCGCCTTGCGCAACGAGGCTGCGGCCGAGACCGCATCCGCGGCCGCGCTCACCGTCCTCCCGCCTTGGCGAAGAGGCCCTGCGGCCGCCAGAGGAGGATCGCGATCATCAGCGTGTAGACGATGAACGCGCCGAGCTTGGGCACGAAGTACTTGCCGGCGACGTCGGCGATGCCGAGCAGGAGCGCGGCCAGCAGCGGCCCGGTGATGGTGGTGGTGCCGCCGACCGAGACGACGATCAGGAAATAGATCATGAACTTGAGCGGGAAGGTCGGATCGAGGCCGAGCACTTCGGCGCCGAGCGCGCCGCCGAGTCCGGCCAGCCCCGAGCCGACCGCGAAGGTCAGGAGGAAGATGCGGTTGACGTCGAGGCCGAGGCCGCCGGCGACGCGCGGATCGTCGACCGCGGCGCGCAGCCGGCTGCCGAAGCGCGTGCCGGAGAGCAGCCATTGCAGCGCCAGCGCCAGCACCGCGCAGACGACGACGATGAAGAGCCGGTATTTGCCGATGCCCACGGCCTCGATCGGCAGCCGCCCCTGCAGCCAGAGCGGCAGCGCGATGTTCTGCTGCATCGAGCCGACCACGTAATCGACCGCGGTCACGGCCATGAAGACCAGGCCGATCGAGAACAGCACCTGGTCGAGATGCGGCCGCGCGTACATCGGCCGGTACAGCGTGCGCTCGAGCAGCGCACCGAGCAGCGCGGTGCCGAGGAATGCGAGTGGCAGGCAGGCGATGAAGGGCAGCCCGGCCCGGTTCATCAGCAACACCGTGATGTAGCCGCCGGCCATCGCGAAGGCGCCGTGGGCCAGGTTGATGAAGTTCATCAGGCCGAGCGTGACCGCCAGACCGACCGCGAGCACGAACAACAGCATGCCGTAGGCGATGCCGTCGAACAGCAAGGTGAGCAGGGTGACCGAGTTCGGCATGGGCGCGCTCGCGAGCGCTGCCGATTCTGCGCGAAGGCCCGGCGCGTGCGCCGGTCTGGGTGCGAGGCGGCGCGGACCGCCGGATCAGGCCCGAATCAACCGGCCAGCGACTGCACCCATCTGGCGATCGACATCCACGTCGCCGTGGCGCTGATCGGCGCCGACAGCAACTGGTCGGCAAGGAGCAAGGACCCACCGATGAGATACACCGGGTGCGGCCGACCGCGGGTCCGCCAGTCGTAGACCATTGCGGCGATCAGCAAGCCATCGACCAGAAGGCCGGGCGGCAAGGCAACCGCGACGGGCGGAGGGCCGATCGCATCCCTCGGCGCGAACAGGGTCATGAAGATGCGTGCCGTCGCCGCCTGCATCAACGGAATCATGGCCAGCAGCATCAGCCGCTTGTGCATTTCGCTCCGTTTGACGGCGGCGATGGCGACCGCGAGGAAGCCCGCGAACAGAACCACCGAGCTCAGCGGCACGTAGGAAAAGCGGCGCGCCTGATCGGCCATGCCGATTGCATCGGCGACCTTGATTCCGTTGATCGCGGCAAGCACGACCGAGCAGGCCATCGCGGTCGCCAAGGAGATCCCGGCCATGCCCCACGAGCGGTGATCGGGCGTCCGCCCCGCGGCCACCAGCGAGGTCTGCGCCAAGAAGAACAGCGTCCACGTGAAAAAGAGGGCGCCGTGAATGTGCAGGATCGGCGCGCCGTTGAAGGTTCCGGTCGCGAGGCGCGCCCAGTAGGTCGGGATGAAGCCGAGGAAGGCGATCAGCAGGAAGATGCCTGCCATCCAGACGTAGAAGAACGGCCGGGAGCCGCGCCTGGCGTCGATCAACAGGCCCGGGTCAAGAGCAATGGCAACCATGGCTTGGCTTTCGTTGGCGCCAGCTGCGAGCGAGACGGCGAACTGCGCACGGTAGCCGCCATTCGCTCGAGCCGCAATGGGGCGAGGCGCTCGACCCATCCTCGCAGATCCCGGAATCGCTTCGAAGTGGTCCGCGGCACGGGCGCCGCGGATGCCGCCGACTACATCGCCGCGGGCTCGACCTTGACCACATCCGAGACCGCCAGCAAGGCGTCGTAGGACGTGTCGGTGAACGGACGCGACATCGCGAAGACGTCGAGAGGTTCACGCTCTGGCTTGGCAGCCGGACCGCGTGGGCTCGCCGCGGTCGCGGTTGCGGTCGCGGCTCCGGTTGCCCGAGGCACCGGTCTAGGCGGCGTCGGGACGGCTTCGTGCAGCTTCACCAGATCCCGGGCCTTGAGCAGCTCACGTTCCTTGGCCGCCAGCTGCGAGACCATCGTCGCATTGCGCTGGTGGAAGTCTTTCTTGACCTCGTGCACGGCCGCATGAACGGCCAGATCGACGGTGCGCCGATTGAAGCGCCGCAGGATGCAGTACACGCTGAACCCGGTGGAGATGCAGCAGAAGATGGTGAACAGCATGATCGGTGTCGGAACATCCAGAGCGGAGTGGTCGCACCCGAAGGTAGCGCAAGTGGGTCGCGTTGACCGTGCGCCGGCATAGCGCGGCCGTGCGATTTGCCACGCTCACCGCCGACGCGTTCGCCTGCTCGCGTCATTCGGGCGATCGCGATTGCTCGGTAACCAAAGCTCTCGAGGCTCGCAGCGGCGTTTGGTTTATGGTCCCGGCATGACCGACGCCAGCCCCGCTTCGCCCCCGCCCCCGCCCTTGCCGGATCGCTTGTCCGTCGACCCGCACAGCCCGCATCACGTGGCGGCGGCGTTCGAACACGGCATCGGTATTCGGCTCAACGACAAGGAGCGTTTCGATGTCGAGGAGTACTGCATCAGCGAGGGCTGGGTCAAGGTGCCCGCGGGCAAGACGCTCGACCGTCGCGGCCGGCCGCTCCTGCTCACGCTGAAGGGCAGGGTCGAAGCGTTCTATCGCTGACGCCGCTGCTGCCGTCGCGGCAGCTGCGCCGATCCGGCCGAGGCTCCTTGCTGCGGCGGCTCAGGCTGCGAGCGCGCGCATCTCGGTGAACAGGTCGGCCTTGCCTTCGAAGCCGATGCCCGGCAGCTCCGGCAAGGTCACGATGCTGTCGCGGACCCGGACGCCGTCCGGAAAGCCGCCGTAAGGCTGGAACAGGTCGGGGTACGACTCGTTGCCGCCGAGATGGAGGCCCGCGGCGATCGCCAACGACATCTGGTGGCCGCCGTGCGGCACGCAGCGCGAAGGCGACCAGCCGTTCTGCTTGAGCATGTCGAGGGTGCGCAGGTATTCGACCAGGCCGTAGCTGAGGGCGCAGTCGAACTGCAGCCAGTCGCGGTCGGGCCGCATCCCGCCATAACGGATGAGGTTGCGTGCGTCCTGCATCGAGAACAGGTTTTCGCCGGCTGCCATCGGCCCTGCGTAGTGCGCGGCAAGCTCGGCCTGGAGCGCGTAGTCGAGCGGGTCGCCGGCTTCCTCGTACCAGAACAGCGTGTAGTTCGACAGCGCCTTGGCGTAGTCGATCGCCGTCTCCAGGTCGAAGCGGCCGTTGGCATCGACGGCGAGCTGCTGGCCCGGCCCGAGCAGGCGCAGCACCGCCTCGATGCGCTCGCAGTCCTCGGCCAGCGTGCCGCCGCCGATCTTCATCTTCAGCACCGAGTAGCCGCGCTCCAGGTAGCTCCGCATCTCGCGCTCGAGGCCGGCCAATCCCTGGCCCGGCCAGTAGTAGCCGCCGGCGGCGTAGACGAAGACGCCGCGCCTGGCGACGCCGTCGCCATGGCGCTCGGCGAGCAGCTGGAACAACGGCCGGTTCTCGATCTTGGCGACCGCGTCCCAGACCGCCATGTCGATCGTGCCGACCGCGACCGAGCGCTCGCCGTGGCCGCCCGGCTTCTCGTTGGTCATCATCGTCGCCCAGATCCGCTCGGGCGAGAGGATGCCGCGCTCGTCGAGCAAGGTCTCGGGCCGCGCCTCGAGCAGGCGCGGGATGAAGCGCTCGCGCATTAGCGCGCCCTGGCCATAGCGGCCGTTCGAGTTGAAGCCGTAGCCGACGACGGGCTCGCCGTAGCGGACGACGTCGGTGACGACGGCGACCAGGCTCAGGGTCATCTTCGAGAAGTCGATGTAGGCGTTGCGGATGTTCGACCGGATCGGCTTCGTGATCTCGCGGATCTCGACGATCTTCATGGCAAGGGCCTCGCTGCAGCCGGGGGCCGGCGATCCGAAGCATGCCCGATCGGGCCGCTCGCGACGACCCGCGCGCGGCGGCCCGGCGGTCTACATCCGGCTATTGCGGCCCGCGATGTCGAGGCCGGCGGGGACCGTCCCGGCCCAGCTGCGCTCCATCAGCTCGTATTCGTCGAAGTTGGTGTCCGACACTTCGGGGACCTGCGGCACCTCCCACTCGGCCTCCAGCGCTTCCCGGGCGGCGCGTGCCTCGGCGGCGACCTGGATCCCGCGCAGCGTCGCGACGATCGTCGCCAGCACGTCGGACGGCTCGTCGCTGGCCAGGATTTCGGCCTCGGTCAGGCCGCGCGCGATCACCTTCAGCGGCAGGCTCTCGACGCCCGCCCATCCGTTGGCGCGCAGCTCGTCGTGGACGAGGAAGAGGTTGCGAACGACCTGCGTCGCCGGATCGTGGACGAGCAGGCGCGCGCCGAGCTCGGCGC
>JALYXU010000336.1 GCA_030946925.1 Pseudomonadota bacterium
GGCAAGGGCGGCGTCGGCAAGAGCACGACCGCCGTCAACCTCGCGCTCGCGCTCGCCGCCGAAGGCGCCAAGGTCGGCATCCTCGACGCCGACATCTACGGCCCGAGCCAGCCGATGATGATGGGAATCGAGGGCCGGCCCGAGTCCAGCGACGGCAAGACGATGGAGCCGATGGAGAACTACGGCGTCCAGGTGATGTCGATCGGCTTCCTGGTCGAGCAGGACAATCCGATGATCTGGCGCGGGCCGATGGTCACGCAGGCGCTCGAGCAGCTGCTGCGCCAGACCAACTGGGGCGACCTCGACTACCTGATCGTCGACCTCCCGCCCGGCACCGGCGACATCCAGCTGACGCTGTCGCAGCGCGTCCCGCTCACCGGCGCGGTCATCGTCACGACGCCGCAGGACATCGCCCTGCTCGATGCCAAGAAGGGGATCAAGATGTTCGAGAAGGTCGGCGTGCCGATCCTCGGCATCGTCGAGAACATGGCGGTGCATGTGTGCGAGAAGTGCGGCCACGTCGAGCACATCTTCGGCGAGGAGGGCGGCAAGCGCCTGGCCGCCGAATACAAGATGGATTATCTCGGCGCCTTGCCGCTCAATCTCTCGATTCGGCTCCACGCCGACAGCGGCCGGCCGACGGTCGTGAGCGACCCCGACGGCGAGATCGCCGGCATCTACAAGCGCGTGGCCCGTCAGGTCGCGGTCAAGATCGCGCAGCGCTCGAAGGATTTCTCGTCGAAGTTCCCGACCATCAGCATCTCGAAGTCCACCTGAGCGGGCTGCCGAGCGCCGAACCGCTGCTGCCAGAACGAGTGCAACGAATGGACGCGGCAGGCCCGGCAGGCGGCGCAGAACCACTCGCGGCGGAAGGCAGGCCATCCGTCACCGTTGCGGTCGTGCTCGAGCGCGAGCGCGCACCCAACCAGCACGAGGCGTGGCGCTTTCGCGTTGCCGAAGTGGTGCCGCACGAAGCGGTCTTCGGCACCGAGCCGCGGGTTCTCCGCGACGACGGCCGGCTGCAGCGCACCCTGCACCCCGGGTTCAGGCTCGAACTCTTTCGTGACCAGGCCGAGGGCTACCACCTCAACCTGAGCTCGCAGGCGCCGGTCTGGTTCGTGGTCTGGCGGATCGACGATGCCGATCCCTCGCGCGCCTGGCCCGAAACGGTGAGCCTCTCGTACGACGAGGCCGGGCGCTGGCTCGATGCCCAGGAGCGGGTCGACAACGTGCCGCTGTCGCCCGACCTTGTCCCGTGGCTGCAGGCCTACACCGATGCGCACTACCGGCCGGAGCCGAAGAGAAGACGGCGTCCGCAATCGTTCGTCGCGCCCGAGGATCGCCAATGAGCGCGCCGCGCGGCGGCTTCCTGAGCCGCTGGTCGCAACGGAAACTCTCGCGGCCGGAATCGCCGACGCCAGCCGAGGCGAAGAGCGAGCCTGCGCAGCGGCCGCCCGTCCCGGATGCGGGCAGCGACCGAAGCGAACATGCCGACGTCGCCGCGGCCGCGCCGGGCGGTGGCGCATCGGTCTCGCCGACGGCGGTGACCGACAGCGGCCGGCCCGCAACGGCCGCCGCACTGCCGACCCTCGACGATGTCGCGGCCTTGACGCATCGCTCCGACTACTCGCGGTTCGTCCTGCCCGGTGTCGAGCCGGCGGTCAGCAACGCGGCCATGCGCAAGCTGTTCAGCGATCCGCATTTCAACGTGATGGACGGCCTCGACACCTACATCGACGACTACGGCAAGGCCGACCCGATCCCGCTCGCCATGCTCCGGCAGATGAACCAGTCGGTCGCGCTCGGCCTGTTCGCCGACGAGCCCGCCGCTGCTGCGGCCGGCGCCGCCGGCGACGGCGCACTGGCTGAGCTGCCGCTGCCTTCGGCACAGACTTCCCCCGATGGCGACGGCCCGTGCGCAGTGGCACAGTCGGCGTCGGACGCGCCGCCGGCAGCGGCGCCCGGCCCCTCCTTCAAAAGCCCCGATGACGACCCTGATCTGCGACTGCAACAAGACGATGCCGCTCGACCCGGCGGCGCTCGCAAAGGCCCTCGGGCCTGAGGGTGCGCGCGGGCTCGACGCCGTTCATTCGCTGCTCTGCCGGCGCGAAGCCGGCGCTTTCCAGCGCGCTGCGTTGTCGGGCGATCCATTGCTGGTCGCGTGCACGCAGGAAAGTCGGCTGTTCCTGGAGCTCGCCGCTGCGACCGAAGGTGCCGCGGGCCTGACCGAACGACCGATCCACTTCGTCAACATCCGGGAAAACGGCGGCTGGTCGAAGGACGGCGCTGCGTCGATGCCGAAGATCGCCGCCCTGCTGGCGGCGGCGCAGTTGCCAGCGGCCGAGCCGGTGCCGACCGTGTCTTACACGTCGGCGGGCCGCGTTCTCGTGATCGGCGCTGCGGACCTTGCAATCCGGGCTGCCGCGCTGCTTGCCGACAAGCTCGAGGTCAGCTTGCTGTTGCCCTCTGCCGGCGGCACCTTGCCGCAGGAGCGAACCTATGCCGTTCATGCCGGCGTGCCGACCCGGATTTCCGGCTGGCTCGGCGCCTTCGAGGTGAGCTGGTCGAGCGGCAACCCGATCGATCTCGACCTCTGCACGCGCTGCAACGCCTGCATCGACGTGTGCCCCGAGCAGGCGATCGACTTCAGCTATCAGATCGACCTGACGAAGTGCACCGGACACCGCGACTGCGTCACCGCCTGCGGCGCCGCTGCGGCGATCGACTTTGCCCGCTCGCCGGTCGAGGTCAGCGAAGCCTTCGACCTCATCCTCGACCTCCAGGCGACGCCGACCATCGCCTTGCACCAGCCGCCGCAAGGCTATTTCCATGCCGCGGACGACGCCGGGCTGATCGTTGCGGCCCTGCAGCTGCGGGAGCGGGTCGGCGAATTCGAGAAGCCGCGCTTCTTCGACTACAGGCAGTCGATCTGCGCCCACAGCAGGAACGGCCAGACCGGTTGCACCGCCTGCATCGACGTCTGCTCGGCGGTGGCGATCCGCAGCGACGCCTCGATGCGGGGCAAGACCAGCGGCGGCGGCATCGTCGTCGAGCCGCATCTGTGCGTCGGCTGCGGCGCCTGCACGACGGTCTGTCCGAGCGGTGCGCTGACCTTCGCGGTGCCGCGCCCGCACGAGCTCGGCGCCCGCATCCGCACCTTGCTCGGAACGTACGCGCGGGCCGGCGGCCGCGATGCGGCACTGCTGATCCACAGCCAGGAGGCCGGCGCGGCGGTGATCGGCGCGCTCGGCCGCGCTGCCCGCACCGACGCGGCCGTGCACGGCTTGCCGGCGCGGGTGCTGCCGCTCGAGGTCTGGCACACGGCGTCGGTCGGCATCGATCTCTGGCTGTCGGCGATCGCCCAGGGCGCGGTCCAGGTCTGGGTCCTCGTCACGGAGGAAGAGGCGCCTGCCTACCGCGACGCGATCGGCGAACAGATGCGCGTCGCCCAGGCGATCCTCAGCGGCCTCGGCTTCGCCGGCGAGCACTTCCGGATCGTCGGCGGCGGCGAGGTGGCGCGATTGCAATCGACCGAATCCGAGGCCGGGCCGGCGCGGGTCGGTCGCGTCAGCGTCGCCAGGCCGGTCGAGGCGGCCCTGCTGCGGCTCGACGCCGCCCTGCGCCGAGCGCCGGCGATCGGCGTCGACCATGCCGCCACCTTCACCGCCCAGGCCGACAAGCGCAGCACGCTCGACCTCGCCGTCGATCACCTGATGCGCGAGGCCCGCGACGTTCCCGACGAGATCGCGCTGCCGGCGGCGTCGCACGCGCTGACGAGCCCGTTCGGCGAGGTCGTGGTCGACACCGTCGCCTGCACGCTGTGCCTGGCCTGCGTCGGTGCCTGCCCCGAAGCCGCATTGACCGACAACCCGGACGCGCCGCGCCTTTCCTTCATCGAGAAAAATTGTGTCCAGTGCGGCCTCTGTGCCAAGACGTGTCCGGAAGATGCGATCACGCTGCGGCCGCGCCTGCTGCTGGCTGATGCCGGCAAGGCGCGCCGGCAGCCGCGCGTGCTCAACGAGGTCGAGCCCTACCGATGCATTCGATGCGCCAAGCCGTTCGGCACCCTGCGCGCGATCGAGGCGATGCTGGGCCGCCTTGCCGGCCACTCGATGTTCCAGGGCGCCAGCGCCGATCGCCTGCGCATGTGCGGCGATTGCCGGGTCATCGACATCCACAGCAGCGACGCCGAAGTGCGGATCACCTCGCTGTGAGCCAGATCCCGGCTGCGCGGCCGCTTGCTTTTGCCAGCCCCGACGATGCCGAGGAGCTGGCCCGCGCCGAGGTCTACGGCTTGCTCGCGGCCTTGTTCTACGCGCCGCCGAACGACGCCATGCAGGCGCAGTTCCAGGTCGCGGTGACGGAAGCGCCGGTGGCCGGCGCGTTTCTCGAGGAAAGCTGGCAGGGCCTGGTGGCGGCGGCGCGCCGGCTCGGCGCGGGCGCCGCGGAGCGCGAATTCGATCTTCTCTTTCAGGGCATCGGCAAGCCCGAGATCTTTCTGTACGGCTCGTTCTATCTGGCCGGAAAGCTCAACGAGCGGCCGCTGGTCGAGCTGCGCCACAGCCTGCGTGCGCTCGGCCTGGAAAAAGGCGAGACGGTCGACTCGACCGAAGATCACATTGCGAGCCTCTGCGAAGTGATGCGCTATCTGATCGCCGGTGGCGACGCAGGGAGCAGCAATCTCGCGGCGCAGCGACGCTTCTTCGACGCCCACCTGCGTGGCTGGACCGAGGCGATGTGCCTGGCCATCGAAGCGCATCCCGGCGCCGATTTCTACCGGGCCCTGGCCCGTTTTGCACGCGACTTCTTCGCCGTCGAGGCGCAGGCCTTCGATCTCCTCGATGCGTGAGTCGGGTCAAGAAGCCGCTTGCGAACGGTGTTGCGGCATTGCGGCGCTGGCGTAAGACCGGATGCGACCGAGCCGTGAAGGCTGCTAGATTGGGCTTGGGTTCCGAGCCCGGCACGTGTCCTGCCGTGAAAAGCCGGGTAGATTTTCGAAAGCAGCAATCATGAAGTTCAGCCGATCGCAACGCCCGCCGACAACCGCACCCGGTGAACCTGTCGTGCAACGACGGGGTGTCGTCGTCGGCGCCGGCCTCGCGGCTGCCGCGGCACTTGCGGCGGCGGCGGTGCATCGGCAGGCAGTCGACCCCGCCGAAGCGCTTCCGGCCAAGCAGCCGAAGGTCGCCGGTGGCGACGGCTATCAGCTCACCGACCACGTTCTGCGCTACTACCAGACCACACGCTCCTGAGCGACAAGCCGGCAGCGGCCAAGGAACCCACCATGTTGTTGACGCGCAAGCTTGCCGATGACCCGTCGAGAGACCGGCAGCCGGCTCATTCGCCGCTGGTTTCGAGTCTGGCCCGAGGCGTTCATCGGGCCGTGCCGACCATGGACCGGCGCGCTTTCCTGCGCCGCTCGGGCATCGGCGTCGGGGTCGGCCTGGCCGCCTCCGAGCTAACCCTGATCAAGAAGGCCCGGGCGGCCGACGCACCCTCGGAACGAAGCAAGCCGGTCGTCCGCCGGACGGTCTGCTCGCATTGCTCGGTCGGCTGCGCGGTCGACGCGGTGGTCGAGAACGGCGTCTGGGTGCGCCAGGAACCGGTCTTCGATTCGCCGATCAACCTGGGTGCCCATTGCGCGAAAGGTGCGGCGTTGCGCGAGCATGGTCGCGGCGAGTACCGCCTGAAGACGCCGATGAAGCTGGTCGGCAGCAAGTACGAGCGCATCTCCTGGGACCAGGCGCTGAACGAGATCAGCGCCAGGATGCTCGAGCTGAAGAAGCAGAGCGGCCCCGACTCGGTGTTCCTGGTCGGCTCCTCGAAGCACAACAACGAGCAGGCCTACCTGATGCGCAAGTGGGTGAGCTTCTGGGGCAGCAACAACGCCGACCACCAGGCCCGCATCTGTCACTCGACCACGGTGGCAGGCGTCGCCAACACGTGGGGCTACGGCGCGATGACGAATTCGTATAACGACATGCGCAATTCGAAGTGCGCGTTGTACATCGGCTCGAACGCCGCCGAGGCCCACCCGGTCTCGATGCTGCACATGCTGCACGCCAAGGAAACCGGCTGCAAGATGATCGTCGTCGATCCGCGCTTCACGCGCACGGCAGCCAAGGCCGACGAGTACATCCGCATCCGCTCCGGCTCCGACATTCCGTTCCTGTTCGGGATGCTGCACCACATCTTCAAGAACGGCTGGGAAGACAAGAAGTACATCGCCGACCGCGTCTACGGCATGGACAAGGTCAAGGATGAAGTGCTCGCCAAGTGGACGCCCGACAAGGTCGCCGAGGCCTGCGGCGTCGACGAAGCGACGGTCTACAAGGCTGCCAAGATGATGGCCGACAACCGGCCGAGCACGATCGTCTGGTGCATGGGCCAGACCCAGCACACCACCGGCAACGCCATCGTGCGCGCCTCGTGCATCCTGCAGCTCGCGCTCGGCAATGTCGGCGTGAGCGGCGGCGGCGCCAACATCTTTCGCGGCCACGACAACGTCCAGGGCGCAACCGACATCGGCCCGAACCCGGATTCGCTGCCGGGCTATTACGGCCTGTCGGAGGGCTCGTGGAAGCACTTCGCCAAGGTCTGGGGCGTCGACTACGAGTGGATCAAGAAGCAGTACGCCCCGGGCATGATGACCAAGCCCGGCATGACGGTGTCACGCTGGATCGACGGCGTTCTCGAGAAGAACGAGCTGATCGACCAGGACAGCAATTTGCGCGGCCTGATCTTCTGGGGCCACGCCCCCAATTCGCAAACCCGCGGCGCCGAGATGAAGCGGGCGATGGACAAGCTCGACCTGCTGGTGGTGGTCGATCCGTATCCGTCGGCTTCGGCGGCGATGGCGGCGATGCCGGGTGTCGCCGGCGACCTGAATCCGAATCGCGCGGTCTACCTGTTGCCGGCGGCAACGCAGTTCGAGACTTCCGGGTCGGTGACGGCTTCGAACCGGTCGCTGCAATGGCGCGAAAAGGTGATCGAGCCGCTGTTCGAATCGCGCACCGATCAGATGATCATGTACCAGCTGGCGCAAAAGCTCGGTTTCGACAAGCAGCTGATGGCCAAGACCAAGCTCGTGGCAGGCAAGGCCGGCATGATGGAGCCGGAGGTCGAATCGATCCTTCGTGAGGTGAACCAGAGCTGCTGGTCGATCGGCTACACCGGCCAGTCGCCGGAGCGCCTCAAGGCGCACATGCGCAACATGAACGTCTTCGATGTGAAGACGCTGCGCGCCAAGGGCGGCATCGACAAGGAGACCGGCTACAAGCTCGACGGCGATTATTTCGGCTTGCCGTGGCCGTGCTACGGCACCCCGGAGCTGAAGCACCCCGGTTCGCCCAACCTCTACGACACCACCCGCCACATCATGGAAGGCGGCGGCAACTTCCGCGCCAATTTCGGGGTCGAGAAGGACGGCGTCAACCTGCTCGCCGAAGACGGCTCTTATTCGAAGGGCGCCGACATCACCACCGGCTACCCCGAGTTCGATCACATCTTCCTGAAGAAGCTCGGCTGGTGGAGCGAGCTGACCGATCCCGAGAAGGCCCAGGCCGAAGGCAAGAACTGGAAGACGGACTTGTCGGGCGGGATCATCCGGGTCGTCATGAAGAACCACGGTTGCCATCCGTTCGGCAATGCCAAGGCTCGAGCCGTGGTCTGGAACTTCCCCGATCCGGTGCCGCTGCATCGCGAAGCGCTCTACTCGACGCGCCCGGATCTGATCGCCAAGTACCCGACGCACGACGACAAGAAATCGTTCTGGCGCCTGCCGACGCTCTACAAGAGCGTGCAGGAGAAGAACAAGGACATCGGCAAGCAGTTCCCGCTCATCATGAGCTCGGGCCGGCTGGTCGAATACGAGGGCGGTGGCGAGGAGACACGCTCCAACCCCTGGCTCGCCGAGCTGCAGCAGGAGATGTTCGTCGAGATCAATCCGGCGGCAGCGAACGACCGCGGCATCCGCGACGGCGAGCAGGTCTGGGTCAAGTCGCCGACCGGCGCCAAGATCCTGGTCCGCGCGCTCGTCACCGAACGCGTCGACCGCGAAACGGTCTGGCTGCCGTTCCACTTCTCCGGCCGCTGGCAGGGCGCCGACCTGCTGCCGTACTACCCCGAGGGCGCCCATCCCGTGGTGCGCGGGGAGGCGGTCAACACCGCGACCACCTACGGCTACGACAGCGTGACAATGATGCAGGAGACCAAGACCACGGTCTGCCAGGTCGAGCGCGCCACTGCCTGAACATGAATCAGCACCCCCACGCTCACTTGCGTTCGCTGCCCCCCGAGGGGGCGCTGTCCTCCTTTGAGGCGGCTCGGCAGGAGGACACACGATGGCCCGAATGAAATTCATCTGCGACGCCGAGCGCTGCATCGAGTGCAACGGCTGCGTCACCGCCTGCAAGGCCGAGCACGACGTTCCCTGGGGGATCAACCGGCGCCGGGTCGTCACGCTCAACGACGGCGTGCCGGGCGAACGCAGCATCTCGGTCGCCTGCATGCATTGCTCGGATGCGCCGTGCATGGCGGTCTGCCCGGTCGACTGCTTCTATCGCACGCCCGAGGGCATCGTCCTGCACGACAAGGACATCTGCATCGGCTGCGGCTATTGCTCGTATGCGTGTCCGTTCGGAGCGCCGCAGTTCCCGACCAACGGCAACTTCGGCCTGCGCGGCAAGATGGACAAGTGCACCTTCTGCGCCGGTGGCCCGGAAGCCAACGGCAGCGAAGCCGAGTTCGAGAAGTACGGCCGTAACCGCCTCGCCGAAGGCAAGCTGCCGGCCTGCGCCGAGATGTGCTCGACCAAGGCCCTGCTCGGCGGCGACGGCGACGTCATCGCCGACATCTTTCGCAGCCGCGTTCTCAATCGCGGCAAGGGCAGCGAAGTCTGGGGCTGGGGGACGGCCTACGGGAAACCCGCTCAGCCGGGGCCTGCGGGCGCGGCCGTCGAAGGCAAGAAGTCGTGATCGCCAGGACCGTGCTGTGTGCGATGGGGACTCTCGTTGCGCTCGCGGGCTGCGGCGAGAGGGCGCAGACGGTGCCGGTGGGCACCGCCAAGAAGAGCGATGGCCAGCTCTGGCAGATCCACGACAACGGCTATCTGGCGTCGGGCTGGACTCCCGGCAACGAAGCCAGCTGGGACGCGCAACTGGTCAAACGCACCCAGGGCCAGAACGACTACGCGCCGCGGCAGTGACGACCCCGATCAGCCCAT
The DNA here is from genome assembly GCA_030946925.1 of Pseudomonadota bacterium. Taxonomy (GTDB): domain Bacteria; phylum Pseudomonadota; class Gammaproteobacteria; order Burkholderiales; family Burkholderiaceae_C; genus Schlegelella_A. The sequence goes on from JALYXU010000336.1 coordinate 9,224, forward strand.
GCACGCCACGATCCTGAATGCCGTCTTCGCCGCTGGCCTTCTGGCCTTCGGCGGCCATGTCCTGGCGCAGCAGGATGCGTCGACCGGTGCCGGCCGCACGCCGGCGCCGGCAACGACGGTTCGAACGGCGCCACTGGACATTCCGAACCCGCCCGGCAGCGCCGGCGCATCGGCTTCGAGCAAGGCTCCCGCTCCCGAACCGCAACCAGGGGACAGCAATGCCCAACGGGCGCGCAGCCAGCCGGGAAACAACGCGCCGTTCTGGCGCGGCGTGCACGACTCGGGCAGGGCGCCGGGCTCGGTAAACAACCTGCGGGCCGGTGAACGCGGCGAGCTGGTGCAGCCGATCACGCAGTATCCCGGCACGCGCGTCACCAACGCCGGCGAGGCCTGGCGGCAGATCCGCAACTGGTGGATCATTCCCTACGGCGGCGCCCTGGTCGTCATCGCCGTGCTGGCACTGGCTCTTTTCTACTGGGCCAAGGGGCCGATCACGAACCATTCACCCGACACCGGTCGCGTGATCCAGAGATTCACCTATTTCGAGCGCGCTGCGCACTGGACCAACGCGATCGCGTTCTGCATCCTCGCGATCTCGGGTCTGACGATGGCGTTCGGCAAGTTCCTGATCCTGCCGCTGACCGGCGGCCTGCTGTTCGGCTGGCTGACGTATGCGCTGAAAACCGCGCACAACCTGGTCGGGCCGCTGTTCGCGGTCTCGATGGTCATCATCGTCATGACCTTCGTGCACAGCAACTGGCCGAGCCTCGCCGACCTCAAGTGGCTGCTGAAGGGGGGCGGCATGTTCGGCGGCGAAGAGCCTGCCTCGCACCGGTTCAACGCCGGCGAGAAGATCGTGTTCTGGTTCGGCGTGCTGCTGCTCGGCGGCATCGTCATCGCCTCTGGGTTCGCCCTCGACAAGGTCGTCCCCGGTCTCGCCCTGACGCGGCCCGACATGCAGCTTGCGCACATCGTCCATGCGATCAGCGCGGTCCTCATCATCGTCGTATTCCTCGGCCACATCTACATGGGCACCGTCGGCATGCGCGGCTCATATCGGGCGATGAAGACCGGCTACGTCGACGAGACCTGGGCGCGCGAGCACCATCGCCTCTGGTATGACGACATCGCCGCGGGCAAGATCCCGGTGCAACGGGACCCACCGGCCCGGCCGCTCAGGCAACCCGCCACCTGACTACGACGAGGACTCCGATGCGAAGCTTCACCCTTGCCGCGATGCTTGCGGTCGCCCTCGTCTCGACTGCGGCGGTGGCCAAGCTTCCGGCGCGGTCGGACGAGGCCGCCGCGAAAGCCGCCGACACCGCCGCGAAGGCAACCTGGACCGACAAGGTCGGCCTGTACCAGATCTGCAAGGCGATGGACCGGGTGGCGGCCGGTTACCGCGCGAGCCCGGCCGCGAAGGCGGCGTCGGCCCCGGAGCCGACGCCCGCTTGCACCGACCCCGGACCCTACGTCGCGCAGACCACGCCCGCCAAGGACAAGCCGCTCGAGGCTTCGGAAGCGCACTCGCCGGCCGGCATGGCGACCGGGCCGCCGAGCAGCAAGCCGACATCGGCGGAGATGACGGGCCCGCGCAAATAGAACCGTCTTCGCTTCGCCTGACTGCGGCACGGGCGCCGCTCACCCACGAGATCGAGGTTCGCGACGAGTTCGGTGCAGCGCGGACGATCTCGATCCCCGCCGAGCGCGCACTCACCGTCTTCGTCGACACGCGCGAGCTGGTGACCTTGATGACGCTCGGCGCAGCGCCCGAGCTGCTCGTCCTCGGCTACCTGCGCAACCAGCGGCTGGTCGATCGCTGCCAGGACATCGACTCCATCACCGTCGACTGGGACGTCAACGCCGCCGCGGTCAAGACCCGCGCCGGCATCGAGCGCTTCGACGAGAAGACCGCCAAGCGGGTCGTCACCACCGGCTGTGGCCAAGGCACCGTCTTCGGCGACCTGATGGGCGCCGTCGATTCGATTCGCCTGCCCGCGAGCTGCGAGCCTTCGGCGCGTCTCGCACAACGGGAGCTGTACCGGCTCCTCGACGCGATCCGCAAGCAGGAGAGCACGTACAAGTCGGCGGGCTCGGTTCACGGCTGCGCCTTGTTCCGGCAGGGCGAGCTGCTCACCTTCGTCGAGGACGTCGGTCGGCACAACGCGATCGACACGATCGCCGGCTGGATGTGGCTGAACGAGATCGAGGGCGGCGACAAGATCTTCTACACGACCGGCCGGTTGACCAGCGAGATGGTGATGAAGTCGGCGCAGATGGGCGTGCCGATCGTCGTCTCGCGAAGCGGCATCACGCAGATGGGCTACGAGCTCGCGCTGCGTTTGGGGCTGGCGCTGTTCGGCCGCGCCACCAACCGTCACTTCATCTGCTACTGCGGCCTCGATCGCTTCGAGGCCGAACCCGAGCCGCCGCGCAGCTAGCCGCGGCCACCGTGCCTTCGCGACGCTGCGATCAAAGCAGGGCGTCGAACGGCAGCACCTCGACTTCGTCGCCGGCAGCGACGTCGCCCTGGTCGTGGGCCAGCACCATCAGGCCGTTGGCCTCGCTCATGCTGCGCAGGATCCCGGAGCCTTGCGATCCGGTGCTGCGCACTTCGAGACGGCCGTCGGCAGCGCGCGAGACGAGTGCGCGCTGGTATTCGGTTCGGCCGGCGCGCTTTCGGATCGGCTCGATGCTGGCGGCGCGCCAGGGCAGGAGAGGGCTTGCCGTGGCGCCGCTCATCGCCAACAGCGCGTCGCGCACCAGCGCGTAGAACGTGACCATCACCGCGACCGGGTTGCCGGGCAGGCCGAACAGGATCGCGGTGTGGCCGGCGCTCTCGATCTTGCCGATCGCCATCGGCCGCCCGGGACGCATGGCGATGCGCCAGAACAAGACGTCGCCGAGCCGGGCCATGACCAGCTTGGTGTGGTCGGCGTCGCCGACGCTGACACCGCCCGAGGTGATCACCGCATCGGCGTCGCGCGCGGCGCTGCGAAACGCCGCTTCGAGCGCAGCCGGATCGTCGCCGACGACGCCGAGGTCGATCGCCTCGACGCCGAGTCGCTGCAGCATGGCCCAGAGCGTGTAGCGGTTGCTGTCGTAGACGCAGCCCGGCTCGAGCGTGTCGCCGACCGAGCGCAGCTCGTTGCCGGTCGAGAAGAAGGCGACTCGCACGCGCCGCAGCACGCCGACCTCGGCAAGGCCGAGCGAGGCGAGCATGCCGATGTCGGCGGGCCGAAGAATGCGGCCCGCGCCAAGCGCCACCGCCCCGCGGGCGAGGTCTTCGCCGGCGCGACGCCGGTTGTCGCCGGTGCGCACGACGCCGGCCGGGACGCGAACGCGGTCGGCCTCGAGCTTGGCGAATTCCTGCGGCACGACGGTGTCGAGCCCTTCGGGCATGACGGCACCGGTCATGATGCGGACGCATTCGCCGACCCCGACGCTGCCAGGGGCACCGGGTTCGGCGCGGCCGCCGGCCATGCTGGTGCCGACGACTCGAAAGACCGCATCGCCGACCACTCCGAGCTCGCTGCCGCGCAAGGCGTAGCCGTCCATCGCCGAGTTGTCGCAGGCAGGGACGTCGATGCCCGAGACGACGTCGCGTGCGAGTACCCGGCCGAGCGCCGATCGGAGCGCCAGCATCTCGACCGCCCGCACCTGTGGCACCAACCGGGCGATGAACGCCTGGGCCTGGGCGACCGGCAGTGCCTTGGGGTCGTAACCCGCGATGCACGAGGCGATCTCCTGCAGTGACGGTGCCGGCGACTCAGCCATGGCGCTGCAGTTGCTGGAGCTCGGCCAGCGTGTTGGCGTTCACGAAAGCCGCGGCATCGTCGAACGGCACGAGGACGGTCCGCAGCGTCGCCGTCCAGGCATCGATCTTCCGCCGGCCGCTGGACGTGAAGCGGACCAGGCTCTCCATGACGCTTGCCCGCATCAGGCAGAAGACCGGCTGCGTGCGCAATTCGCCGTCCTCGCGCGTGGCCGCCATCGCCAGCTCCGCGTCGTCGGCTTCGAGGCCGTCGCAGAGCCGCTGCACGAGGTCCTCGGGGAACAGCGGCGAGTCGCACGGAACGGTCACGAGGTAGGGCGTCTCGCAGCGCTCCAGCCCGGCCAGGAAGCCGGCGAGCGGCCCCGGATAGTCGGGCAGCGCGTCCGGCCAGACCGGCGCGCCCATCGACTCGTAGGCGCTCAGGTTGCGATTGGCGTTGATCATCATTTCGCCGACCTGGGGCGCCAGCCGAAGCACCGCGTGCAAGGCCAGCGGGACTCCGGCGTGCACCTGCAAGCCCTTGTCGATGCCGCCCATGCGGCTGCCGCGGCCGCCGGCAAGGACCAGTCCGGTGATGTGGCTTTTGTCGATCATCGAGGCGGTCGGGTCGTCCTCGCTCGAGTGTAGGCGGAGCCGATAATGGCCCGCATCGCTGCAAGCCTGCCGGGTCGTGTCACTGCAATGAAGAAGCCGCCATGAGCGCCGTGGCGGACAGCATGACGACGGCAGTTCACCTGATCGCCAGCGCCGATCTGGCGCTGCTCCGGATCGTCGCGCTGTCGTTCGCGGTCAGCGGCACCGCCTGCCTGATTGCCGCCGCATTCGGCTTGCTGGCAGGCGCCTGGCTCGCCGTGGCCACGTTTCCCGGCCGCCGGGTCGTCCTGCTCGGGCTCGACACCTTGCTCGCATTGCCTTCCGTCGTCGCCGGCCTCGTCGTCTATCTGATGTTGTCGCGCAGCGGCCCGCTCGGAGCCTGGGGCATCCTCTTCACGCCGGCGGCGATGGTCATCGCCCAGTCGATCCTGGTGCTGCCGGTGATCGCGGCGCTGGCGCGGCAGGCCGTCGTCGGGGCGCTGCGCGAGGGCGGCGATCAACTGCGCTCGATGGGCGCCGGCCCGCTCCTCAGCGCGATCCTCATGCTGCTGCACGAACGCTGGGCGGTCGTGACCCTGCTCCTGATCGCGTTCGGCCGCGCCATCTCCGAGGTCGGCGCAGTGATGATCGTCGGCGGCAACATCGACGGCGTCACGCGCGTCATGACGACCGCGATCGCGCTCGAGACCAGCAAAGGCGACCTGCCGCTCGCCCTCGCGCTCGGCATCGTTCTGCTCGCGGTCGTCGCCCTGCTCAACGTGCTGATCGCCTTCGTCCCGAGCGACCGCAGCGTCGCGTCGGCTGGGCTGCGCTGATGCCGTTTCCTCAGCGCGACACGCGGCTGCCGCTGCTGGCGCTCCGCGATGCCACGGTCTCGTTCGGCGACGTCTGCGCCGTGCGCGCAGCGAGCGTCAGCGTGCATGCCGGCGAGTCGATCGCCGTGGTCGGTGCCAACGGGTCGGGCAAGACCACGCTGTTGCGTTTGCTGCACGGCGTCGTCGCGCACACCGGCGCTCGGTCGGTGGCTGCCTCGCCGTTGCGTCAGGCGATGATCTTCCAGCGGCCGTTCCTGCTGCGCCTGTCCGTGCTGAACAATCTGCGGCTGTCGCTCTGGCTGGGCCAGCGCCGGATGACGGCCGCCGATCGTGTGGTTCGCGCCGAAGAAGCGCTGCGACGGGTCGGCCTCTATCCGTTGCGCGACCGCGCGGCTCGGTCCTTGTCCGGCGGCGAGCAGCAGCGCCTGGCACTGGCCCGGGGCTGGGCGGTGCGGCCGGACATCCTGTTCCTCGACGAACCCACCGCGAATCTCGATCCGTCGGCGAAGAAGGAAGTCGAAGCGCTGCTCGCAGGTTTCGCTGCCGACGGCATGACGCTCGTGATGAGCACGCACAACCTCGGCCAGGCAAAGCGTCTGGCGACGCGTATTCTCTACATGGACGGTGGCCGGGTCGATCTCGACCTGCCCACCGCAGAGTTCTTTTCCGATCTCGGCGGCCGCCGTGCCGACCTCTTCATGAAAGGCGATCTCGCGTGGTCGATCGACTGAAAGATGCGCTGCGGCGGCAGGCCTTGATCCGCCTCTTCGGTGCCGTGCTGATGCTGCCCGCCGCGGTGTTCGCCCAGGCTCCGTTCATCACCATGGCCTCGACGACCAGCACCGAGCAGTCCGGCTTGTTCGCGCATCTGCTGCCGGCGTTCCGCGCCGCGACCGGCATCGATGTCCACGTCGTCGCGGTCGGCACCGGCCAGGCCCTGGACATCGGCAGGCGCGGCGACGCCGACCTGCTGTTCGTGCACGACCGTGCCGCCGAAGACAAGTTCGTCGCCGACGGCTGGGGCCTGCCTCGCCGCGACGTGATGTACAACGATTTCGTTCTGATCGGACCGAGCAGCGATCCGGCCGCCGCGAAGGGCAGGGACATTGCCGCTGCCCTCGGCAGACTCGCCGGCGCGACGGCGGCATTCGTCTCGCGGGGCGACAACAGCGGCACCCACGCCGCCGAGCTGCGCTACTGGAAAAGCGCCGGCGTGGACGCGCCCGCGCTGCGGCTCGCCCGCTACCAGTCGTGCGGCTGCGGCATGGGCGCGGCCCTCAACATCGCCGCGTCGACCAACGCCTACCTGCTCGCGGACCGCGGCACCTGGCTCAACTTCAGGAACCGGGGCGATCTCGCGGTGCTGGTCGAAGGCGATCGCGCTCTCTTCAACCAGTACGGCGTCATCGTCGTCAACCCCGCGCGCCACCCGCACGTGAAGCTCGCGCTCGCGCAGGCGTTTGCAGACTGGGTCATCTCGCCAGCCGGTCAGGCGGCGATCGCGAGCTACCGGATCGGTGGCGAGCAGCTGTTTTTTCCCAACGCTGCGCCGTAGTCGCCGGACCGGTCGCTCAGCCGGTCGTCGGGTCCGCCGCCAGGGGCAGATTGACAAGCAGGTTTTGCGCCTTCAGCCTGAGCGTCCCGGCCTCGCTCATGGCCAGGCCGAGGTAGACGGGCTTGCCGGCGAGATCGGCGCGCATCACGGCAGCGTCGATGAAATCGAGGCGAAAAAGACAGATCAGACGATGCAGTCGCGCCGGCTCCAGCTGCTGGCCCCGGTAGAGGTCGTCGAGCATCGCTGTCGCATCGACGTCGAGGCCGATATGCCAGGCCCAGGCCGCGTCGTCGATGCGTGACAGGGGCTGGATGCGTGTCGCGACGTCGAGGAGATGGCCGATCCATCTCTCGAGCATGCGCGCCAGAGCGACCTGGCCCGAGCCGGCACGCGCGGTGGTGAAGTGCAGGCCATGGCCGAGGTCTTCGACGCGCTCGTGGCTGAGATCGAGAACGAACCCGAACGGATCTGCGGCGGTCCCGAACAGATGCGCGTTGTCGGCACCCAGGACGGGCAGGCCGCCGGTCGAGGACGCGCCGACATCGCTGCTGCCCAGGCGCATGACGTCGAAGGCCGGCGCCTGACGCAGGCCATCGACGACCTCCAGATCGGCGCTGAGAATTCTTCCGGCGTCGAGGCCGATGCGCTGCTGCCGATACAGCAGCTGGCCGGCGCGGCGCTCGAATGCGTCGGCATCGATGTCCATCGCATTGCCGACGATGGCAGCGACGATCCGGTCGACGAAGACGGGCGGCACGGTGATCGGGCCACTGCGGAGGAGCCCCAGGTAGTAGGCCTCGAGCGACCCGGCGCCGAGCAGGGCATCGCGGACGCCGAGGAAGGTCTGGTAATTGGTCCGCGCATCGGCGTCGGCGATCGAGCGAAGCGCATCGGCGTCGAGCGGCAGGCGAGGGCTGGCGACGAGTGCCTGATGCAAGCGCCGTTCGCCGTCGCACGAGGCATCGACCAGCGCCAGCTCGGGCAAGGCAAGGAGCGAGCGCAGGAACGCATCGGCAGGCGGCGGCCAGCCGGGCTTTTCGATCGGATCGGCAGCGGCATCGTCCATGCAGCGATTATTCCGATGCGGCGGGCGACCTCCCTGCGCAGGTGCCCGTCATTAAACTCGGCCGATGAACGTTGTCGGTTTCTGCGGATTTTCTGGCTCGGGCAAGACCACGCTGGTCGAGCAGCTCATCGTTCGGCTGCGTCTGGCGGGCCTGCGCGTCTCGGTGGTCAAGCATGCCCACCATGACTTCGACATCGACCACCAAGGCAAGGACTCGTGGCGGCACCGCCAGGCCGGCGCCTTCGAGGTCGTTATCGCCTCCGACCGGCGCCTCGCCAAGATGCGCGAGTTGGCGATTCCGTCCGTGCCGCGGGTCGAGCAGCTCATCGCCGAGCTGGCGCCGTGCGACTGGGTGCTGGTCGAAGGCTTCAAGAGCGCGGCCTTGCCGAAGATCGAGATCTGGCGCGCCGAGACGGACAAGCCGGCTCGCTATCCGCACGACCCCTTCGTCATCGCTGTTGCCACGGACAGGGCCGATGCCTTGCCCGCACCGACCGATCTTCCGGTGCTCGACCTGAACGACGCCGACGCGGTGACGCGCTTCCTGCTCGAGAGCGCGGAACGCTGTGCCTATGCGGGCCAGCCGCTCGGGCCGGAGCGCTGACTACGCGATCCGCGCGATGTCGCGCAGATGGGTCGGGCCGACGCGGCGCTCGATCTCGGCCAGCAGCGGCTTGTTCCAGCCGAGCATGAACATCGCTTCGGCGGTGACGAACATCGGCCCGACGAGCAGGCCGACGATGTCGTCGACGAAGGCGGGCTTCCTGCCCTCGTACCAGTGGCCCACGAACTGGACCAGCCAGCCGACCACGAAGATGCCGACCCCGGATCCGAGCCAGACGCCGACGCTGCTGCCGACCGACATCTGCTGGCCGAGCTGGATCAGGACGCCGAGGACCAGGCTGACCATGAGCCCGAGAACGAGGTCGCCTCGACTCACGTACCACGCAGCCGCGAGCGAAAAAGCCAGCCACGCGGGTGTGAGGAACAAGCCGAGCACGGGCAGCGCCGGCCGGGCCAACAGGACACCGATTCCGAAGACGATCATCGGCACGCCGACCACATGGCTGACGATATTGCGTTGATCGCGGTGGTACGCCGCGTATTGGGCGAGAAGCTCGGTGGCGTTGCGCATGGGAGCCTTGAAGCGGCGATGCCGTGATATTAGGTCAACTCGCGGCCGGCGTGGATGGAGACGCCGGCCGTGAAGGGCAGCATTGCACGGCCGTCGCGATGCGCTCGGCAGCGCCTTTGCCTACAAGATCGCCCCGGCGGCCCGGCATACGATCGACCCGCTTCACCAGGAGACGACCATGCGCATGGATGGCCAGGAAGAGAGCAGCAACGTCGAGGACGTCCGCGGCATGGGCGGCGGCGGTGGCGGCATGGGCTTCGGCGGCCGCAGCGTCGGCATCGGCGGCGTGGCCGTCGCCCTCATCGCCGGCTGGATCTTCGGCATCAACCCGCTGCAGATTCTCGGTCTGATGAACGGTGGCGGCGGCCAGGTGGCTCAGGAGCAGCGCGGCCCGGCGCCGCCGCCTCCTGCCAGCGACACCGGGGCCCGTTTCGTCTCGCAGGTGCTGCGCAGCACCGAAGTGGTCTGGACCGATGTGTTCAGCGCCTCCGGCAAGACCTACCAGCCGCCGAAGCTGGTGCTGTTTCGCGACCAGTGGCCGACGGCGTGCGGGCAGGGCGATGCGGCGATGGGACCTTTCTATTGCCCGAACGACCAGAAGGTCTACATCGACCTCGGTTTCTACGACATCCTCTCGCGCAAGCTGGGCGCGCCGGGTCAGCTGGCGCAGGCCTACGTGGTCGCGCATGAGGTCGGCCACCATGTCCAGAACCAGCTCGGCATCATGGCCAAGGTCGAAGCATCGCGCGGCCGGGCCGGCGAAGCGCAGGCCAATGCCTTGAGCGTTCGCGTCGAGCTGCAGGCCGATTGCTTCGCCGGCGTCTGGGCGCAGCGGTCGCAGCAGGAAAAAGGCTGGCGCCTCGAAGCCGGCGATGTAGAGACGGCACTCAACGCCGCCGCCCAGATCGGCGACGACACCCTGCAGCGCAAGTCGCGCGGCACGGTCGTTCCGGAAACCTTCACCCACGGCAGCAGCGCCCAGCGGGTCAGCTGGTTCAAGCGCGGCATGCAAAGCGGCGACATCGCCGACTGCAACACCTTCGAGAGCCGCGACCTCTGATTCTCGACTAGCGCCGCAGCCGGTACTGCTTCACGCCGGGCGCCTTCGGGCGCCTCGGCGCTGCGCCGATACTCGCCTGCCATGACGTCGGGCAAGGTGCAGGAGTTGCATTCGGGCGGGGAGCCCGGCCCGCCGCATGCTACGGTTGAGCAGGCTCAGGCGACCTTGCGGCTGCGTCGTCGCGAGCGGTTGCGCATGCTGCCGATGGTGGCCGCAAGCTACATCGTCGATTCGGCGCTGCTCTGTGCGTACGTCGTTTCCGGCGTGCTGACCTGGCAGGTGCCGGCCGCCTACCTGGCCAGTGGTCTGGCGCTCTCAGCCGCCTTCTATCTTGTGCTGAACAGCGGCTTGCCGGAGCGGCTGCGCGACCATCACCTCGTCATGTCGCAGATGGTGGCGCATTCCGTGCTGCAGATGCTGTTCCTGGTCTGGGCACCGCAGGTCGGCGTGCCTTTCATGATGCTCTGCTTCGTCATCTTCGCGTTCGGTGCGCTGCGCATGAAATTTCGCACCGTCGTGTTCGGTTCGACCGCGCTCGCACTGGCCATGGGTCTGGTGATCGTGTCGATGCCCGGCACGGTCGGCTTGCCTTTCGCGACGCCGCTGGAGCGGGCCACCGGCGGGCTTTGGTTCGCGATCATCCTCTCGCGACTGGCTTTCGTCGGCCAGCACGGTGCCCATCTGCGGGCCTTGCTGACGGAGCAGCGGGCCCTCCTGACCGCCGCGCTGGCCAAGGTCGAGCGACTGGCCAGCCGCGACGAGCTGACCGGTGCGATGAACCGGCGTGCCATCGTCGGCCTGGTCCGGGACGAACAGGAGCGCATGAAGCGCAGCGGCACCGCCTTTGCCGTCGCTCTGTTCGACATCGATCTGTTCAAGCAGGTCAACGACGGTCACGGCCACCTCATCGGCGACGGCGTGTTGCGCCGGTTCTGCGTCGCGGCAGAAAAGGCGATCCGGACCACCGATCGGCTCGGCCGCTTCGGCGGCGAGGAGTTCCTGGTGCTGATGCCGGCGACCGATCGACTGGAGGCGGCACTGGCCGCTGCCGAGCGGGTCCGCGAGGCCGTGGCTCGGGCCGACTGGGCCGCACTCGACAAGAACCTGCAGGTGACGGTGTCCGCAGGCGTCAGCGTCGCCACCGCCGAAGACAGCCTCGAAACCCTGCTCGGTCGCGCCGACGGGGCCCTCTACGCGGCCAAGCGCGATGGCCGCAATCGGGTTTGCTCGGCGTAGCGCTCCGGCCGCCGAAGCACTGCAACGCTCGTCAGCGAACCACCCCGATCCAGTCGCAGCGCAGCGTGCCGGCGCGATGCAAGCGCTGCCGCAAGCCGACGTAGGAGCCCGGCAGGAAGACGAGGCCGAGGCACACCGGCAGCAGCCAGCCGGTATGCACGAGGATGGCGACCGGACCGCCGACGCAGCCCGCCAACCAGAGCGTCAGCACGACATCCCACAGGTGTTTCTCGACCGGCTGCCGGTGCATGTGCTGCTGATGCCAGAGCTTCAGATCCTGCAGCTGGTCGAGTGTCATGGCTGAAAACGATTGCTCGGCTCGCTAATACGTTCCTGGAAGCAGGATCCGGCGATCGACGTGATGGATGTCGGTGTGACCGCAGAAGGCCATCGTCAGCTCGAGCTCGTTGGCCAGCACCTCGAGGCAACGGGTCACGCCTTGCTGGCCCATTGCGCCCAGTCCGTAGACGAAGGCACGGCCGACCATCGTGCCGCGCGCGCCGAGCGCCCACGCCTTCAGGATGTCCTGCCCGGAGCGGATGCCGCCGTCCATCCAGACTTCGATCCGCGAGCCGACCGCCTCGGCGATCGCCGGCAGGGCCGAGATCCCGGACGGCGCACCGTCGAGCTGGCGGCCGCCGTGGTTGGAGACGACGATCGCGTCGGCGCCGCTGTCGGCGGCAAGCCGGGCGTCCTCGGCATCGAGGATGCCTTTCAGGATCAGCTTGCCGCCCCAGCGGTTCTTGATCCATTCGATGTCCTTCCAGCTCAGCGTCGGGTCGAACTGCTGCGCCGTCCAGGCGCCGAGCGACGCCATGTTCTCCACGCCCTCGACGTGGCCGACGATGTTGCCGAAGGTCCGCCGCTTGGTGCCGAGCATGGCCAGGCCCCAGCTCGGCTTGGTCGCCAGGTTGAGCAGGTTCGCGAGGGTCGGCTTCGGCGGCGCCGACAGGCCGTTCTTGATGTCCTTGTGACGCTGGCCGAGAATCTGCAGGTCGAGCGTCAGCACCAGTGCGCTGCACTTCGCGGCCTTGGCGCGATCGATCAGCCGGCCGATGAAGGCACGGTCCCGCATCACGTAGAGCTGGAACCAGAACGGCGCCGTGGTGTTGGCGGCGACGTCCTCGATCGAGGCGATGCTCATCGTCGAGAGGGTGAACGGCACGCCGAACGCCTCGGCCGCGCGCGCCGCCAGGATCTCGCCGTCGGCGTGCTGCATGCCGAGCATGCCGATCGGCGCCAGCGCCACCGGCATGGCAACGTCGATGCCGACCATCCTGGTCCGCAAGGTTCGCTTCTCGATGTCGACGGCAACCCGTTGCCGCAGCTTGATCGACTGGAAGTCGGCCTCGTTGGCGCGGTATGTGCTCTCGGTCCACGAGCCGGAATCGGCGTAGTCGTAGAACATGCGCGGCACCCGGCGCCGGGCGATCTCGCGCAGGTCGGCGATGTGCGTGATGACAGGAGCGTGCGAGAAGGTCATGCGCAGATGCTACGACGGCGCCGCGCCGCTTTGCCTAGCCCGAGGGGTCCGGGATGGCGTCGAACAGCGGCAGTCCGAGGTCGCTTTCGATCGGAGGCAACGCGCGTGCCTTCTGCGTGGTCGCCGGCTCGGCGCTGCCGGCGACCAGCTCGCTGAGCGTCTCGAGATTCGACGCCCGGACCCCGAGCAGGCGGAGGCGCCGGCTCAGGTCGACCCGCTTCAGGCAGGCTCCGGCGGCGCGCCGGATTTCGCGGCCGTCGAAGGTGTGCGCGGGCAGCGTCAGGTCGCGTGTGGCGATCTTGAAGTCGTCGAAGCGCAGCTTGACGCCGACCGTTTTGGCCGCGTAGCCCTTGCGCGCCAGATCGCCCGCCAGACGGCTGCACAGGTCGGTGAGGATCGCGCCGAGCTCGGCCCGGTCGGGCACCGCATGCAGATCGCGGTCGAAGGTGGTTTCGCGGCTGATCGAGACCGGCTCGCTGGCGGTGACGACGGGCCGGTCGTCGCGGCCGTGCGAGGCCGCGTGCAACCAGGCGCCGAAGCTTTTTCCGAACTGCGCGATCAGGAACGAAGAATCCGCCGCGGCGACATCGCCGATCGTGTGGATGCCGAGCCCGGCGAGCTTTTCGGCGGCCTTGGGGCCGATGCCGTTGACCTTGCGCGCGGCCAGCGGCCAGATCCGTGCCTCGATGTCGGCGTGGCCAAGGACGGTCAGGCCATTCGGCTTGTCGAGCTCCGAGGCGAGCTTGGAGAGTAGCTTGTTCGGGGTGATGCCGATCGAGCATGTCAGGCCGGTAGCGTCGTGCACGGCGGATTTCAGGGCCTGGCCGATCGCCCGCCCGGCGTCGTCGGCGGCGCCGGCGATGTCGCTGAGGTCGACGTAGATCTCGTCGATGCCGCGGTCCTCGACGACGGGCGCGACGTTGCGCACCGCAGCCTTGAAAAGCCGCGAGTATTTGCGGTACTCGTCGAAATCGACCGGCAGCAGGATCGCGTCCGGCGCGAGCGCGGCCGACTTCATCATGCCCATCGCCGAGAACACGCCGAACTTTCGAGCCTCGTAGGTGCTCGTCGTCACCACGCCGCGGCCGACGTAATCTCGCAACGTCGAAAACCGGTGGCTGCCGTCGGCGAGCCGTTGCGGCTGGCGGTCGCGGCCGCCGCCGATCACCACCGGCAGGCCGCGCAGCTCCGGATAGCGCAGCAGCTCGACCGACGCATAGAACGCGTCCATGTCGAGGTGCGCGATCAGCCGGCGCGGGCCTGCCTGGAGCGCCTCTTCGGCAACGCCCGAGGCGACGGTCTGCGCCGCAGCGTCGGCGGCCGTGCCGTGATTCGAGACGGTCGGCGTCGTCATGGCAGCGATGGTAGGCTTTGACTCCGGCACGGCGGTGACCATGACCCCCGATTCGACGACCACTTCGATCCGTTTCGCGACCCGCACCGACGCGCTGGTCATCGCCGAGATGTCGCGCGACCTGATCGAGCAGGGCCTCGGCTGGAGCTGGAACCAGGAGCGCGTGCTGCGCAGCCTTCGCCATCCGGAAAGCAACGCCATCGTCGCGGTCCGCGACAACGAACGCGCCGGCTTCGGCATCATGAAATACGGCGACGACGAAGCGCACCTGCTGTTGCTCGCGGTCCGCCCCGGCCACGCGCGACACGGGGTCGGCCGGCGGCTGGTGGCGTGGCTCGAAGCCTCGGCCCGCATCGCCGGCATCGGTCGGGTCACGCTCGAGGCCCGTCATAGCAACAGCGCGGCACGCGCTTTCTACCTCGAGCTCGGCTACGCACAGACCCAGCTATTGCCGGGCTATTACGGCGGCCGCGAGACCAGCGTACGGATGAGCAAGGTGCTGACGGTGCAGCCTTCGGAGAACGCATGAGCGAACCGGTTGCCGGATTCGTTCTGCAATGAAGGCACTGCTCGCGACCGGCGTCGTCTGCATCGCTGGGGGCAGCTCCGCCGCGGCGGTGGCCCCCGTCGACGCGACGGCACTGCCGCTCGGCCTCAAGACGGTCGCAGCGAGTGTCCAGGAGTGCGCCGTATGGCGGCGCGAGCGCAGCTTCGCCCACAGCGTCGAGGCCCACGACTCGGTGGCCTTCGCCTCGCACGTGCACCCCGGCGCCGTGTTCGACGCGGGCGGCCCCGACGCTGTCCGCGGCCGAGATGCCATCACCGCCGGCTGGGCCGGCGTCCTCGAGGGCAAGACGCTGGTCCTGCGCTGGCGGCCGGGCATCGTCGACATCGGCGGCGATCCGACCATCGCGCTGTCGCGCGGGCCCTACATCCTGCAGTCCGACCGCGACGGCAAGGTCACGTTCCGGGTCGGCTTCTACCAGACCGTCTGGCTGCGCGAAGCGATCGACACGACCTGGCGCGTCCTCTTCGACGGCGCCGCGTCGACGCCCATTCCCGTTGCCGATCGGGCGGCTGCCGAGGCCTGGGTTGTCCAGCAGGAGATGTCGGATTGCGCCTCGTCGTGAGGCGCGTGCAGCGCGCGGCGACCGGCCGGGAGCAGGCGCGTTGCGATCGGCAGCGTGCGAGCCTCAGGCCCGGATCACGCCGCTCTTGAAGATGCCGCGATCGGCGGTGCCGTAGATCGAATAGAGCGCGGCGCCCTCGCGCGGCAACAGCACCTCGATGGCGCGGTCGAGCGCGGCGGTGGCGCGGGCCAGCGATTCACGTTGTGCGGCGACCTGGCCGCTGGCGCGCGCGAATCGGTCGCGCAAGCCGGAGGGCAGCGGGCCGTTGCGTGCGGCGTCGGAGAAATGGCCGACTGCGCTGGCAAGGGCCCGGTGCAGTTCGGTGGCTTGCAGCTCGATGCCGTCGGCGTCACGCACGCGGAGCGCGTCGCCGAGGCCGGCAAGGCGCAACTCGACTGCCGCGAGCCGGCTCTCGAGCTCGGGAGAATGGGTCGGAGCGGGCAGGGCCGCGCCGTTCGGCACGGTCATCAGCGGCCCGCCTTGCCGAGCAATTCCTGGGCGTTGGCGATGAGCTTGTCGGCGATCGCTTCGGGGTTGACCTTGAACGTGCCGTTGCCAATGGCACCGGCGATCCGGGCGACCTTTTCGGCATCGAACTCGCCGGGGCCGCTGGCGAGCAGGGTCGAGGCCGTGCTCGAAAGCTCGACCTTGGCACTCGGGTCGGCAGCGCTCGCCTGGACGGACGCGGCCGTGCCGGGCTTGGCCGATTCCAGCGCCGGGTCGTGGCTGCTGATCACCGGCAGGGTGACGTGCTTGTCTGCGGGGTTACCGATCTTCATGATGTTCTCCAACGGCGCTGCAACGGTGCGCGCCCATCGACATGAACGGACTATCGGCGTCGCCTGGTGCGACTTGAGCAATATTTATCGCCGGCTGGATCGGGGCGCGGCCCATCACAGGCTCAGGTCGATGCGCCGCTCGCCCGACGGCAGGCCGCTGACGATCTTGCCGCTCTCGGTGCGGACGCGGGCCAACTGCCCCTCGAGGCCGTTGCCGAGCGCCTGACCTTCGCTTTCGAGGGCGAAGCCATCGCCCGCCGCGATCACCTTGACGGTGTCGCCGGCGGCGAACCACTGGCGCAGCTTGAGCTGGCCCTGGCGCAAGGTCTGGCCGGGCCGCATTGCCTGGGCCAGGGTCCGGCCGACCGCCAGCTTCGGGTCGACGATGGCGGCAGTGAATTCCTCGGCCAGGTCGACCTCGGCCACGCTGACGTCGGCCTCGCTCAACACGCTGCCGGCGGCGCCGCCACCGGCCAGGATCACAGCCCGGCCGTAAACCTTGACCGTGATCGGCAGGAACACGTTCCAGGCCGTTGCGCCTTCCTTGCAGCGCAGGCCGATGCGGGCCTTGCCCCAAAGCCGGACGCCGACTGGAAGATAAGGCTCGACGCGACGGCAGGGCGCAAGGCGGAGCCGCGGATCGAGCTGGCCGATGACGACCTCGAGCCTCGATCCGGTCGGCTCGCCGGCCTTGTCCAGGGCCAAGGCGCGGACGCTGTCGAGCAACGAAGGATCGAGCGTGGCGGCCGGGTTCGGCAGCGGCGGCAGCTCTTCGGCCAGCGCCGGCCCGACCAGGCCGAGGAGCACGAGCACGGTGCAGGCGATCGCCGCCAAGGCCCAGGCAAGAACGCGCGGGGCAATGCGCGCGAGCGGGCCCAGGAAGAGGATCGACCACATGGCCTCACTCTAGTCGGCAGGCTCGGCGCACAGGCACCGAGATGGCCGGCAAAGGCCGCGCTATTCGTGCGTATGTCCGGTCGATCGGCTCCAGACAATGCCCTCACATCGCTGCGTGGCGGGCGTTCGCCCAAGCCAGGCGGCGGCGAAGCGAGGCTCCGGATGCTCAACCGACTGACCGACAGTGGACTCGATTTCCAGGCCCAGGCACTGGTGCTCCGATCGGAGCGGCAGCGCCTGATCGCCAGCAACATCGCCAACGCCGACACGCCGGGCTACGTCGCCCGGGACATGAATTTCGCGAAGACGCTGCAGGCAGCGACCGCCGGCTTGCCGAGCGCTCGGGCCGCTGCGACGACGCATCCCGGACATATCGGCACCGGCAGCGCCGGCTTGAACGGTGGCCTGGCAGAGCGCGACCTGCTCTACGCGACGCCGAGCCAGACCAACCTCGACCGCAACACCGTCGACATGGACCGGGAGCGGGCCAGCTTCGCCGACAACGCCGTCAAGTACGAAGCGACGCTGCGCTTCATCAGCGCCAGCGTAAAGACGCAGCTGTCGGCGATCACCGGGCAATGAGGACTAGACCATGAGCATGCTGTCGATCTTCAACGTCTCGGGCAGCGCCGCCAGCGCGCAGAGCCAGCGCCTCAACGTCGTCGCCTCGAATCTGGCCAACGCCGACACCGTCGCCGGCCCGAACGGCCAGGCCTACAAGGCGCGCCAGGTCACCTTCCAGACACAGATGCTCGGCGAGTCGCCGAACGACCCGAGCGCCGCGGGCGTTCGCGTCAGCACCGTCAGCGAAGACCAGACGCCGGGCCGCCGCGTCCACGACCCGGCGCACCCGAGCGCCGATGCCGACGGCTATGTGACCTACAGCAACGTCAACGCGGTCGAGGAGATGGTCAACATGATCTCGGCCTCGCGGTCGTACCAGAACAACCTCGAGGTCATGAACACGGCGAAGTCGCTGCTGCTCAAGACCATCCAGCTCGGATCCTGAAGGAGACTTCCATGGCAGTCGGCTCGGCAACCTCCAGCCACGACGTCAACGTCGTTTCGGCGCCTGCAACTTCGAGCGCATCGACCTCGTCGCTGAGCGCCGACAGCTTCCTCAAGCTGCTCGTCACGCAGATGCAGAACCAGGACCCGCTCAACCCGATGGACAACGCCGCGGTGACGAGCCAGATGGCGCAGATCAGCACCGTGACGGGCATCGGCACCCTCAACAAGACGGTGCAGTCGCTGTCGACGCAGTTCACGCAGATGCAGGCGCTGCAGGGCGCGGCGCTGGTCGGCCACAGCGTGGTGCTGCCCGGCAACCAGCTCAACATCGACGCTGCAACGGCGACCGGCGAGGGCGGCTTCCAGCTGGCAACGCCGGCCGATGCGGTGAAGGTCGAGATCATGGCGCCGAGCGGTGCGGTGGTGCAGACGATGAACCTCGGCGCCGAGGCCTCGGGCCTGCACAGCTTCGCCTGGCCGGCCGGCAGTGCCAGCAACGCCAGCGGCTACACCTTTCGCGTCACTGCCAGCACGGGAGGCGTGACGATCCCGTCGACCGCCCTGATGAGCGACATCGTCAACGCCGTCTCGACCGCCGGCAACACCTTCAATCTCGAGCTGCAGAAATCCGGCACCGTGCCTTACAGCACCGTGGTCGCGCTCAACTGATCTTCACTTCATCCAAAGAGGCAACGCCATGGGTTTCCAGCAAGGCATCTCCGGTCTCAACGCAGCGAGCAAGAACCTCGACGTCATCGGCAACAACATCGCCAACGCCAACACCTACGGCGAGAAGGTGTCGCGCGCCGAGTTCGCCGACGTCTACGCGAACACCGTCACCGGCAGCCGCAACACGGTCGGCATCGGCACCACGCTCGCAGCGGTCTCGCAGCAGTTCACCCAGGGCACGATCACGCCGACCGACAACCCGCTCGACGTCGCCATCAGCGGCAACGGCTTCTTCGAAGTCAGCAACGCCAGCGGGGCGATCGCCTACACCCGGAACGGCCAGTTCAAGGCCGACAACACCGGCTTCATCGTCAACGACCAGGGCCAGCGGCTGATGGGCTATCCGGCCGATGCGACAGGCACGATCATCCCCGGAACGGCGAGCGCGCTGCAGCTGCCGACGGCAGGCATCACGCCGGCCGTCACGACCAAGATCTCGATGCAGATGAACCTCGACTCGACCAAGGCGGTGACGCCGGCAGTCGCCGGGACGCCGATCGACTTCGCCGATCCGACCACCTACAACAACGCGACCTCGCAGACCGTCTACGACGTCAAGGGCCAGGCGGTGGCCCTGACCTACTACTTTCAGAAGGCCAGCACCGACACCTGGAACGTCTACGTCGCGGCCAACGGCACGCCGATCAGTGTGTCGGGCGGCAAGCCCGCGCCTTCGACGACGATCACGTTCCCGAGCAACGGCGGCACGCCGACCGCGCCCGTGGGCACCGTCGCGCTCGCCATTCCCTCGGTCACCAATGCAGTCGGCGCGACCACGGTGCCGATCGCCGGCATCGCGCTCGACCTCTCCGGTGCAACGCAATACGGGGCGCAGTTCGGCGTGACCGCGCTCGACCAGGACGGCTACACCGCCGGTTCGCTGAGCGGCGTCTCGTTCTCCGGAAACGGCGTCCTCACCGCCACCTATTCGAACGGCCAGACCAAGCCGGCCGGCCAGCTCGAGATGGCAAACTTCCGCAATCCGCAGGGCCTGGCGCCGACCGGCGGCAACAGCTGGATCCAGACCACCGCCTCGGGAGCGCCGGTGGTCGGCGTCGCCGGCGACGGCAGCCTCGGCGTGCTGCAGGCAGGCGCGCTCGAGGAATCGAACGTCGATCTCACCGCCGAGCTGGTCAACATGATCACCGCGCAGCGCAACTACCAAGCCAACGCGCAGACGATCAAGACCGAAGACCAGATCATGCAGACCATCGTCAACCTCCGTTAACGGGGCTGAGCATGGACCGGATGATCTATCTGTCGATGGCGGGCGCGAAGGCGACCATGCAGCGACAGGACACCCTCACCAACAATCTCGCCAACGTCTCGACGGTCGGCTTTCGTGCCGAGCTCGCGGCCTTTCGCGCCGTGCCGGTCGAAGGCAGCGGTGCCAGCACCCGCGTCTACGCGCTCGAGTCGACCCCCGGCTACGACGCAACGCCAGGGATCGTCAGCGCCACCGGCGGCAACCTCGACGTGGCGATGAAGGACAACGCCTGGCTCGCGGTGCAGGGCCTCGACGGCACCGAGGCCTATACCCGCGGCGGCTCGCTCGCCATCACGGCCGAAGGCAACCTGACCACGACGTCGGGCCTGACCGTGCTCGGCGACGGCGGCCCGATCCAGATCCCGCCCAACACCGTCGTCAGCATCGGCAACGACGGCACTGTCAGCTCGACCAGCGCCGACGGCCGCAGCAACCCCGTCGGCAGGCTCAAGCTGGTGACGCCGGAGGCGCCGCTGACGCGCGGCACCGACGGCCTGTTCCGTGCCGCCGACGGCGAACTCGCCGCCGACGCCAAGGCGCAGCTGCAGAGCGGCGCCCTCGAAGGCTCGAATGTCAGCGCGGTCGCGACGATGGTCGAGATGATTGCCGCGGCGCGACAGTTCGAAGCGCAGATGAAAGCGCTCAGCACCGCCGAAGGCAACGACAAGGCGGCGCAGCAGCTTCTCTCGGTCAGCTGATCGACGCCTCGGCGGCGCGCCTGTCGCTGCTGCTGAAACGAAGCAGGAATGGCGGGGATCCGCCCCGCTTTTCGAGCCTTGCAAAGGCACGGCAGACGCCACCATCGGTCATTGACTGGAGAGCTGCACCATGATGCGATCGCTGTGGATCTCGAAGACCGGCATGGAAGCCCAGCAGATGCAGCTGGACGCCATCTCGAACAACCTGGCCAATGTCGCCACCAACGGCTACAAGAGCCAGCGCCAGGTTTTCGAGGACCTGATGTACCAGAACCTGCGCCAGGCCGGCTCGGCCAGCAGCGACCAGACGACGTTGCCGACGGGCCTGCAAGTGGGCCTCGGCACGCGTGCGGTGGCGACAGCGCGCAACTTCAGCCAGGGCAACCTGCAGCAGACCAGCAACTCGCTCGACATCGCGATTCGCGGCGGCGGCTTCTTCCAGGTCCAGATGCCGGACGGCACCACCGGATACACCCGCGACGGCTCGTTCCAGACCAGCGCGACCGGCCAGCTCGTCACCAACAACGGCTACACGGTGCAGCCCGGCATCACGATCCCCGCCGCGGCGCAAAGCATCAGCATCGGCCAGGACGGCACCGTCACGGTGGTGCTGCCGGGACAGGCCTTGCCGCAGGCGGTCGGCCAGCTCCTGACCGCCGGCTTCGTCAATCCTGCGGGCCTCGAGCCGAAGGGCCAGAACCTCTACACCGAGACGGCGGCATCAGGCGCGCCGACACCCGGCACGCCGGGCCAGAACGCGCTCGGCTCGCTGCAGCAGGGCTTCGTCGAGACCTCCAACGTCAACGTCGTCGAGGAGCTGGTGCGGATGATCCAGACCCAGCGTTCCTACGAGCTCAACTCGAAGGCGATCCAGACCTCCGACCAGATGCTCGAGAAGCTGGCCCAGCTTTGAGCCGATGATGATTCGCCTGACCTTCGTCGGCGCGGCAATGGCCGCTACCCTGCTCCTCTGTCTCGCCGGCTGCGACACGCTCTATCAGACGCCGAAGGTCGACGTCGCTGCCATCACCTATGTCGCGCCGCCGGTCATTCCGGTGCCGGCGATCAGCAACGGATCGATCTTCCAGTCGGCGCAGTATCGGCCGCTGTTCGAGGACTACCGGGCCCGCCTGGTCGGCGATTCGATCACGGTGCAGATCGTCGAGAAGATCTCGGCGACGCAGAAGAGCACCAGCTCGATCGACAAGAACGGCAAGGTCGCGGCGGCGATCACTGCGTTGCCGTTGCTGAGCCTCAATTCATTCAACCGGGCCAGCGCCGCCGGCAGCTCCGACACTTCGTTCTCGGGCGCCGGCACCGTCGCCAACAGCAACGACTTCTCCGGCACCATCACCGCGGTGGTGACGGCCGTGCTCGCCAACGGCAGCCTCTTGATCGCCGGCGAGAAGCAGATCGGCGTCAACCAGAACGTCGACGTGTTGCGCTTCTCGGGCCAGGTCGACCCGCGGATGATCCAGTCGGGCAACGTCGTCGCCTCGGCGCAGATCGCCAATGTGCGGATCGAGCAGCGCGGCCGTGGCGCCCAGGCCGATGCGCAGGGAATTGGCTGGTTGAGCCGGTTCTTTTTGAACGTTCTGCCGATTTGAGTTCTTGAAGAATCGAAGGCACACCATGGTGCTTTCGCGATGACCCCGACCGATCGTTTTCTCCGCGCCTCGCTGGTGCTTGCCGCTGTGCTCGCGAGCGCGGCGCTCTGGTGGCCGATGCCGGCGCAGGGGGCCCGGCTCAAGGAGGTCGCCTCGATCCAGGGCGTGCGCAGCAACCAGCTGGTCGGCTACGGCCTCGTGGTCGGCCTCGACGGCACCGGCGACCAGACCACCTCGGCACCTTTCGCGGTGCAGAGCCTGCTGGCGATGCTGCAGCAGATGGGCGTGACGGTTCCGGCCGGCACCAACATGCAGCTGAAGAATCTCGCGACCGTGCTGGTCACGGCGCAGCTGCCGCCGTTCGCGCAGCCGGGCCAGCCGATCGACGTCAACGTCTCCTCGCTCGCGAATGCCAAGAGCCTGCGCGGCGGGACCCTGATCTCGACACCGCTGAAGGGCGCCGACGGCCAGATCTACGCCATGGCCCAGGGCAATCTCATCATCGGCGGCGCCGGCGCCTCGGCGGCGGGATCGAAGGTGCAGATCAACACCCTGGCTTCCGGCCGCATCCCCGAAGGTGCGACCGTCGAGCGCAGCGTCGCCACGCCGATGAACCAGGGCGACGCGATCCAGCTCGACCTCCACGCCAGCGACTTCGCCACCGCCCGCGAGGTCGTGCGCGTCATCAACGAGCGGATGGGCAGCGGCACCGCCGATGCGATCGACGGCCGCGCCGTTCGCGTGCGGATGCCGGCGTCGGCCAACGCCCGCGTCGCCTTCATGGCCGACATCGAGAATCTCGAGGTCAAGCAGATGGTGCCGGCGGCCAAGGTCGTGATCAACGCCCGCACCGGCTCGATCGTCATGAACCAGTCGGTGACGCTGGCGGCGTGCGCGGTCGCCCACGGCAGCCTGTCGGTGACGATCAGCACGACGCCGAGCGTCAGCCAGCCGGCGCCGTTCTCGAAGAGCGGCAGCACCGTCGTCACCGAGAAGGCCGACATCACGATCAGCCAGCAGGCCGGCTCGCTGGTGCAGATGGCGGCCGGCACCAAGCTCGCCGACGTCGTCAAGGCGCTCAATTCGCTCGGCGCGACGCCGCAGGACCTGCTCGCCATCCTGCAGGCGCTGAAGTCGGCCGGTGCCCTGACGGCCGAGCTGGAAGTGATCTGAGATGGCAAACGGCCCGGCCCTTTCGGGCTTGCCGACAGGCGCCCTCAACGCCGTCTCGCTCGAGGCGCTGAAGAGCGCTGCCGCGCGCGATCCGAAGGCGGCGATCAAGGAAACCGCCAAGCAGTTCGAGGCGATCTTCATGAAGCAGCTCCTGAAGAGCATGCGCGATGCGAGCGTCGGCACCGGCATGCTGAGCAACTCGGCGACCGAGCTCGGCACCGACATGCTCGACAGCCAGTACGCGAACAAGATGACCGGATTGCCGGGCGGCCTCGCCGAGGCGATCGCCCGCCAGCTCGAGCGGCAGATGGGTGGCACGGTGGCCAAGCCGGCGAGCGCAGCCACCGCTGCCGGCGCAGCGTCCTCGCCATCGGCGTCCGCTGCCCCGGCGCCGCTGTCCTCGGCGCCACTGTCGAAAGTGCAAGCCGATTTCGTCGACTCGCACAGCGCCGGCGCGCTCGCGGCACAGGCCCGGAGCGGCATCCCCGCGGCCTTCATGATCGGCCAGGCGGCGCACGAGACCGGCTGGGGCAAGCATGCCATCCGCAACGCCGACGGCAGCGATTCGCACAACCTGTTCGGCATCAAGGCGGGCTCCGGCTGGACCGGCGCGGCTGCCGACATCACGACCACCGAATACGTCGCCGGCGAAGCCCGCAAGGTGACCGCCAGGTTCCGCGCGTACGGCTCGGACGCCGAGGCGTTCGCCGACTACGCACGAATGCTGAAGGACAGCCCGCGCTATGCCGGCGTCGCTGCGCAAGCGGCGCAGTCGAGCGCCAGCGCCGCCTCGGCGGCCGACTTCGCGCACGGCCTGCAGCGCGCCGGCTACGCGACCGATCCTGCCTATGCCGACAAGCTGGCCCGCGTCATCAACGCCACCTTGCGTGTGCAGCGGGCCTCGGCATGATCCGGCGCCGGGCCGCTCCCAAGCAGGATCGCGCCCCCTCGGGGGGCAGCGCCGCCGCGGCAGCGGCAAGCGTGGGGGCCTCGACATGAGCATCGCTTCACTGTTGAACATTGGTTCGCGCGCCATGGCTGCCAGCTATGCGCAGCTGACGGTGACCGGCAACAACATCGCCAACGCCAACACGCCTGGCTACTCGCGGCAGACGGCGGACCTCGAAACCTCGTTCAGCCAGCAGACGGGCCAGGGCTTTTTCGGCAGCGGCGTCGACGTCAAGACGGTGACCCGCGCGCACAGCGCCTTCCTGACCCGCGAGGCCTCGACTTCGGCGGCCGTCGCGGCGGCCGACGACGCCCGCAGCACGCAATTGCAGAAGCTCGAGAACGTGTTCCCGACCGACGAGGCCGGCCTGGGCTACGCGGCGCTGCAGATCTTCAACGCCTTCGCCGACGTCGCCACCCGGCCGCAGGACGCGTCGGCGCGCCAGACGGTCCTGGCCAGGATCGGCGACCTGGCCAAGCGCTTCAGCGATGCCTCGGGCCAGATCGATGCCCAGCAAGCTGGCGTCGCCGACGAGCTGCGCGGCTCGGTCAGCTCGATCAATGCGTTGACCACGCAGATCGCCGGCCTCAACAAGCAGATCGTCGCCGTGCAGGCCTCGGGCAATGCCCCGAACAGCCTGCTCGACCAGCGCGACACGGCCCTCAACAGCCTCTCGCAGCTGGTCCAGGTAACGACCGTGGGGGCAGCCGATGGCAGCGTCGGCGTCTATCTCGGCGGCTCGCAGACGCTCGTTCTCGGCAGCAATGCGACGGCGCTGACGACCGTCGCCGATGCCTACGATCCATCGAAGCTGCAGCTCGGCATCACCGAAGGCAGCACGACCCGCGCTTTCCCCGACGGCTTCGTCAGCGGCGGCTCGGTCGGCGGCCTGCTGCGTTTCCAGAACCACGACATCGTCGATGCGCGCGGCTGGCTCGGTCAGCTGGCGGCGTCGATCGCCGGCGCCCTCAACGCCCAGCAGGCGCTCGGCATCGACCTGCGCCAACCGGCGTCGGCCGGAGGCCCGCTGCTCGCGATCGGCCAGACCAAGGTCTTGCCGTCGTCGAACAACGCCAGCGGCGGCGCATCGAGCGTGAGCGTCACGGTCGTCGACAGCGCGGCCCTGCAAGCGAGCGACTATCAGTTGACGGCGCAGCCATCGCCGCCGGCCGGCCAGTTCAAGCTGACCCGACTTTCCGACGGGACCTCGCAGACCGTCAGCAGTGGCGCCATCGTCGACGGCTTTCGCATCGACGTGACGGCGCCGTTGCCGGTCGCGGGCGACAGCTTCCTGCTGCAGCCGGTCAGCAACGCCAGCCGCGGCATGACCCTGGCCCTCACCGATCCGAAGGGCCTCGCGGCGGCGTCGCCGGTGACGGCCACGGCCAACGCCGCCAACACCGGCAGCGCGAGGATCGGCTCGGTCGCCGCCGTTTCCGCCGCGATCAATCCGGCGCTGACGGCAACGCTCACCTTCACCGACAACAACGGCGGCTACAGCTACAGCCTGGTCGACACGACCGGCGTCGCGCCGACCGTCAACGGCACCGGCAGCTTCGTTGCCGGCCAGCCGATCGCCTTGAACGGCTTCGTGCTCACGCTCAGCGGCGGGCCGAAGAGCGGCGACGTGATCGTGGTCGCGAAGACCGTCGATCCGGCGGCAGACAACGGCAACGCCAATGCGCTGCTCGGCCTGCGCGACGCCCTCATCGTCGGCAAGGGCGGCACCGCCGTCGCCGGCCAGAACGTCACCGATGCCTATGCCAGCGCGCTTTCGAGCATCGGCGTGCGGGTGCAGAGCGCTGCCTCGGCAGCGAGCCAGTCGGATGCGATCGCCGGCGCCGCCGCGGCGGCCGCTTCGAACCAGTCGGGCGTCAACCTCGACGAGGAAGCGGCACGTCTGATCCAGTACCAGCAGAGCTACCAGGCCGCAGCCAAGATGCTGCAGATCGCGCAGACCGTCTTCGACAGCCTGCTGCGTATTGCCGGTTGAGCAGCGACCCAGGACAACGCCAATGAGAATCAGCACCGCCTACAGCTACGACAACGGCATCAACACCTTGCTGCAGCGCCAGGACGGCATGTCGGCGCTGCAGAACCAGATGACGACCGGCAAGCGCGTCAACAAGGCGAGCGACGATCCGGCCGCCGCCGCGCGGGCCGAACGGGCGCTGGCGAGCGTCAGCCGTGGCGAGGCCGACCAGCGCACCATCGACGCCAGCAGGTCGGTCATGACGCAAACCGAGAGCGCGCTCGGCGACGCCGGCGGCCTGTTGCAGAACGCGCGCGCGCTGCTGGTCGAGGCCGGCAATCCGACCCTCAACGATGCCGACCGCAAGGCGCTCGCGGCGCAGCTGCAATCGCTGCGCGGCCAGCTGCTCGGCATCGCCAATCAGGACAACGGCGCCGGCACCTACGTGTTCGGCGGCCAGGGGTCAACCCAGCAACCCTTCGTCGACACGCCGTCCGGGGTCAAGTTCACCACCACCAGCGGCGCGCTTCGGACCGAGGCCGGCACCGACCTGCCGCTGACGAGCGACGGCAACGCCGCCTGGATGACGGCGCGCACCGGCAACGGCGTGTTCGTGACCAGCGCCGGCCCCGGGGTCGCCGGCGCGACCATCGACACCGGCAGCGTCACCGATCCGAGCGCACTGACCGGTGCCGCCTACACGCTCGCCTTCACGGTCACCGCAGGGGTCACGACCTATGCGGTCATGAAGAACGGCGCGGCGACCGCGGTGACCGCCGCGCCTTACGTCTCGGGGCAGGCGATCGCCGTCGACGGCATGGCCTTGACGGTCAGCGGCACCCCGGTATCGGGCAACCAGTTCCAGGTCGCGGCATCGACTGCGACGCTGAGCGTCTTCGACAGCATCGACAAGGCGATCGGCGATCTGTCGGCGATCGGCCGAACCGGGCCGCAGATGGCACAAGCCAACGGCGAAAACATTCGCAATCTCGATTCGGTGATGGCCAACCTGCAGGCGGCCCGCGGCGCCGCCGGCGACGTCCTCAACGACATCGACAGCCAGAAGGGCCGGCTCGACGCCCGCAAGCTGGTCGGCACCACCGACCGCTCGAACGCCGAAGATGTGGACATGGTGCACGCCATTTCCGAATTTCAGAGCCGGCAAAACGGCTACGATGCGGCGCTCAAGTCGTATGCATTGGTCCAGCATCTGTCGTTGTTCCAGTACGTGAACGGCTGATTTCGGGCTTCGCCGTGCCGCAAGGCGGTGCCGTTCCGGTCGGGAGTGTTGACTTGCTGGATGTCGCCATCCTCGGCCAGGTGGCCTTGGGCTACTCACCCTTCATCGACCGCAACCGCGCAGTCGCGGCAACGCGTCTCTCGGTCTGGCCGCTGCGCCCCGATGCGAAGCTCGACGTCGCCCAGCTGCTCCACGCCGTCGGCGACGTCTGGCCGGCGTCCGGCGGCAGCGTCTCGCTGAACGTCGTCAGCGAAAGCCTGCTGCACGATCTGTTGCAGGCCAACCCGTCGACCAACCTCATGGTCGAGGTCCCGAACTTCATGGCCTCGGATCCGGCCAACGTGCCGGCCCTGACGCGTCTGCACGCGGCCGGCAACACGCTGCTGCTGAAGGGCCGGCCGATCACCGAGCTGCCGCGCGAAGTGCTGCCCTGCTTCAAGTACTCGATCATCGACATCGCCGACGAACGCAGGATCGGCGACCGTGCGGTCGCGCCGGCCGGGGTCACCCGCTCGATCGCCCACGTCCAGTCGGGTGTTCGCACCGTCGTCGACATGGAAGCGAGCTTCGCCCGTGGCGCCCACGCCGTGCTCGGCTGGCCGATCGACGACGCGGTCAGTGCCACCGGCACCGGTCCAGGCCGGGCCGGCGCCCAGCCGGACCAGCAGGTGATCGTCGAGCTGCTGCGCCGGGTCGACAACGAAGACGCGATCGAGCGGCTCGAGAACACCCTGAAGCGCGACCCGTCGCTCGCGTTCAAGCTGCTTCGCTACATCAATTCGCCGGCGTTCGGCCTGCGCGTCGAGATCAGCTCGTTTCGCCACGCCATCATGATGCTCGGCTATCAGCGGCTGAAGCGCTGGCTGGCGCTGCTGCTGGCCACCGCCAGCAAGGACGTCAACCAGCGGCCGGTGATGTTCGCCGCGGTGCGGCGCGGCCTCTTGATGGAAGAGCTGGTGGCGGGCTCGGGCGATGAGGAGATGCGCAGCGAGATCTTCATCTGCGGCGTCTTTTCGCTGCTCGATCGCATGTTCGGCGAATCGTTCGCCAAGCTGCTCGGCTCGATACCGGTTCCCGAACGCGTCTCCCAGGCGCTGGTCCACAACACCGGGCCGTTTCAGCCTTATCTGGCGATGGTCCAGGCGGCCGAAGGCGAATCGGGGTTCGCGTATCGCGAGGCGGCGGAGAACCTGCTGATGAGCGTCTCGGAGATCAATCGAGCCCAGTTGCGCGCCCTGCAAGGCGCCGCAGCCCTCGAATAGTGCCTAAACCTCGGCGTCTTGCCGGCACCGTCGTCTTCGGCTGCCCACGCCGGGGTCAAGTGTTGGCGCAGCGCGCCGAAAACGGGGCTGAGCAGGCGCGCCGGCGGCGGCTGCCGACGTTCCATTTTTCAACCGTGCAACGAAGCCCTACGACAGCGTGAGCTCGACCCTCCTTCCGGTGCTCGACGATGCAGCCCTGCAGCGCCTGCGCGATCTCGATCCGAGCGGGCAGAGCCGTCTGGTCGGCCGCGTCATGCGCGCCTTCGGAGTCTCGGTGGCTCGGCTCGGGCCGCAGCTGCGCCAGGCCAGACAGCAAAGCGACACCGTGGCCATCCGTCACGTCGCGCACACCCTCAAGTCTTCGTCGGCCAGCATCGGTGCATTGAAGCTCTCGGGAATCTTTGCCGACATCGAGACCGCCATCCGGCTCGAGACCGTCGGCGAGATCGGCGCGCTTCTCGACGCGGTGGACCGTGAGCTGCCGGTCGTGTTGGAAGCCGTGCACTCGATGCGCGACATGCCCGAATGACGGACTCGAAGGCAGTGCCCGCAGGACGCCCCGCGCCGGGCCCGCGCGGCGAGCCTGCGTTCGACGACATTCCGGAACGGCCCAAGGTGCTGCTGGTCGAGGACGACGAGGTCACCCTGCTGCTCACCTCGGTGGCCTTGCGCGACCAGGGCTTCGCCGTCACCGAGGCCTCGGGCGGCGAGCAGGCGCTGGCAAGCCTGATGGACGTGTTGCCGGACATCGTCGTCCTCGACGCCGTCATGCCCGGCCTCGACGGCTTCCAGACCTGTCGCTCGCTGCGCGTGCTGGCGGGCTTCGAATCGCTGCCGGTGCTGATGCTGACCGGCCTCGACGACGACGCCTCCATCACCCGCGCCTACGAGGCCGGCGCCACCGACTTCTTCGTCAAGTCGACGCAGTGGAGCCTGCTTGCCGGGCGCCTGCGCTACCTGCTGCGGGCGTCGCGGACGCGGGTCGAGCTCGAGCGCAGCAAGTCGCGCCTGGCCCGGGCCCAGGACCTGGCGCGGATGGGCAGCTTCGACTGGCGGCGGGGCCAGGGCGGGCCGCTGTTCTCGGTCGAGGGCCTGCGCGTGTTCGGCGTCGGGCCGGACCAGCCGCTCGACTTCAAGCGGCTGCTCCGGATGGTTCCCGAGGAGGAGCGGAAGTCCTTCCTCGAGCTGACGCACAGCGCCATCGAGCGCAGCACCGTGCTCGCCACCGACATCCACGCGCGGCTGGCCGACGGCCGGCCGCGGATCGTCCACATCGAGGCCGAGCCCGAATTCAACGAGCACGGCAACCTGATCGGCTATACCGGCATCGTCCAGGACGTGACGGATCGGCGCCTGGCCGAGGACCGGATCCGCCACCTCGCCAACTTCGACACGCTGACCGGGCTGCCCAACAGGCGCCAGCTGATCTGGCGGGCCGAGAAGGCGCTTGAGCACGCCAAGCGCCTCAACCACCAGGTCGGGCTGCTGCTGATCGACCTCGACCGCTTCAAGGTGATCAACGACACGCTCGGCCACGGTGCCGGCGACGAGCTGCTGGTCGAGGTGGCACGGCGGCTTCGCTCGTGCGTCCGCCATTCCGACCAGGTGCTCGAAAGCACGCTCGAGACCGTCGGCGTGCGTTCGCACCGCACCCTCGAGGCGGTCGGCCGGCTCGGCGGCGACGAGTTCGTCGCCTTGCTGCCGGAGGTGGTCGACGAACGCGATGCCGAGCGCGTCGCCGAGCGCATCCTCGAGGCGATGCGGCTGCCGATCACGATCGGCATGCAGGAGTGCTTCGTCACCGCCAGCGTCGGCATCGCCCTGTTTCCGCGCGACGGCACCAACGTCGCCGACCTGCTGCGCAACTCGGACGTCGCGATGTACTCGGTCAAGTCGGCCGGCCGGAACGCCGCCTCGGTCTATCGGCCGACGCTCGCCGGCCAGGGCCGCGAGAAGCTCGAGCTCGAGAGCGCCTTGCACAAGGCGATCGAGCGCGACGAGCTGGTCCTGCACTATCAGCCGAAGGTCGACGTGCGAGGCGCTCGCATGGTCGGCGCCGAGGCCCTGATGCGCTGGCGGCGCCAGGGCGTGCTGGTGCCGCCGGGCGACTTCATTCCCTTGGCGGAAGAGAGCGGGCTGATCACGCCGCTCAGCGAATGGGCGATCCGCGAGGCGGCCCGCCAGGCCCGCATCTGGCAGGACAACTTCGGCTTCACCGACTCGATCGCCGTCAATCTGCCAAGCCGGCTGTTCGAACGCACCGACCTGGTCGAATACATCCACAACGCCGTCACCACGTACGGCGTGCCGCACCACGCGATCGAGCTCGAGATCACCGAGACCGGCCTGATGAAGGATCTGCAGAACGTGATCCCGTCGCTGCACCGGTTGAACGAGATCGGCGTCGAGATCTCGATCGACGACTTCGGCACCGGCTACTCGTCGCTCGCCTACCTGACGACGCTGCCGATCAGCGAGCTGAAGATCGACCGCAGCTTCGTCCGCGATCTGGGCATGACGCCGCAGAGCTCGGCGGTCGTCACGGCGATCATCGCCCTGGCCCGCGCGCTCGGCCTGCGCGTGATCGCCGAAGGCGTCGAGAACCTGCGCCAGATGGAGGTCCTGCACCGGCTCGGCTGCGGCATCATGCAGGGCTTCCTGTTCAGCAAGGCCCAGCCGCCGGACGACATCGAGGCCTGGCTGCAGCAGACCGTGCTGCCGAAGAAAGCGCCGTGGATCGGCAAGGCCTCGAGCAGCGATGCCCCGGAGCCACCGCGGGCGACGCGGCCCCGGGCCTCGCGGCCGATCGGCTGACGCTTCAGGGATGCGGAGTGGAAAAGACCCGACCGGCGCCCTTGACCAGAGCCGGCGCGCTCGACGTGTCAAGTGCGCACATTGCCAAGGCGGCGTTGCGCCGGCTCGCTGCCGAGCGCCTCGAGCCGACGCCTGAAAACTACGAGCGTGCCTACCGGCACGAGGCCGGCGACAGCGCCGCTCCGTCGCCTCTGCCGGCCCGGGCGCAAAGGCTCGTCGACCGCCTGGCGCAGCGTGCCTTCGACGGCGAGCCGGTCGGTGCCGAAATCGGCGAGGCGTTGACAAACGCGCGCTGGGAGCACGCCGAGCAGCTGTTCGACACCGCCCATCGCTCGACCTCCGACGCGTTGGCAGTCCTGATCGAGCGGATCGTTCACGGCCTCGAGCGCGGCAGCGTCGACTGGACCGTGGCCAGACGGAAAGAAAGCGTGCACCGCGTCCTTTCCAGCTCGCGCGGCGATGCGCGGCGCCTGCAACAGCGGCTGGCGCAGCTCGTCCACAGCTGGGACGGCGACGCGGCGGCCGAGCTCGAGGTCGCCCCGGCCGCAGCGTCCGTCACGGCCTCGAGCCCCGATCGAATCGCCTTGCGTCTGGCCGGCGCATTGCAACAGGCCTTGCCGCACGACGCGGCGAGCCAGGCAATGTCAGCCGACCTGGCGCGGCTCTCCGAACGGCTCGCCAGGGACGGCGCCACCGAGCCTCTCGCCGAAGCTATCGACCTCGCATGCCTGGGCGCCGAGCGGGTCCTGCAGCATCGCCATCATCTCTTCGACCAGCTCGGCAAGCTTTGCCACGAGCTGACCTCGAGCCTCACCGAGATCGCCGAAAACGACAGCTGGGTCAAGGGCCAGTGCGAGGCGATGCGCGTGAAGATCGAGGAGGGCCTGACCGCCCGCGGCGTTCGCGCCGTCAGCGACATGCTGCACCATGCCCGGGCCCGCCACGCCGAGGTCAAGGGCGAGCGCGAGCAGGCGCGCGATGCCTTGAAGGGCGTGATCCATCAGATGCTGATCGAACTTGCCGAGCTGGGCTCGAAGACGGGCGAGTTTCATCAAAGCGTCGGTCGTTACGCCGAGGTCATCGAGGAAGCAGATTCGCTGGAAAGCCTGACTGGCGTGGTCCGGGAGATGGTTGCGGAAAGCCGCGTCGTCCAGTCGCTGGTTCAGAAGACCCAGGCGCGCCTGCAGGAAGAGCACAGCAAGGCGATCGACCTCAGCGAGCGTGTCGTCAAGCTCGAAGACGAGATGCGGCGCCTCTCCGATGAGGTGTCGACCGACCAGCTGACACAGATCGCGAATCGGCGCGGCCTGATCCAGGCGTTCGAGATCGAGCGCGCGCGCCTCGAGCGCAACGGCGGCCATCTGTCGATCGGCTTGCTCGACATCGACAACTTCAAGCGACTCAACGACGAGCTCGGCCACAGCGCTGGCGACGAGGCGCTGAAGTCGCTTGCAGGAATCGTGAGCAAGACGCTCCGCCCGACCGACCGCGTCGCGCGCTACGGCGGCGAAGAGTTCGTGGTGCTGCTACCGGAAACGCCGGCATCCGAAGGCGAGCAGATCCTGACCCGACTGCAGCGCTCGCTGACCGGAGGGCTTTTCATGCACAAGGACAAGCAGGTGTTCGTGACGTTTTCGGCCGGTGTGACCGGCTACCGGTTGGAAGAACGCATCGAAGACTCGCTCGAGCGCGCCGACCAGGCGCTCTACGAAGCCAAGCGCACGGGGAAGAACCGCACCTGCATCGGCTGACTGCGCAGCCTGCTGCAGAACACGCCCCGGCTCATCCAGAGCCGGGATTTCAATTCAGGAGGCGGGGCCGCGTTCGTCCTCGAACAGCTCCTCGCCGGCTTCCTGCATGAGCTCGGTCTTGCGCTTGCCCATCTCCGAGCCGAGCCGCTTCAGATCCATGCCGCTCGCCCGGCACTTGGGAAACATCTCCTCCTGCTCTTCTTCGACATGGTGCGCGATGCCTTCACCGAGGACGGTCACCTTGGCGTCGTAGTAACTCTCGTCCGGCTTCATCCCCCGGATCTGCGCGATCAGCTCCTTCGCTGAAGCATGCTCGACGTCGGCTTCATCCATCAGGTCGGCTTCGACGCCGGCCTTGCGTGCCGCCGGGTAGAAAATGTCTTCCTCGATCGTCGTGTGGACGGTGAGCAGGGTGCAGATCTGCTCAGCCAGCGCCTGGCGATCCGATGCGGCCGCGTGTGCGTCCTTCAACTTGTCGTATTTCTTGAACAGCGCTTCCACTTCTTGATGGTCCCTGACGAGCAACTGGATTGCATCGACGGCTGCGGGCTGTTCGCGCGAATGTGATTTGGCGATCGAAGTCACTGGAGTCTCCTGGAATTTGGTGCCGGCAAGGGTGCGTCGCCCTCCAGGTTGCGTCCAGTCTGGGCAGGCCAGTTTCGGAGCGGTCAAATGCCGGCACGCGTGTCGGCGGACACCTACATCGCGGTCAGGAATTCCACAGCGCCCTTCGACCACCCGAAGGCGGCTGCCTACACCGCCTCGAGGTCTTGGCCGGCAGCACTGTCCGAGGCGCCAACTAAGCTTTGGCTCCCGTTTGACCTCAGGAGGTTTTCGTGAAATTCAGACTCGCTGCCTGCATCCTCGTGGCTTGTGTATCCGCGTTGCCTGGTGTTGCCAGCGCCAAGGGGTGCCTGAAGGGCGCGGCGGTCGGTGGCATCGGCGGCCACGTCGCGGGCCACCACGGCCTGATCGGCGCCGCAGCCGGCTGTGCGGTGGGCCACCACATGGCCAACAAGAAGGCGGCCGCAACGACGCCGACGACCACGCCTGCTCCGGCCACTCCGGCCGTCCAGCAAACCTCATCCCCCACGAAGCCTTAAGGCTCCGTCCACCCGCCACCTGATCGCGTGGCACATCCAAGGACTACTTCATGACCCCGCAGACATCCAGCTCCAGAATGGTCACCGGCCTCTTTCCCGATCGGGACAGCGCCGAGCAGGCATACCGCGACGTGTCCGCTCGCGGCTATGGCCAGGACGACGTCAACCTCGTCATGAGCGACGAGACGCGCAAGCACCAGTTCCTCAGCGACGATGCGCCGCAAACCGAGCTCGGCAGCAAGGCTGCCAAGGGCGCGGGCGTTGGCGCAGGCATCGGTGGCGCGGTCGGCGCGACCCTGGCAGCCGTCGCCGCGATCGGCACGTCGCTCGTGCTGCCGGGCTTGGGGCTGGTCATCGCCGGGCCGCTCGCGGCTGGCCTTGCAGGAGCCGGCGCGGGCGGTGCGGCCGGTGGCCTGGTTGGTGCGCTCATCGGCGCAGGCATTCCCGAGGAGCGCGTGAAGCATTACGAGGAAGGCATCAAGAACGGCGGCATCCTGATGGGCGTGACCCCGCGCTCCGACGATGACGCGCGCCACTTCACAAGCCAGTGGCAGGACCACCAGGGGCAGCACGTGATCGGCACGGGCGTCGGTGCGACGGCCGGCGCGGTGACCGGGGCCGGCCTCGGTGCCGTCGGTGGCCCGGTCGGGATGGCTGCGGGTGCGGCGATCGGCGCGGTGGCGGGCGGTCTGGCCGGCAAGGGTTCCGCGGAAGTCGTCAACCCGAAGTCGGGTGACGACCGCGGCGATCACAACCTCGCGAAGGGTGTCGGCGCTGGCGGCGGTGCTGCCACGGGTGCGGCATTGGGCGCTGTCGGCGGGCCGATCGGGATGGCCGCCGGAGCAGCCGTCGGTGCCGTCGCCGGCGGACTTGCCGGCAAGGGCACGGCCGAAGTCGCGAACCCGACTCGCCAGGACGATCTGGCGGATCACAACCTTGCCAAGGGAGTCGGCACGGGCGGTGGTGCAGCGGCCGGCGCGGCGATCGGTGCCGCGGGCGGGCCGATCGGCATGGCGGCCGGCGCAGCGATCGGCGCCGTCGCCGGGAATGCGGCCGGCAAGGGAACGGGCGAGGTCGTCAACCCGAAGCCCGAGGACAAGTCGAGGGCTTGACCAGCGAGTCCTGAGCACAGTGTCTGATCGGCCGAGGCGGAGCGCATGCTC